>CAYSHZ010000386.1:0-3715 GCA_964430905.1 uncultured Thermoanaerobaculia bacterium | reverse complement strand
TCGCCGACCTCCCCGCCAAGCAGGCGGACCGCGTCGAGGAACTGACGGGTCCGCCAGTCAGGATCGCGGTCGGCGAGGATGGCGCCCCGACCAAGGCCGGACTGGGATTTGCCGCCAAGGCGGGTCTGCCGTTCGAAGAACTGGGCCGGGCCCAGACCGACAAGGGCGAATACCTTGCGGCGACGGTCCACCACGAAGGCCGCCCGACGTCGGAAATTGTGGCCGAGGTGACGCCGAAGATCCTCTCGTCCCTTCGATTTCCGAAGATGATGCGGTGGGGTCTGGGCCGGTTCCTCTTCGTTCGCCCGGTCCACGGCATCGTCGCCCTGCTCGATGACGAGATCGTGCCGTTCGAGGCCTTCGGCATTGCAAGCGGACGCACGACCGTCGGCCACCGGGTCCACAGTCCCGACGCCTTCGACATCGCCGGGGCGCCCGAGTACGCCGGGACGATGAAGGCACACTCGGTCATGGTCGACCCCACCGAGAGGCGCGAGGCCCTGGAAACGGCGGCCGAAGAGCTGGCCTCAAGCGTGGGCTGCCGGGTCCACCAGGACCCGCGTCTGGTTTCGGAACACGTCGAACTGGTGGAGTGGCCCGGTCTGATCGTCGGCGCCTTCGACAGGGAATTCCTTGACCTCCCACCGGAGGTCGTTGTCTCGACCCTCCGTCATCACCAGAAGTGCCTGATCCTGGAAGACGACGAAGGCGTGTTGAAGCCGCATTTCCTCTCGGTCATCGACCGCAGGGACGATCCGGAAGATCTGATCCGCCTCGGCAACGAATGGGTCATCCGGGCCCGCCTGGCCGACGCCGGCTTCTTCTTCTCCGAGGACCGCAAGCAGCCGCTTGAAGACTCGATCGCCACCCTGGAGAGGGTCGAGTGGCACCGCGTACTGGGCTCGCTGGAAAGCAAGGCCGAAAGAGTCGGCGAGTTGGCCGTCACCCTGGCGCAACGACTGGAACTTGACCTCGGGGCCGATCTGCTGTGCCGTGCGGCACGGCTGGTCAAGGCCGATCTGGTGACCCACATGGTCGGGGAATTCCCCGAACTGCAGGGCGTGATGGGCGGGCACTACCTCCGCCTTGAGGGCGCCGACGAAGAGTTGTGGACGGCGGCCCGGGACCACTACAAACCGGTCGGCTTTGACGGCATGATCCCGGCATCGGTCCTGGGACGGGTTCTGGGCGTCGCCGACCGGATGGACACGATCGTCGGTCTCTTTGCCGTCGGCGAGAAACCGACGGGTTCCCGAGATCCCCTGGGCCTCAGGCGAGCTGCCCAGGCGATCGTCAAGATCATCATCGAGAGCACATGGTCCCTCGATCTGGAGGCCCTGGTTGATGCGGCCGTCTCCGGCGTGGCCTCCAAGGCATCCGAGGACCCGGCGGAGGTGACCAAGGCGGTCAACTCGTTCATGGCCGATCGGCTCAGACGGCGGCTGACGGATGTCTCAGGGGTCGCGGGCGATACGGCGGACGCCGTCATGGCGACGCGCTGGGCCGATCCTTCCGAGGCAACCGCCCGCGCCGAGGCCCTGGAGGCAGTTCGTTCGAACGACAGTTTCCGGGCGCTGGCCCTGGCCTTCAAGCGCGTCCGCAACATCACGGACGGACACGAGGGCGGCGAGGTTGATCCTTCCCTCTTCGAGCACGAGGAAGAGAAGGAACTCTTCGATAGCATCAAGACATTCCACACGGACCTCGAACGCCTGGTACCCGAGCATCGGGTGACGGAGGCCTTCGAGGCAATGATCCCCATCGCCGACACCCTCGACCGTTTCTTCATCGAGGTCCTGGTGATGGCCGAGGACGAGAAAATCCGGGCGAATCGAATCGCCCTTCTGAAACAGCTTGGGGAGGATTTCCTCACCCTGGCCGACCTCTCAATCCTGCAAATCGACGGAGGAGAATGATGAGCGATACGAAATATATCTACAGCTTCGGCGGCGGCACGGCCGACGGCCGGACCGACATGAAGAACGAACTGGGCGGCAAGGGCGCCAATCTCGCCGAGATGGCCGGAATGGGCATCCCGGTACCCGCCGGCTACACGATCACGACCGAGGTCTGTACCTACTACTACGACCACGACAAGACCTATCCTGCCAGCCTTGAGGCACAGGCCAAGGAGGCCCTGGCCAAGGTTGAGGAGATCATGGGCGCCACGTTCGGCGACAGCGAGAACCCGCTGCTGCTCTCGATCCGCTCCGGCGCACGCCAGTCGATGCCCGGCATGATGGAGACCATCCTCAACTGCGGCCTGTGCTCGGCGACGATCCCCGGCCTGATCGCCAAGACCGGCAACCCGCGCTTCGTCTACGACGCCTACCGCCGGCTGATCATGATGTATGCCGACGTCGTCATGGAGAAGGCCGCCGGCTTTGAGCCTGCAGAGGGCCAGGGCATCCGGCAGAAACTCGATCGCATGCTCGAAGAGGTCAAGCAGACCAACGGCTACGCCTCTGACGCCGATCTCTCCGAGGACGATCTCAAGAGCTTGGTCGATCGCTTCAAGGCCGAGATCCGTTCGACCCTGGGCACGGACTTCCCCGATGATGCCAACGACCAGCTCTGGGGCGCCATCGGCGCGGTCTTCGCTTCCTGGAACGGCAAGCGCGCCATCGCCTACCGCCGCATCGAGGGCATCCCTGCCGAGTGGGGCACGGCGGTCAACGTCCAGGCAATGGTCTTCGGCAACATGGGCGAGACGTCGGCTACCGGCGTCGCCTTCACCCGCAACCCCGCGACCGGCGACAACAAATTCTATGGCGAGTGGCTGGTCAACGCCCAGGGCGAAGATGTCGTCGCGGGCATCCGCACACCCAACCCCCTCAACGACGACACGAAGAACGACCAGAACCGCCATCTCCCCTCTCTCCAGAGCGCCATGCCGGAGACCTACGCCCAACTGGTCGAGATCCGTAACAACCTCGAAAGCCACTACCACGACATGCAGGACATCGAGTTCACGATCCAGGACGGTCACCTCTGGATGCTCCAGACCCGGACCGGCAAGAGGACGGGAACGGCTGCCCTCAACATGGCGATGGACATGCTCTCCGAAGGCATGATCAACGAGCGTACGGCGGTGATGCGGGTCGCCCCCGCCCAACTGGACGAGCTGCTTCACCCGATCATCGATCCCGCCTCCGAGGCAAAGGCCGAGGTCCTGACGAAGGGTCTGCCGGCGGGTCCCGGTGGAGCGGTGGGCAAGATTGTTTTCACCGCCGACGACGCGGTCGCATGGGCGGCCCGGGGCGAGACCGTCCTGCTGCTCCGCGAGGAGACCAATCCGGAAGACGTCGAGGGCATGCGGGCCGCACTGGGCATTCTGACCGCACGGGGCGGCATGACCTCCCACGCGGCACTGGTTGCCCGCGGCTGGGGCAAGTGCTGCATCGTCGGCGCCGGCGGCATGGAGATCGACGTCGAGGCCAAGACACTGGAAGTCAACGGGCAGGAGTTCAAGGAGGGCGACGTCCTGACGCTCAACGGAACCCGGGGCATGGTCTACGCCGGCGCCCTGGACATGATGGACGCGACCGAGAACCCGCGCTTCGTCGACTTCATGAAACTGGCGGACGCGATCCGCGTCCTCAAGGTCCGCACCAACGCCGAGACTCCCGAGGACGCCCGGACTGCCGTCGAGTTCGGCGCCGAAGGCATCGGCCTGTTCCGTACGGAACACATGTTCTACGGCGCGGGTTCGGAA
>CAYSHZ010000385.1:1459-3715 GCA_964430905.1 uncultured Thermoanaerobaculia bacterium | reverse complement strand
AAAGAAAAACCGCAATGTGTTCGTAGGGGCGGGGTTTATCCCCGCCCGGGTTTTCCTGAGTTTTGCAAGCGCCTAGGTTGTTAGTTGGTGGCTGGGAGTTGAGTTTCACTCGCTCCATAGGTGAGCGGTGATTCGACTTTCGATCCGAGCCTTTGTTCGAGTCGTTTTCCGAGAAGCAGAGCCAACTGTTCCTCCATCGGAGGAGGGGTTGGCTCATTTTCGTCGAGCCACGGCCATGCGACGGCAGTCGGTGGCTCGATGGATGCAGCCAGATTGGTCTCGATGGCCGCACTGAGAATCCTCGGTGGCAGTCCGCCGCCCATGCCGATTGAAACCAGAGGTGGTGTTCTTCCTCCGCCGGGCTGCCCAATCAGGAGGTGCCCGATCTCCGCGTCCATTGCCCTCCTCAATCGAATCATCGGATCGTTCCAGAGGGCCCGCTGAGCTTCCTGGGCCGGCGAGGATGATCGGTGTTCGTTAGCTGAAATACTCAACGAGAAATGAGGGTCACCGGCCCAGGTCGTATGGGCGAAAATCAGAAGCGTGATCGCCATGAAGAACCGAAGGTTCAATATCGTTCTCATACTGTAACTATAACGTTGTTCAAAGGACGGAGTTTTACACCCGACACCACGCTACACTCTGAAGGGTGACGGAGGGAGCTGATGCGCCGATTTCTATTCTTTCTCGTCGGAGTCGTCTTGGCCTGTGACGGGTTTACCTCTCAGTTTCCGGTGAACTACGAAATCTCGGTCGAGTTGGATCCCTTGACCCATCGACTTCAGGGTACTCAGACCATCCGTTGGACAAATTCCGGAGGGGCGCCTACCGCCGAACTCTGGTTTCATCTCTACCTCAACGCCTTTTCGGGTGACCACACGACCTTTCTTCGGGGAATGGGGACCGGTCAGATGGAGGATGACGATTGGGGGTGGATTCGAATTGTTTCTCTGAAGCGGGACAACAGAGACGATCTGTTGCCGGGCCTGACCTTCGAGCGTCCTGACGACGACAACCCGGAAGATTTCTCGGTTGCTCGGGTCCTTCTGGACCACCCGGTTGAGCCGGGTGCGTCGGTCACTCTGAATCTGGTCTTTGAGGCCCAGCTGCCGAGGCTGATGGCGCGAACGGGGTGGGCCGGGGGTTTTCACCTGATCGGTCAGTGGTTTCCCAAGTTGGGCGTCTTTGAAGAGGCCGGACACGGTGGACGAATGGCCGCTGGGTGGAATTGCCACCAGTTCCACCCCTCGACGGAGTTCTATTCTGACTTCGGCCGCTACCGGGTCACCGTGACGGTCCCCGGGGATTTCGTTGTCGGTGCGACCGGCGCTCTCATGGAAGAGAGGGAGATTGCGGAGGGAAGAGCGGGGAAACGGAGCTTGACCTTCGCGGCGGACCGGGTCCATGACTTTGCGTGGTGCGCTGCACCGGCTGAAATCATGGCGGTTGTCGAGAGTGATTTCGATCCGGGTCGTGATGTGCCTGCCGTCTGGCTGGAACGGGCCCGGACCCTTCTGGGTTTGAGTTCCGCGGATTTGGAACTGCCTCCGGTCCATCTTCGCCTGCTTCTGCCGCAGACCCAGGTAGCCTTGGCCGATCGCATGCTGCGGGGTGCCCGGCTCGGCATCGCCTGGTATGGCCTTTATTACGGGGCCTACCCCTATCCCCAGTTGACCCTGGTGTCGCCTCCGCCGACGGCGGAGGGGGCCGCCGGCATGGAGTATCCGACCTTCGTCACCACGGGGGCCTCGAAGCTGATGGAGTGGCCGCCAATGTCATGGTTTGGACTCAACGAGAGCGTAACAATTCACGAGTTCGGTCACCAGTATTTCCAGGGCATGCTCGCGTCGAATGAGGCTGAACAGGCGTGGCTGGACGAGGGCCTCAATACCTATGCGGAGACCTCGTGCAGGGAGGCGATCACCAATGACGGCCTGGTTCCGGAAATCAGGGTTTCTGCACCGTTGGCTTTTCTGCGCTTCTCGTGGGCGTCTCGGACAGATCCCCTTCGAGTGGACCGGCCGGCCTGGACCTTTCGAACCCGAGAGGATTACGGCATGGCCAGCTATGACAAGGCCGCGTTGTCGCTCAAGACGTTGGAGGGTCTGCTTGGCCCCGGTGTTTTTGCGCGGGCCATGCGGTCATATGTTGACACTTGGCGTTTCCGCCATCCAACGGGGGAGGACTTTTTTGAAACTCTCAGCGAGGTTGTGGGTGAGGATCTCGGATGGTTCTTCAATCAGGCGCTCAAGGGGG
>CAYSHZ010000385.1:0-1449 GCA_964430905.1 uncultured Thermoanaerobaculia bacterium | reverse complement strand
GAGATACGGTCGTTGACTGGGCAGTTGCAGATATCGTCCAGCATGAGAAGACTCGGCCCGAGGGCTGGGCGTGGGTGGACGACCGTTGGGTCCTGGAGGCATCCGATCATTTCACAACCGCAGATGCTGGTCCTGCCGAGGTGTCGGTCTGGGAGATTCAGGCCGACATCATGCGTCGGGGAGACTTCCGGGGACCGGTCGAAATCTCATTCCGGTTTTCGGATGGTCGAGAGGAACGACGAGAGTGGAACGGCCGGGAGCGTTGGATCCGTTACGAGTTCGAGAGTTCCCAGCGGCTGGAGTCCGTCGTCGTCGATCCGGACGGTATCTGGGTTCTCGAAGGCAACAGGGCCGACAATTATTGGCGAGCCCGGCCCGACTGGAGACAGGCCGCGCACCGTCTGTGGTGGGTCCCAGGCGCCATGAGCCTGGTGACGCTGGGAGTCCTGCCATGGAGTTAGGCATGAAAGCAACACATCGACCATCAATCTCCTGGGGACTGGTCTTTGCCCTGCGACAGTGGGGACTGGTGTTGAGTGTTTGGGCAGTGGGGCTGATCCTTCTGGTGCCTCCGATGGCCATCCTCGGGCGGGCAGCTCACGATATCTTTGGCATGGTGCCCGACGGTTTTGACCTTCCCACAGGGGATGGACTGCTCTTGATCTCGAATGTCTTTCGGGAGAGTCCGGGCACGGTTGGTATCGGGTTGGTCGTGGCCCTTCTCGGGACGTGGGTCTGGACCATCCTGTGGCATGGCGGTGTCGCCCGGGCATCGGTGTGGGATGCCGAGGGTCCCCGTGCCGGAGTGTCCCATATTCTCGGGTTGGGTGTCGATGCCTGGTGGCGCTACTGCAGGCTTTCACTCGTCGCCCTGATAGCGTTGCTGTTTTTCCTATCGGTCGTGTGGGTTCCGTTGGCGATGGGCATCAAGGCGGCCTATCAGACCATGGCCGAGGATCGCATGGTCCTGTTGATCGGCATCGGCATCGTGCTCAGTCCGATCGTGAAGTTCCTGGTGTGGGGTGCGACCCTCCGGGGAGCCTGGGAGTTGACGCGACCTGATGCCCGTTCGTCTGTGATGGCATGGTTGCGTGGGCTCAGGGGTGTTTTTCTCCAACCGGTTTCGACCCTGGTGACCCTTCTGGTCCTCGGTCTTGCCCAAGCTGCGATGTTTTTTGTGCCGCTGGTGGCACCGGTCTATTTCCCGGCCCTTCGGGGTACGCCGGCAGGTTCCGCAGTGGCTGCAGGAGCAACCCTGGCCGCCTCCTTCTTCCTGGTTGCCCTATTTGCAGCCTTTGCGCCGGTCAGTGGTTTGGTTTTCCGATCTGGAGATGAAGAGGCATAACGTCCGGTCCGACCCAGGCTCAAAGCCCGGGACCGGATCCCGAAATTCAAGAGCGCCCCTTTCCGACGGGGCGTGCGGGGTCAGGCCTTCTTCACCGGGCAGAT
>CAYSHZ010000384.1:0-3726 GCA_964430905.1 uncultured Thermoanaerobaculia bacterium | reverse complement strand
TTCGAGATTCTGTGTAAACGGACGGACACCGATGTTGAAGCATTCAAAAAAAAACACGGTGGGAAGCAGTCCACCAGGCGCGAGAAATGACTGACAACCTCTCCGGAGTGAGTATTGGGGGTTTGTGCAAGAAGACGGGGATGAGCCGTCAGAACTATTACAAAGGCAGGAAAGCCAGAAAGAGGAAGAGTGTAGACGAGAATTTGGTAGTTCAGCTGGTTCAAAATGAACGTCAGATGCAGCCACGAATCGGGACACGGAAGCTGCATCACATGCTGAATGATGAGTTACAGGATGCAGGTATTGAGGTTGGTCGTGACAAGATGTTCGAGATCCTGCGGGGCCGGGATTTGCTGGTGCCGCCACTTCCGAAGTCACCGCGGACGACTGATTCCAGGCATTCCCTGCCTGTTTTCAGGAACCTGATTATCGGAATGGAATTGACGGCGCCAAACCAGGTTTGGGTCAACGACATCACGTACATTCGGACTCTGGAAGGTTTTGAATACCTATCGTTGAATATGGATTTGCACTCTCACAAGATCGTCGGTTTTCATTGCAACGACGATCTTTCTGCGGCCGGATGTCTGACGGCAGTTGGTAAAGCTTTGGCGGATCTGCCGGAAGGATGTCATCCAATTCACCATTCGGATCGGGGGAGCCAATACTGCTCTCATGAGTACGTCGATCGGCTCACAGCCCGGGGTTTAAGTCTCAGCATGACGGAAGTAGACCATTGTGCCGAAAACTCTGTCGCAGAACGACTGAACGGCATCCTCAAACAGGAGTACGGTTTGGGCCGGACGTTTCAGACAAGAGCCCAAGCCAGAGTTGCGGTGGAGCAAGCGGTGTGGCTTTACAACATCCGCCGGCCACACATGAGTCTCCAACTGAAGACGCCGGCCGAAGTCCATGGCAAGGCAGCCTGAAATGTCTCAAGGAAATCAGCCCGAGAAACTGACTGCGGAGTTATGGAAAACGGGCCAAGGCCCCCGTTTACCACAGCCTCCGCAGTCTCGACGACGACTGTCAACTTTTAATCAGGACTTGACCCCATCCGGAAAACACAGATTCAAACGCAGAGACGCAGAGATTTCTTAATAAGCGGCGAACGCCCACCGGAAAGCCGGGCGGGGACGCCCCCTTGGATCCCCTGGGGCACGCCACCGCACCACCACCCCAAACCCATAGCGCCGACCGCTCCGCAGGACGGGCCGGCTCCGCCTCGGCCCGCCCATGCTCCGCTCGGCGCCGTGGTGACGCCGCAAAGTGTAAAAGGATAAAAGAACAAAGAGTTACTCCGACCTGGCGAGGCGGAAGCCGATGCCGTGGCCGCGGCCCGACGGGTTGAAGCTGTAGCGACTCGCCGATCGGCAGCCCTGGGAGTAGTAGCGCCAGCCGCCGCCACGCCAGACACGGCCCGAGCCCGATGTGGGACCGGCAGGATCGGTCTGCGCGCTCGTTCCCAGCGATGATGTGTACCGGTCTGCCACCCACTCATAAAGGTTCCCGTGCATGTCAAACAACCCATAGGGGTTCGGCAGCTTCGACCCGACCTCCTTGGGACCGTACGGATCGTTGTTCCCGCACCACCACATATACGGGTCCGCCTCAGGGAAACTCCCACATCCGGTATCCCAGTTCGGGTTGTTCGAGGTGTCAAACGAAAACTCGGTCTGCGTCCCCCCACGCGCCGCCCGCTCCCACTCCGCCTCACTCGGCATCCGGAATATGGTTGTCCCTTGTTGAGCGTTGAGCCTACCGATAAACGAATCCGCCGCGCAGTCCGATCCCGTCGATCCTCCGCAAATGTCGTTCCAGGAAACACAATAGACCGGATAATTACCGCCAACGCCGTAGCTCCCGCATGATGTCGACATCGGCGCCCCCATCACCGCCTCCCACTGCTCCTGGGTGACCTCGTATTTGCCCAGGTAGTAGCCGTGCGTCAACGTCACCTGATGCAGGTCCTCACGATCATACCGCCCCCGCTCATCAGCCGGCGAACCCATCATGAACGTCCCCGGTTCGATATAGACCAGCTCCATCGTCACACCGCCCGGCAGGGTGATGGTCAGGTCCCCGCCACCGCCACCCGGGTCGACTGCCGTCACCGCCGCGCGCATCTGCGTCGAATAAAACTCCGCCGGCAGGGTCGATGGGGCATTCCAGACGATCCTCTTGTTGCTCCCGTTGCTCACCCCGGTCCCGATTGCTCCCGACAAGGTCCCTGCCGAGGGCGTGATGGTGTAGCTCGATCCGGCATTGTCGGAAAACTTGATCGACACCCTCGCCCCGCCCGACGGCGCGTTGGAGAGGTCGTAGAGTACCTCGACCTTCTTGTCCGCCAGTTGCTGCGCCCGGATGTTGGACACATGCGGATCGGCTGCCCAGCCGACACCTGCAACGACTCCGACCACAACTACAACAAAACACGACCGAAGAACGTGCGAAAGTGCAAACATCCTTTACCTCCTGATGCCTTCAATAACAATTGAACAATCGATGGCTCCCCCGAGCCACGAAGATCATTCTACTCCAGCTTCCAAAGCATCTTTCATGCCAGAAGAGGGTTTCTCGAAAAGATTCCGGATATTTCATCGGCCTTCAAGCACTTGAGCGTTTCCGGCCTCGCAACGCACACCCCGACCGAATCCCAAATCTGCGCACCTACTGAGCACATCAACTGAGCAGGTGAGCACCGCGATGTCGTTGATCACCATCTATTCAACGCAGAGGTACCGAGGAAGACAAGAAAATGAACGCAGAGACGCAGAGACGCAGAGAAAAAAAGGTTCCATCTGTGTTCCGCGTGTCTCTGTGGTGAAATAACCCGTCGGCGAGCAGGAACCAGCTCCGGGACCGTTGGCCGGGACCGTTGGCCGGGATTGGAATGATGAATGATGAAAGCGGAATGCTGAATTCTGAAACCGGAGCGGTGATGGCGATCCGGGAGGACGAAGGAATCCGGGACCGAGACGGTTGACCGTGGGCCGGGACGGTTGACCGGGACCGTGGACCGGATCCGCAACCGTAGGCCGGGACCGTTGGCTGCGGCGGTCTTCTCAGCCCAAACCCCAATGCCGATCCAAGCCCGGTGTGGCACGAAGGACCGTGGGTCCGTCCGGCTCCGTGGTATCTTCATCCCACCGTCGCGCCCTCCCCGGGCCCGGTGCGGGAGGAAAGACCATGGAACACGAGATCGCCAAGGCACTGGAAGTCTGGGTCCTGCAGAACCTGCTGAACTTCTCCATCATGATGGGCTTCGTCGCACTGGGACTGGCCCTGATCGAGCCCTACCACCGCTCGATCGAACGCCTTTTGACGCTTCGCGTTTCCATTGAAATCTGGAGAGTGATGACCGTCGTCATCGTCGACATCCTGCTGGCGGCGGTCGTGCTGGTCGGATTGTTCGTAATCAACCCCGACATCATGGCCGACATCAAGATGTCGGTGCCCTTCTACCCGTTGGCGGTCGTACTGATTGCCGGTGCCTTCATTCTTCGAGTCTTCAGGGGCGGGAGCGTCCCGGGCCGTCCGGCCCACTTCCGCGCCCTCTGGCTCTTGTTCCTGGCAAACCTGACCAACCTCGTCGGCTTCACCTTTGTTATGGAGGCGCCGAGTTCGGAGTATCTCAAGCTCCACCCCAGTCCGGTCTGGCTCTGGATCAAGACTCACCTGCGATCCAACGCCTCACCCCACGGCCTGGAACTGGCTAAGTGGACC
>CAYSHZ010000383.1:0-3726 GCA_964430905.1 uncultured Thermoanaerobaculia bacterium | reverse complement strand
AGGATCGGAACGGTTTCGTCTGGATCGGTTCGAGGGAAGGTTTGTGTCGATACGACGGGGAGAACTTTACGGTTTACCGGCACGACTCCGGAGATCCGACATCGATCTCAGACAACACGGTCCGGACGATATTCGAGGATCGGTCGGGAACGCTCTGGGTTGGAACCAATTCAGCCGGACTCAATCGATTCGATCGGGCAACCGAGGAATTCGAGCCTTTTCGTCACAATGCGGAGCGGCCGACCACCCTGAGCCACGACAGCGTCTACGGTATCGCGGAGGACGCCGCAGGGAATCTCTGGATAGGAACACAGGGAGGGTTGAACCGACTGGACAGGGAATCTGGTTCGTTCAGACAATTTCTTGCCGACCCCGACGACCCGACCAGCCTCAGCGACAACTACGTCACAACGCTCCTGATCGACAGCGGGGACCGTCTCTGGGTTGGGACCAACAGTGGCGGGCTCAATCTCTTCGAAAGGTCGACCGGGACGTTTACCTCATTCCGTCACGACGGAAATGACACCGGCTCGTTGGCATCGGACTCGGTCTATGCCCTGTTGGAGGACGAGAACGGGAAGATCTGGGTCGGCGGGTTGGGGGTCCACCGCCTGGATCCGGCAACGGGGACTCTCGTTCGATTGGGCCCCGACGCTCCACAGCCCGTGGCTGCCGATCCGGTGGTCGCCCTGGCCTCCAACACACCCGGAACGCTCTGGGTCGGGACCTTTGGCGGAGGATTGATCGAACTCGACACGAAAACCGGAGGCGCTCGTAATTTCCGACACCAGCGGACGGAGAGCCACAGTCTCGGTGATGACAGGATTCTGAGTCTGACGTTCGATCAAACGGGAACCCTGTGGATTGGAACCTGGGGTGGCGGGCTGTGGCGTCTCTCTCAGCCGGCCCTGCAACTGGCGGCAGCGGGCAAGGAGGTCCTGCCTCCGGAGAATGTGGAGAACGAGGGTGTCACCGCGATGGCTGGAACCGCCGACGGCGGATTGTGGGCCGGAACTCGTTTCGGGAATCTCCTGCGCAAGGCCCCGGGCCAGAAGGGGTTTCACAGGTATCTTTACCAATTGGGGTCCATCCTGGACCTGGAGGAGATGGATGACGGACTGATCTGGATTGCCGGAAGCAACGCTCTCACCCGCCTGAACCGCGAAACCAACACATCGACGATTTTCAAATACAATCCTGCGGATCCAAAGAGCCTCGGCCCCGGCTATGTCACCGCTCTCCTCAAGGACGACCAGGCCCGTTTGTGGGTCGGAACAGGAGAAGGCGGTCTCCAGCGCCTGGACGATCAAGGCAGAGTCGTCGAAAGATTTGTCTCCGTTCCCGGAGATTCAACGAGCCTCAGTGACGACTACGTCAAGGCTCTGGTCCAGGACCACGAAGGCACGATCTGGATCGGGACTCGTTCGGGAGGCCTCAACGCCTTTGATCCGGTCACCCATCGAGGCCGACGTTTCTTGCCGGACGCCGGCGATCCCTCATCCATCAGTCATCACACCGTGACCAGCCTCTTCGAAGACAGTCGAAATCGATTGTGGATCGGAACTGGGGGCGGTGGCCTCAACCTCCTCAGGAGAGCCGAAGACGGAACCGTCACCTTCGACAGGATATCTTCGGATGACGGGCTGATCGACGACAACGTCATGGCAATCCTCGAGGATGACGACGGCAGTCTCTGGTTGAGTACCCAGCGAGGCTTGTCCCGGTACAATCCGGACACCCGGGTATTTTCCCAGTTGTACGTCGGCGACGGACTTCCGGCGGCCGAGTTTGAACCCGGGGCGGCGGTCCGTACCGAGGATGCTCTCTATTTTGGATCAATCAGGTGGTTGGCTGCCATTCCCGCGGGGACCCCATTTCCAGTACACCGACCGTCACCGGTCGTCCTGACCTCGATTCTCGATCGAGACGGGGAACTGGTTGGGGAGGAACCTCCCTGGAGTCGGCAATACCTGGAAATACCATTCGGGAGCTGGTTGTCCATCTCGTTGGCGGTCCTGGATTTCAACCCGGAAAACCATCATTCCTTCCAGTTCCGACTGGGTGACGAGGACGAAGAGTGGGTCGATCTCGGCTCGCGGCACGAGATCACCTTCATGGACCTCGAGCCGGGTACCCACCAGTTCATCGCTCGGGGGCAGAACTGTCAGGGTGTCTGGAACACTCTCGCCACACCTCTGACGATTCACGTTCGGCCGCCCTGGTGGATGACCCTCTGGTTTCGCCTTGGGGTATTGGTAGCGGTAATAGGAATGATCCTCGGATTTCACCTTTTTCGGACATCAGCCCTCAGACGTCACAATCTCGAACTGCTGGAACTGCACGAGCAGCGAGAGCAGGCCCAGGCCCGGCTCGGGGAAGCCTATGACCGGTTACGAAAACTGACACGGCGGCTCGAGGCGGCGAAGGAAGAAGAACGACACCGGATTGCCCGCGAGTTGCACGATGAGATGGGTCCTGCCCTGACGGCGGTCATCATCAATCTACAACTGATTGAAGGAACCCGGGATCGGGAGAAGACCGCCCGTTGGATCACGGACTCGATCGAAATTGCTGACCGCATGGTTCAGCAGGTCAGGGATCTTTCGCTGGCCCTTCGACCTCCCCTGCTGGACGAGGTTGGACTCCTCTCGGCCGTTCGGGCCTACCTTGAGAGCCAGGCCGAAAGAACCGGACTCGAGATTATGATCGAGGCGCCCGAAACGATCGATACCCTCCCGCCCGAAATCGAAATCACGGCTTTCCGCGTCATCCAGGAAGCAGTGTCCAATGTCATACGTCATGCACATGCCCAGACGATCGAAGTGAGACTGAAACGAGAGGCGGACGGCGTAACCCTGGTCATTCGAGATGACGGCATCGGATTCGAGGCGGCGTCTGCACTGGCCGGTGCGGCCCCGGGATCAGCCCTGGGGTTGTTGGGCATGCAGGAACGGGTTCGAGCCCTCGGGGGGTCATTCGAGATCAATTCATCTCGCCGACAGGGCACATCGGTCACGGTTCATCTCCCGATGGAGGTCCATTGATGAAGGCAGTCAGGGTCATTCTTGCGGACGATCACACACTCGTGCGGGCCGGTATCCGCTCGCTCCTGGAAGAGCTCGACAACGTTGAGGTCCTGGCAGACTGCGGAGACGGTCGAGAAGCTCTCCGCCTGATCGACGAGCACCGTCCCGATGTTGCAGTTCTCGACATCGGCATGCCCGAACTCAACGGACTCGAGGTCGCGCGGCGGGCCGCCCAGGCCTCACCCAATACCCGCATCATCATTCTGTCGATGTACGCCGACCCGAGCTACGTTCGCCAGGCGTTGAAGGCCGGCGTTTCCGGCTATCTGATCAAGGGGGCAGCCGTGTCCGAGCTTTCCCTGGCCATCGAAGCGGTCATGAGGGGGGAGCGCTACCTGACGCCCAAGGTTTCCCAGACCGTTGTCGAAGGGTTCCTGCGCGAAAGTGACGAGCAGGGTGAGCCCGTCGAGGATCTGACCGAGAGGCAACGGGAGATCCTCCAGCTGATCGCCGAGGGCCAATCAACCCGGGACATTGCCCAGCTGCTCGACGTCAGCGTCAAGACCGTCGAGACTCATCGCCTTCGTCTGATGGACCGCCTCGGCATTCGGGATGTTCCCGGCCTGGTCCGATTCGCCATCAGGGCGGGGCTCGTTTCGCCGGATGGGTGAATGAGCGCGCCCCGCGAAGAAAGCTGAGG
>CAYSHZ010000382.1:0-3770 GCA_964430905.1 uncultured Thermoanaerobaculia bacterium | reverse complement strand
GTCCGCCTTGAGTACAACTACCGGGGACCAATCTCGACTCGGGCGGATCGGCTTTAACGGCAATTCGTCCGACGAATTGCATAGGCCCCTTCGGGGCCAGGGCGTTTGTCGCTTCGCTCCAAACTGGGCATTGTTCAGCTTCTGCCGATTATTTCCAACAACTTCTTCCCATACTTTCGGGCGATGGTTGGGCCGATGCCGGAGACGTCCAGCAGTTCATCATCGTCCGAGGGTTTGGCACGGACCAGGGCCTCGAGAGTGCGGTCGCCCAGGATTCTGAAGGCCGGGATGCGGCGGCGACGGGCCTCGGACAGACGCCACGTCCGTAACGTTTTCAAGAGGTCTTCCTCGGCGGCGGAGAGAACTGTGGATACCGGGATTGACTTCTTTGTGGCCTTTCGTTTCTTTCGGCTCGCGGCGGTTGAAGCAACTTCCGCCGTCAGTTCGATCGTCGAGGGATCGAAGGCGCCGAGCAGCCGTGCTCCCGAGGTCAGGGCAGCCCGCTGGAAACGGATTTCCCGGCCGTCCTTGGTGAAGGAATCCGACCAGATCTCCAAGAGTTCTTCTCGGGCCAGTGCATCTACGAGTCGTTCAAAATCTTTCCTGATCATCCCCTCGCATTCGCCGCACTGTTTGTACAGCTGGCCCGTCGTCCGATTTGAGGTCTCATGGAGGGTATCAACGATGGCTGCCATGACCCGGCACTCGATTCCTGTGGGTTGACGGATCGAACGAAGGCAACAATCCGAAGAAGCACAGTGGTCGCAGAGTCCGCAGTTGTCACCAGTATCCAGCCGGTCTCCGAAGTGTCGGGTGATAGCCGTCATCCGGCAGGAACGGCCTCCGGCATAGCGGCAGATTTCTTCCAGTTGGGCCAGCCTGTGTTCACGCTGTGCACGGTAACTTTTCCGCCATCCGGTGTCGCCCCTGAGGGCATTGACCTCGGGGTCGACCCGGGCGCCCTGGTGGATCCAGAGCTGATTGAGGGCGGCGATCAGTACCTCCGGTTCCAGTCCGAGTCTGGTTTGCAGTTCGTCCTTGGAGACGGGTCTGTCGGAAAGGGAGGCAAAGACCTGCTCGAGTACGGAGACCTCCGGATAATCCCTCGAGTGAAAATACTCATGGGTCCGGCGGTCGGCCCAGGACCAGAGGAGGATCGCACGGGAGTTCTTGCCGTCGCGCCCGGCTCTGCCGATCTCCTGGTAGTAGGCCTCGATGGTCCCCGGCAGGGCGGTGTGGAACACGGTTCGAATATCGGCCTTGTCGATGCCCATGCCGAAGGCGACGGTCGCGACAACGATCTCGAGATCTCCGCCGAGAAACTCCGCCTGGACCCGATCCCTGATCGAAGATTTGAGGCCGGCGTGATAGGCCGCCGAGGGTGCAATGTCGGCCAATTCCTCGGCAAGCGCCTCGGTTTCCTTCCGGGTTGGGGCATAGATCAGGGCGGGACGGTTGGCCTTGTCGGTGACGACGCGTTTGACCATCGCTGCCCGTGCCGACGGCGGCGCCTCGACACATTCGACGGCCAAATTGGTGCGGCGGAAACCACGAATGAAACGCCGGGCCCCGGGGATGTCCAGCTTCTCGACGATGTCCGCCTGAACCCTGGGTGTTGCCGTCGCCGTCAGGGCGATCAGCGGGACCCCTTGCGGGCGAGGAAGACGTTCACCGACCAGGCGATAGTCCGGTCGGAAATCATGCCCCCAGTGGGAGATACAGTGGGCCTCGTCGACCGCGACCAGTCGGGGTGGGAGATCGGCGATCAACTGCTGGAATGACTGGAGACCAAGTCGTTCCGGGGCGATGAAGAGGAAGTCCAGATCGCCTCGGCGCCATGCCTGTGCGGCCTGGAGCGAGTTTTCCCGGTCCCGGCCGGAATGGAGGCGTTCGGCGGCGATGCCAAGTGCCTGAAGGGCGGCGACCTGATCCTCCATCAGGGCGATCAACGGTGAGATCACCAGGGCCGAACCTCCTCCGGCCAGTGCGGGGAGTTGGTAGCAGAGGCTCTTCCCTGCGCCGGTCGGCATGACAACCAGGACATCGTTCCCCCCCATGACGGCGTTGCACACCTCCTCCTGATGGGGCCTGAACGCCGTGTGGCCGAACACTCCGTGCAGCAGGATGGGCATGCCCTGGTCGCCGTCCTTCCACTGTCTTGAACGCCGAGACGCCGGTTGGGAACCGTCGGGGAAAGGAGGGAGGGGAGGAGGGCTGTCAGTCATCTTCAAGGTCTCTCTGAGGAGGAGTGAATGTGAAAGGGAGCAGGGGAAGGGGAGATCAATGTCGACCCCGGTTCTCGTGTCCCATCATCCCTCACTGACGAACGGATTGGTCCTCTTCTCATGTCCGATCGTCGTGTCGGGACCATGGCCGCAGATGACGCGCGTATCTTCCGGCAGGGTGTAGAGCTGTTCCCGGATGGACTGGTCGAGGATGTCGAACGACCCTCCCCACAGGTCGGTACGACCGATCGACCCCGCAAAGAGAACATCGCCGACGACGGCCACGAGGGGCTGAGAGCCGGAGATGATCAGGCAGACGCTGCCGGGAGAGTGGCCGGGAGCATGGCGGATCTCAATGTCGAAATGCCCGACCTTGAGGCTTTGTCCGTGTTCCAGCCACAGGGTCGGCTCGGGCGGAACGTCGGCGCCCATTCCGAACATGGCCCCCTGGGTCGGCAATGCGTTGTAGATTTCCAACTCGTCGCGGTGCAGGCCGATCGGCAGTTCGGGTTCCAGAAGCCGCTTGAGATCTCCGGTGCCTCCTGCGTGGTCAAAATGGCCGTGAGTGTGGAGGATCATCGTTGGCCGGAGCCCCGAGCGTTCGATACGGTCGGCAATGATCTCAGCCTCGGCGCCGGGATCGATGACGATCAACTCTCCGGCCTCGGTGTCACCCAGGAGCGTACAGTTGGCCTGGATCGGTCCGACGGCAAAGGTCTCGATGAAGAGGCTCATCAGAAGAGCTGCTCGACCAAGTCGCCCAGGAGCCGTCTGAGACCGTCGGCGGCTTCCCGGCCGGATTCCAGAACCTCCTGATGTGTCAGGGGCTGGTCGATCAGGCCCGCTGCGGCGTTGGAGGCCAGGGACATCACCAGGACCTTCATTCCCATGTGGCGGGCAGCAAGGACTTCGGGAACGGTTGACATGCCGACGACCGTGCCGCCCATGGTGGCCAGCATCCGGACCTCCGCCGGTGTCTCGAAGGAGGGGCCGAGGACGGCAACGTAGACGCCCTCGAAGACCTCGAATCCGGCTTCGCCGGCGCATTTTCGGGCCAACCGTCTCAAGTCCGGATCGTAGGCCTGGCTCATATCTGGGAACTGGGTTCCCAACTCCCTGGCCCAGGCGCCGACCAGCGGGTTGGACCACAGCATGTTGATATGGTCGTTGACGATGACCAGCGATCCAGCTGGGATCTCCGGATCCAGGGCCCCCGAGGCGTTGGTTGCCAGAAGGACCTCCGCCCCCAGTAGGGCTGCAAGACGGACCGGTGCGACCACCTCGGCCGGAGAGTAGCCCTGGTAGAGGTGGAAACGGCCGTTCATGACCAAGAGGGTTTCATCGTCGTGCCGCCACAACGTCAGACTGTGGTCGTGGCCCTCCAGGTGGTGCATCTCGAAGGGCATGATGTCTGCCATCGAGATGGTTTCGGCAGGTTGCCATCCCGGTACTTCCAGTTTGAGCCCGGAACCGGCCACCATCAGGGCCCGAACCCGGCCAGGCTTGTACCGGTGTTCGAAATCCCTGGCCAGTGTCCTTATCGAC
>CAYSHZ010000381.1:0-3783 GCA_964430905.1 uncultured Thermoanaerobaculia bacterium | reverse complement strand
CCATCTCGACTTCGTACTTCAAGGCCCGACAGCCCCAGACCTCGGCAAATATCATCCCATTCGGACTGTGCTGGACTCTGCAGTGAACTTCCTCCGACCAATCTGCTGACGGCCTGGAGCAGGGGTTCGAGATCAGCCCTCCCCTTACCCCGGAGTCTCTCTGCCCAACCCTCCATCCCCGCGAGAGACAACGACTCCGCCACGGCGCCTCTCTCTTCGGGACCCAACCACCCATCATCAGGTACGACCGTATCTGCAAAGGCATAGGCAAGGGCAGATCGCACTTCCACCGACCCGTGAGCCCTGGGGTCTGGGGAATCGCCGGTATCCCGGATGCTCTCGACCAGGTCAACGCCGACACCGATGCCCCATGGGTCCTCCTGGGGGGCAAGTCCAAGATCCCTGCCTTCTGCTGCATTGAGAAGTCGCAACCAAGCTACACATTCGACCCCACCGGCCTCAAGATGCATCCGTGCCTGCCGAAACCGTCCAGAAAACAACGTACAGATTCCCCTCAGGAGGTGAACCTCCTCGCGAACCCTGGGGTCGGCCGCATCGTGTGGCAAACGGTCGATGATCCGGGCCAATCCATCCAAATCACCCTGAATGACCTTCAACATTCCTTCGCCGATGGTGTGCAGTGGGTCTCCGTCCGTAACACAGCTCTTCAAACGTTGTTCGGCCCGATCCAGTCTGAACCTCTCGAGATCGATCATCGCCAGATTGAACTCAATGGTCCTCGTCCTATTGCGAAAACCGGCAGCTTCCAACAAGCGGTGGGCTCGAAGCAGGCATGCGATTTCTTCCGTTTGATCCGTCGTCACGTTGGCGAGATCGATGAAGATTCTTCCCAATCGGCCCGGAGAACGGACAGTTTCAACCAGTGTCTGAAGGCCTGCCCGCGCCTCGGACCATTGACCCCTTGAGGTTTGAATCAGAGCCCTCTTGTGGGCGGCCAATCCGGCCAAACGCCGAGAACCTCCAACCATGGCCTCGACCCGCGACAAATGGATCAATTCCTCGGGCCGCACAATGCCCTCGCGAAGGATGGAGTACCACCTGACGAGATCGCCCCCCAGTCGCTCGATCGCATGCTCAAGGAGAATTTCGGCGTCACGATCAAAATCCACTTTGGTCTTTCTCTGGACACGCAATGTATGGACGGCCAGTTCGGCCGCAATCCTGGGGTATTGGCCAAGCAGGATCTCCGGATCGATGTTGGGCGCCTTCCATTCGTCATCGTGATCCTCCAGATCAATCCAGAGGCGCCAGGGATCACCCTCCGATCCTTCCTGGGCCGCGATCGCTCGGCGGGCGCCGGCAAGATCCAAACATGCCAGGCAGGACTCGGCCCTCAATGCATCAACTCTGGAACCCAGCGTCCCAGCTTCGATCAGACCAAGAACTTCCCGGACCCCTTCGGACCGTAGATGATCGAGTTCAGATCGGGCCCACTCGATCAGCGGCTCCACATCGCCTCCAGCCAGTGCGGTATGCAGCAGCCGACGAGGATCATCTTCGACCAACTCGGCCGCAATCCTTGCATGCAGCGGATCTGATCGCAGCCGCGGAACCGTCGGCAAACGCCACCGTTCACCATCGATAACAATCGAACCATCAGCAACCCGCTGAATCAACGCTCCATCATCCTTGCCGGAGAGTGCTTTCAGCATTGACCTTTCCAGGCCCTCCGTCTGCAACGACAGAGCCCTGAAGATTGGATCGCCGGC
Organism: uncultured Thermoanaerobaculia bacterium; assembly: GCA_964430905.1. Lineage (GTDB taxonomy): Bacteria > Acidobacteriota > Thermoanaerobaculia > Thermoanaerobaculales > Sulfomarinibacteraceae > DAOWGJ01. The sequence goes on along the minus strand of CAYSHZ010000381.1, from coordinate 2,053 downwards.
CTGGGACGCTGCTTTTCTATTGCCCACCCTCGGTTGTTCAAACAGGTGGCAGGCCGCCTCGGTCAGGGCATGCCTGTCGCTTTCGTTCCATGGATCGAACCGTCCCACCCGTTCCTGCCTGACCCTTAACGCCGTGTCCAGCGATACCCCGGTCACCGCCAAAGCCGTCCCAAGTTCCCCGGGACGACACAGTGGAGGCGGGGGAGGATCCCAGCCTGGAGGGAATTCCCCGATGACCACCGCCGTCCGTCCACGACGCCCCACCCACCCCTCGACACCGGCCAGGACGTCCTCGGAGTGCCGTCCCATCATGATCATGACGTCTTCGGAACCATCGGCTTTCAGCGAAGCGCCTCCATGGACCAGCAGAACTGATCGACCCTTTCGCTGAAGGGCCGCACACATCGCCCCACCGAGGCGTCGCGTCAACTGGGGATCCATGACTTTCCAGAAAACAATTTCGCCATCATCGGGAGGAGCGGGAAGGTCCCACTGAAAAGCCCAGAGGCATCGGCCGATCCGTCGATCAACCGGCCGCTCCAGCGACGCAAGCAGATGCCGCAATGCACCCTCAAGGAAAAAACCCAGGCCACCAACCGGGCGAAGGTCCTCTACCGCCAATCCGGAAACTTCGGCGACGGCATCAAGAGCAGCATTTCGAGTAGCCTCAAGAGCGGCATCCCCTCCCCCCAGCCGAGCGTGAACAACTGTCAAAGGCACCGGGAAAGCCCCAAAAACTACTTGCGGCCCGGCAGAGGATCGCCTCACCCGGGCCTCCCTCAACCCCACCCGACCGGGCCACAGGTCGAACTCGGCCGCCAGGGCAACTCCAGCCATCAATTGAACGGCGGCCCTGCGCCGGTCCTGCTGAGCCAGAGACCGGATGGCAACTGTCCCTTCCAGATCACACTGGACACCCTGCGGGCCCATGGTGGCAACCGGAAAAACCGGATGATCCAGCAAGAGCCCACGAGGAGTCGGAATTCGTCCCATTAATCCTCGGGTTCAATCCCACCAACGAGGACACCCCATCGAGTCCAGAACTCTGGAAATGACTTGGCCACGCTTAAGGGCGTATCCAACTCCAACGGGCCGGCCTCCAACGCAGTCACCGCCATCGCCATCGCTACTCGGTGATCGTCGGCCGCTCGTACGGGCCTCACGAGATCAGTTCTCCGATCTACGGTCCGCTCGACCTCGAATGTCTCATCGGAAATACTCAGCTCGGCGCCCAGACTCCTCAGATTCGAGGCCATCACTTCGAGGCGGCTGCTCTCCTTGTGGAGTAGATTCCCCAGACCCTCCAGCCTCGAACCCGGGACACGACAAGCGGCGACCGCGGCCAATGCGGGGAAGGCATCGGGGCGATCCCCAAGATCCGCACAGATCGGCTTCGTCACAGGTCCCTGAACCATCAAACGGTCACCGAACCACTCAAAGACCATCCCGGCATCGGCCAGAATGTCACAGACGACCCGATCCCCCTGGGCACTCTTCGGATCAAGCCCGGGTACACCAACCCAACCCCCGGCAACCGCCGCTGCGGCAATGGGAAAGGCGGCAGCGGACCAGTCCCCCTCTACACTCCACCGTGTACGCTGAAGTCCCCCTCCGGCAATCCACCATTCCCTGTTGTCGCCCGACCGCCTCACATCGGCCCCGAAATCCCCCAGGACCCGGTATGTCAAATCCAAATACGGCTCGGACGGAAGAGATCCCTTGACCTTGAGATTCAGACCTTCGACAAACAAGGGCGCCGCCATCAGAAGGGCCGTGACGAATTGTGATGACACGCCGGGACTGATTTCCACCGTACCGCCACGAAGTTCCCGCCCCTCGACCGATACCGGCAGTTTCCCGTTCCCCGAAGCCTCGATCCTCGCACCAAGCGTCCGCAGAGCCCGAATCAGCGGTTCCATCGGCCTTTGGCGCAAACGCTCACTGCCATTGACAACAAAATGTCCAGGTATCGAGGCCAGGAGAGCAACGAGTAACCGAGCGCCCGTTCCCGAGTTGCCAAGATCAATCGAGACCAGGGAATCCACCGCAGACC
>CAYSHZ010000380.1:0-3808 GCA_964430905.1 uncultured Thermoanaerobaculia bacterium | reverse complement strand
AACCAGCCAGTCTTGCCTCAAGAACGCCCCGCCGACCAGTCGAACCGCCAGGGATAGCCCAGTCCGAAGATGATCAGGGCAAGGCAACCGACCCGGGTACCGTAGGTTTTGAAGATCATCACGAAAAGCGCTGCCAGAAGCAGGGGATCGATCCAGGCCAGCAGGCTCAAGGTGGAGTTGCCGGCCGAAAGGTGGGCACTGAATAACCGGGCAACGAAGGTCCAGGTCGGAGTCGGGTTGTAGCCGTGGTCCATTCGGATTTTTCGAATGTAGTCAAACGAGTTGGAGCGCAAAAAGTAGGATATATCGGTCGTGAATTGGCGCCACCTCGCGTCGGTGAACCGGCGCCGGATCTCCCTCTGGTGATCCCGGATCGTACTGATGGGCACGACCTCGTTGGTCCGAAGATCCCTGACATGGTCCTGGACCGGACGGGCCAGGTTCAGCTCGGCCTCGGCCGCGAGGGAACCGGCATAGAGCGCGTCATAGCCCAACTCGGGGAAGTACTTCGAGCCCAGAAAATAGTGAAACTGTTCCCAGTGGTGGATGCCCGAAGACCCGTGGAGTCTCCCGAAATTGGGCCAGGCCAACACGGCAATGACCGCGATGGTCCAAAGCAGGGCGCCCGCCTGCTCGGGAGCGAGTTTTCCCGGGCGTCGATGCCGGAGGATGACCGCGATCAGGGCAACAAGGGTCAAGAAACCCTTGATCAAAATCTCGGTCGTGACATCCATCGGCCAAGCCTATCAAGTTTCCGTCCGGAAACGGCCCTTTTTCGAAATCTCGTCTGCCAGCCGAGGCGTTTGCAGAATGCAGGGGAGCCCGGGTGGAGATGAACCCTGCCTCTACATTTTCTTTGTAGGGGAGCGGTTTATCCCCTCCCGTTCTGGCACATCGGCCCGTGGGATAAATTTTTCAAGAGGCTCAACTGATGGCTCTTATGCCGCTCGGTGGGCTCGTGTGGACGACCGTAGCGTCAGGAGGTCGATCTCGGGCGGTGCGCCGAAGCGAACCGGCATGGCGCCGACGCCGACGCCCCGGGAGACGTAGAGGAATGCATCTTCCCGTCGATAGGGCCCGGCAATGTAGCGGGTTTCCAGTCGGGCGGCATTGAGGTTTCTCGCCGTCAGGGCGATCTGGCCTCCGTGAGTATGGCCTGCGAGCATCAGGTGGGCACCTGCGTGTACGGCCCGGTGCCAGCCGTTGGGCTGGTGACACATGGTAATGCGGAAAGAATGGTCGTTCTGTCTGATGACGTCGAAGTCCGGTCCGTCACCCGAGGACTGAAGGTCATCGAGCCCGATCAGGGCCAGGGACTGATTGCCCCTTGTGAAGGTGACCGACTGATTGACCAGCGGAGTGATGCCGGCCTTCTCAAGTGCCCAGACTCCGAGGTCGGGATCGGTCGAGTGGTCATGATTTCCCAGGATGCCCCAGACGCCCAGGGGCGCTTCCAGTCCCTGAAAACCCTCAACGAATTGTTCGGCGTCAGAAAAACGCCGGTCCAGTTGATCGCCCGTGAAGACGATCAGGTCTGCGCCAACCCCCGAGGCCAGCCGGCAGATCTGACGGCTCCGCCGAAGCGGCATGAAGGGGCCGGCATGGACATCGGAAATCTGAAGAATTCTCAGTCCGTCCCAGGCCAGGGGAAGATGAGGCAGGTTGAGGTTGACGCGCCTCAGTGCCGGCAGATTGTGGCTGCGGGCATGACGCATCCGGTCGCGGCCCAGCGATCCGGTAAAGCGGAGGGGAACCTTCCGTTCGCGGTGTATCTTCTGAAAATTCAGCATAAGAGTGTGTTCGGGATCGGGGGTGAAGCCCCCATCGTGGGAGGAAGTATATCATCCGGGCGCCTGAATTATTTCGGAGAATGAGAGCTGGATCACAGGTCCGGGCACAGAACCGCGGGATCGACGATCTCGGTCGTGGTGTTCCCGGAGAACACCGCCGACGATGGAGGATCGATGGGGGTGTCCGCCGAGGCGTTCGCGATCAGCGGTTCAGGCGCTCTCCCTATTCGGCAGCTCCAGGCCGTACCCGTTCTTCTTGTCGTCGGCTTTCAGGAGGAAGGCGAAGACGAGGCCGAGTACGCCAGTGATTGCGAGGATCACCAGTGGCAATGTGTAGTCGTATTTGACGTCCATGCCCTGTTTGATTTGATCCGTCACGCCCGGGTTGCTGGCTTCCAGGGACCACCCGATGATCATGGGGACGGCCATCAGACCCCAGTTCTGAATCCAGAAGATCAGCGAGTAGGCCGAACCGAGGTACTGCTCCTTGACAATCTTCGGGACTGCCGGCCACATGGCCGCGGGAACAAGAGAGAAGGAGATCCCGAGAAGCATCATCAGAGCGATGGCGACGATGCTGCTCGAGGGGCCGAAGGCGAAACCCAGATGGACCATGATCAGGAGGATCGATCCGAAGATCATGACGCTCGCACTCTTTCCCTTGTAGTCCAGATAGAGGCCGATGATCGGGGTCATGATCATTGTTCCCAGGGGCAGCAGGCCCGGGATGTCACCGGCAGTGGAGGGATCGACGCCAAATTTGTTCACCATCAGGTCCGCGGCGTACTTCATGAATGGGAAGACCGCCGAGTAGAACAGGACGCAGAGCATGGAGATATAAATGAACGACTTGTTCAATAGGAGTTTGCCCACATCGATTAGGTGGAACTCCTCTTCCTCATCGGAGAGGTCTACGGTTTCTTGTTGATCCAACTTGAAGTCCATGACCGAGTAGGCCAGGTAGCTGAGTAAACCAATGATTAACAAGAGAACACCAAAGGCAACGGGGCGGGCGATAACGTGTTCCTCGCCGGCGAGCCGCGGGGCGTGCAGCATGACCCAAAACATCCCTAGTCGCCCGCACGACACCTGGAGTGCCATCGCGAAAGCCATTTCCTTTCCTTTGAACCACTTGACTACGGTCCTGGAGCCTGTGACGCCGAGGATTTCAATGCCCACGCCGAACAGGGCGTATCCCAGAGACGCCAGCTTCAGTGACGGGTTGTACTGGGTCCAGAATGAGTTAAAGAAGTCGAAGCCCGGCCCTCCAGCCAGGAATGTGTCGGTCAGGGCGTAGTAGTTGAACCAGGCACCGACGATCATGACTATCGAGAAGGCGATCCCGGTCAGCCGGATCCCGGCCTTGTCCAGGATGATCCCACCAATGATGAGCATCCCGAAGAACACGTTGAACCATGAGTAGGCGCCCGTGTAGAGACCGTAGGCGTTGTTGTCCCAGCCCAGCTGTTGGTTCTGAATGATCATGGTCTTCAGCGGCGACATTACGTCGGCGAAGAAATACCCGGCGAGCAGGGTCAGGGACACCAGCGTCAGGGCCAGCCACCTGGCGGTTTTCGATTGTCTCAGTGATGCTTGGAGTGCTTCTGTCATGTCGGTACCTCGAGTCAAAACGCGAGGCTACCACAGCCCGGGCCCCGGGAGTCCTGCCGGTCGCGGGTGACTCGAAAGCATTCGCCCATACTGCCCACTTGGGTTCAAGCCTTCGGCCCGCCAGGCCTCCGGGCCTGGGAGTCGATCCCATGCCCACGCTGGTCGCTTCGAGCACCTTGGCTCATGCCTCTGTGCTCCTCTGTGTACTCTGAGTCTCTGTGGTGCCTTTGCAAGAGGCTAAGCCGACAGCCGATAGCCGACAGCCATGCCCACGCTGGTCGCTTCGCGACCTCCACGGCTCCGCCGTGATCGCCCTTTGGGCGATGCGCGATGTCCTCTGCCCACACTGACCGCTTCGCGGCCCGAGCCTCCGGCTCGCCAACCCTCTGGGTTGGGTGTGGGTCCCT
>CAYSHZ010000379.1:0-3808 GCA_964430905.1 uncultured Thermoanaerobaculia bacterium | reverse complement strand
GAGTGACGGCGAGCAGGAGGACTTGGTATTGACTCGTGGGATAGAACTGGCCCTGGAAGGGGTTTCGGTCGAGGAGCCGGCTCTGGACGAGGCGGCCTGAGGAACACTGTGGTCACTCGAAAACGATCCCGGCGTTCGAAGTCCCAAAGGATGGTCTGGCTGATTCCGGCTCTCGGTGTGGCGCTGGTCGCTCTGGTTGCGGCATTGTGGATGGTGTTTCGTTCATCCCCAGAGGTGGTGGTGGCCGGCTCGGTTGATGGAGATTTTGCCGAGGTGATCCGGCAGGCGGCCGCTCGCCGGGGCGAGAACCCGGCATTGAGACGGGAAGACGATCCCATCCGAAAAGAGGGTGGTGTTTTTGTCAGGACGTGGCGGCTGGAGTTGCCCGACCCGGACGCACTGCAGGGATTCTGTTCGGATCTTGAGGCTGAGGCTTCACGATGGGGTGTGCCGGTGACGTTGGAGAATGAGGGGTCTCGGGATGGCCGGCGGGTCCGGATTGATCTTTCAAACGAATCATTTGAGATTATTGTGGTGACCGCTCCGGCCGCGCCCGAGCCGACGCCGACTCCGGCGCCGACTCAGCCCCCGCCGACACCGACCCCGCGGCCTCCTCCACCGGCGGGAGCGCGGGGGGAATTGGCGCTCCTGCTGGATGACGGCGGGCAGCAGATGGATCTTGTTCCGAGGGCGGCGGCCCTGCCGACGGCGGTCGGAATCGCGATCCTCCCCTTCCTGCCCTCGAGTTCGGAGACTGCTGTGGCGCTGCACCGGGCGGGACACGAGGTCTGGCTGCACCTGCCGATGGAACCCAACGGCTATCCAGCCAACAATCCTGGGCCCGGGGCGGTTTTCGTATCGATGGCCGAGGACGAGGTGCGGATGACCGTTCATTCTGCGTTGAACAACGTGCCCTATGTCGTTGGGGTCAACAACCACATGGGTTCGAAGGCGACGGCTGACCTGAAGGTGATGACCTGGGTCATGCAGGAGATCAAGGGCCGAGGCATGGCGTTCATCGATTCAAGGACGACGGTGGACACCGTTGCCGAGACCGCAGCAAGGGCCCAGGGCATCAAGACCGGAAGGCGGAAGGTCTTCCTGGACAATGAACGATCGGTTTCGGCAATCCGACATCAGCTGGACGAGGCGGTCTATCGAGCCCTGATCGACGGCCATGCGATTGCCATTGGACACATGACGGCGGTGACAATCACGGCGCTGGAGAAGGAGCTGCCCGGCCTCGAGGCCCGGGGGATAACCCTGGTTCCTCCGACCCGATTGCTGGAGGAGTGATCAAATGGAGTGGATCGGCGTCGTCGGAATTCTCAACCTCGTGCTGCTGGGTGTGGCCCTGGTGTTTCTCGTTCGGCAGGAAATGCGGGGCCGCGAGCGGATCAGGGCGTGGACGGAGATGGAAAACGGGTTGCGAAATGCCGTCAGAACTGCAGCGCTTGAGGGTCAGCAAGGGGTCGAACGCCGGATCGGTGAGTTCGAAAAGGCCGCGAGTCGTGATTCCGCAGAGCTTCGAGAGGTCTTGCTGGAGCGTTTTGCCGGACTCAATTCTGAGATTGTCGAACAGTTGGCTGCAGGGAGGAGCGCCGGCCAACTGTCGATGGGAGAGCTCAAGGAGCAGGTCAAGGGTGCACTGGCGGAACACGGTCGAGCCTTCGAGCAACGACAGGGTGAGGCCCTCAAGGCGCTCCAGGACAGCCTGAGAGAAGGCACGAAGGACATTCGAACCCAGGTTTCCGAGTCGCTTTCAAAGAGTGCCGAGGAGTTGGGGAAAAGGGTCGAACAGTTGACCGAAAGGACCGACGGCCGCCTCAAGGAAATCAGTGGGCAGGTCGAGAAACGACTGGCCGAGGGCTTTGAGAAGACAACCGAGACCTTCATCAGCGTTCTTCAGCACCTCGAGCGAATCGACGAGGCCCAGAAGAAGATCACCGAGTTGTCCGGAAATGTCGTCAGTCTGCAGGAGGTTCTGACCGACAAGAGATCGAGGGGCGCCTTCGGAGAGGTCCAGCTGAACACCCTGGTTCGCAATGTCATGCCGGAGTCCGCGTTCGAACTTCAGAAGACCCTGAGCAATGGAACCCGGGTCGACTGCATGCTCTTTCTGCCGGCGCCCACGGGCAGTGTGTCGATTGATGCAAAATTCCCGTTGGAGAACTACCGGACGATGGTTGATCCGGATCGAGGTGAGCAGGAGAGGGCCTCAGGCGCACGGCTTTTCAAGCAGGATGTCAAGAAGCACATCAAGGACATTGCCGAGAAGTACATCATCCCCGGCGAAACGGCGGATGGGGCCATGATGTTTCTGCCTGCGGAGGCGGTCTTCGCCGAGATCCACGCCCACCATCCCGACCTGGTCGAGTTTGCACAACACAACAGGGTTTGGATGGTGTCGCCGACGACCTTGATGGCGATTCTGACGACGGCGGGCGCCGTACTCAAGGACGAGGCAACGAGGCGGCAGGTCCATATCATCCAGGATCACCTTCGGGCGCTGTCAGGGGACTTCGGTCGATTTGAAAAGAGGATGGACAATCTGGCGAAGCACATCGATCTGGCCCACCGGGACGTCAAGGATGTCCATACCTCTGCGGGCAAGATCTCCAGCCGTTTTTCGAAGATCGAAAAGGTCGATCTGGATGAGGGTGAGACCCCGGCAGGGTTGTTGACGGATCCAGAGGTTTGATGGCCGGTCGTTTTCCCCTGGTCTGGGCCGTTGTTCTGGCCATGGTCTTGGTTGGATGCGGGACAGGGGATTCGAGGACCCAACTGGAGAAATCGGTGCCGAAGCGCATCGTCTCGATGTCGCCGGCCTTGACCGAGACACTGTTCGAACTGGGGTTGGGTGACCGGATCGTTGGTGTGACCCGTTATTGCCTCTATCCGAAAGAAGCCCTCGAGATCGATAAGATCGGTGGATACCTGGATCCCAACTGGGAGGCGATCGTCGCTTTGAAACCCGATCTTGTGGTCCTGATGGAGAGCCACATCGATGCCGAACGGCGATTGGCCGAGTTGGGTATTCGGAGTGTCAGGGTCACTCAGCACAGGGTCGTGGATATTTTGGATTCGATTGAGCTTGTTGCGGATGCCTGTGGTGTTTCCGATCGGGGCTCCGTTTTGAGGGCCGAGGTTGAGAGCCGACTCGATCGTATTCGTGAGGTTGTCGGTGGTTGTTCCCCTTCGCGCGTCATGATCTCCGTCGGACGTCAGCCGGGAGCAGGGCGCCTTGCATCGGTGTGGGCCGTAGGGCCTGGGACCTTCCTTGATGATGCCCTGGGGTATGCCGGCGGCATCAATGTCGTCTCCGGCGAGGTCTCGGGCGACTATCCGGAGATTTCTATTGAAGGAATGGTGCTCCTGGATCCGGATGACATCCTGGATATCATTCCCGAGTTGGAAGGCAGCGGTATCAATGTTGAGACGGCTCTTGAAGATTGGCAGGGGCTCCGGATTCTTCGGGCCGTTCAGGAGGATCGGGTCCACATTCTCGGTCGCCACTCCCTGACAATCCCGGGGCCTCGGGTGGCCGAGGTCGTAGAGGCCTTTGCGCGGGCCCTGCATCCGGAGGCATCCTGGTGAGTGAGACCGTGTTCAGGGTTGAGGGTCTCGGTGTTCGCCTCAATGGTGCGAATCTGCTGGACGATATCGCGTTTGAGTTGGGGAAGGGCCAATTCATGACGATCGTCGGGCCGAATGGGGCCGGAAAGACGACATTGCTTCGGGTTCTGGATGGGTTGATTCGACCGACCGGCGGTGTCGTACTGCTGGAGGGGCGAGGTCTGGAGACGTT
>CAYSHZ010000378.1:0-3812 GCA_964430905.1 uncultured Thermoanaerobaculia bacterium | reverse complement strand
TCCCTCCACAGGCCGATGTGCCCGGACGGTCGAAGAACGGGAGGGGATAAACCCCTCCCCTACAAAGAAAAACGAAGGGGAGGTTTCCCTCTGCCTTTATTCCAACAAGGTCCCAACGGCATGGTATTCGTAGGGGCGGGGTTTATCCCCGCCCGTGTATTCTTAACTATTGCGAAAGGCTCAGCTCTCGGCTTTGGGTCGGAAGGTCAGGGCTTGGCGATCCTTGAAGACACCCGGAAAAGTCAAGACCCGGTTGTGCATCGCAACAAAGACTCCAGGACCCAACAACCGGGCGGCGAGCAGAGCCTCCGTCACGTTCTGCAGGGCGTCGGTATCCCTGAATTCGTAGGGACGCATCGCGCCGGTCAAGATGACCGGGTGCTCAAGATTCTCCAATGCCCCGTGAAGCATCTCGCCGGTCTTCGACAGGGTATCCGTCCCGTGAACGACGATGACTGCATCGGACGTCGGCAGAGCACCACGCACTGCATGGAGGATGCGTTCCCGGTCCGCGTCATCCATGTCCAGCGAATCCTTGGACATGACGGCCTCGAGCCGAATGAAGACATCGGGAAGCCTCAGGCTCCCAAGAATCGTATCCAGCACCGACCTCGCATTGCTCAGGCTTCCGTCGAACTCGTTGTATGTCTTGTCAATCGTGCCACCCGTCGTCAGGATCGTCAGTTTCATCCGCGCGCCTCCCTGCGGCCGACAGGATCACCCTCCCCGGAGTTTTCGTCAACTATTTCAGCTTTTTGAGGGAATCTTTCGCTTCCTTGAAGTCCGGATCGAGTCTAAGAGCCTCCTCGAAGGAATGGCGGGCACTGTCGATCTTCCCAAGCTGCTGATAGGCTGTTCCGATGCGCCAGACGGCAGCCGCTTTCGGCACGAGGCGCGGGTTGCCGTCATCGAATTCCCGGATGTATTCTTCGAACATCGAGATCGCTTCCTCAAGTTCGTAGTTTCCAAGGACACGGGTCCGGCCCCTTTGGTAGAGAGCGCCGAGAGCGATCTCCCGGTCTTCGTTCTTGACGAGCTGTGCAAACTGGGCATCGGCTTCTTCAAAGCGTTCGTCCTGCTGAAATGCATAGGCCAGGACAGATCGTGTTTCAGCATCGTCCGGATGGCGTTTGAGAATCTCTTTTGAGACGTTGGTCGCCGCGAGGACATCCTCACGTCTGATCGCGATCCCCAACTGCATCTTCTTGGCCAGCAACCAGTTGAGTCTCTCCAGCCCCACAAGCTCCGCTTCGGCCTCGTCAAGATCGCCTCCTGCAACTCCGGGGGCATTGATCAGAAAACCGATGCGTTCGACGATGGCATCGACGTTCTTGGGATCAAGCCTGATGGCCTCCTTGAGCTCCTTCTTATAGGCTCGGATCGTGAACATCGCCCGGGCCTTGCCGACGTTGGTCATCTTGGTCCTCAGGGCGACGGCATATTGATAGTGGGCATCGGACGACTTCGGCAATAGCTTGATCGCACGTTTGCCGTAGTCGACCCCGGCTTCCCAGTCTTCCAACTCGTTACAGGTCTGAACCAGCGGAAGAACGGCCAATGCCTCCGTATCGGAGTCTTCAAGTGCCCGTTCCAGAAGGGGCCTCGCTTCTTCGAAGTGCCCCTGATCCATCAGGACCGTGGCATCATCGACGATGCCCGTCCAGCCCGTGGCGGCACAACACAGCACAAGAATGAGAATCCTGGACACCATTTTTCTGCCTCCCGTTAACGGCCGCCATGGTGCCACCTCGCCGGCACTTCGTCCAGGAAAAGACCACACTTCGACGCGTCAAGCAGACCTCATGGCGATGACCACTGACCGAGATCCCCGGTCTCGAAGCCATCCGAAAAGATCAGGCCGAGTTCGAAGGCACCGAGGTCCAGGGCGCCGTCATCGGGACGCACGGTGCTCTTGAGGTGGACCAGATATTGATGTGTCAAGGCATGATCCGGCAGGACCCCCGGATGGAGAGCCGTCCCCGCGTTCACGCAGATTGATCCCTGCTCCAGCGCGTAGTCCTCGGCGAAACCGGGCTCGGTTCCCTCGAGATTGGTGCCGTCGTCATTCAAGGTCCCGACAAAAGTGTCGTGGCTTGTGACCCAACCGGTTCGCAACCAGTTGTGTCCGAGGTCCATCACACCGGATGAGGCCAACAGCGCCAGGTAACCCGCAGAGGCGGTCGTATAGATGATGTTGTTGCGGACGTCGGCCGACTCGTCATTGGTCGAAAGCCGCACCAGGGTCGTGTTGCCACTCCTCGTCGACACGACGGTGTTGTTGAAGAAATACAACGTGCCCTTCCGGTAGTCTGCGGTTGTACCGCTGTCACCACCGTAGTGGACCATCTGCGAGTTGCCTTCGCCCTCACCTTCGATCAGCACATTGCCGTAGACAAAGGTCTGATGGTAGGACGGATGATTGACCAGAACCGAGCTATCCTCGGCATCGACCAGATCGAGCTGGCGGTTCCCGTTCTCGATCCAGTTCCACCGCACGACCAACCCCGCGGATCGATCCTTGAGGTTGTTGCCTCCGGCCGTGCCCCGCAAGGAACCGAAATGGTTGAACTGATAGATGATCCCAATGGCCGCAGTGTAGGTGTTGTGCTCGTAGTACGAGCCCTCGATTCCGTTGTCGTAGATCCAGTTGCCCTCGATCAGGATGTCCTGGGTCTCACCATCGTAGGCACCGATGAAGAGGCCGTTCCCCGAATCCCGAAGAACACAGTTCCGGATGACGAGATCGCGAGCCTTTTCCACATAGATCGCCGCGGCGTTGTCCTGGTAGGAGGCCGAGCTCCCGCCGTCATCGGTGAAAGAATATGGTGGACGACCGGACCGAATCTCCAGATTCTCAATGATGATGTGGGACGGCAGGGTATCCGGCGGTGAATTGGCCCCACCGATCTTGATCACCCCACGGCCTTCGTTCCAGAAATTCAAGGCCGCCCGGGTGACGGCATTCCTGCCGTCAATGACGGGGAGATCACCGGAAGGTCCAGGAACACCGCTGATGACGATGGGATCGGCCTCGGTACCCTGTCGGCAGATGACCCATTTTTCCGCGTAGGGCGTCTCCCTCCAGTGAATGAACACATGATCACCCGCCGCCAGGCTCTCCCAGGGAACGTCGGAGACGGCAGCCAGGGTCTGCCCCGGTCCGACCGAGTAGTCGGTCGCCGAAAGCATCGGGACACCCGCGATCAAGAGGCCGACAAGAACACACCACCGAAGAAAGCGCATCATGATGAAACCATAGTATCCCTCGCCTCGACAATCACGGTGACCGGGGTCACCCGAGCGTTTGGCGGAGACTGGCGCGTAAGGGGTTGAGGTCTGCCGTGTGGAGGGGCAGAGTCAGATTCAGCGACAGCCTCAGACCGCAGCGACGGCGTCGGTGTCGGCCCCGGTCCTGGCCAACAGCCCCGGCCCACGGTCTCGGACAACGGTCTCGGTCCACGGCTCTTACCCCCTCGGATGAACCAACCGCCAGATCATCGCCCGAACCCGATCGAAAAGCTCAAGGGTTTCTTGGCACCTCGAACGATCGATCGCGCCTGCAGAAGTCAGAATCCGAAGATGAACATCGACTTCTTTGGCCGAACCGTAAGCGATGCGGTAATGATTCAATCGAGCCCGGCCGATCCTTCCATGCCCTTCAGCCAGATTCGCCGGAACCGACGACGCCGACCGAATGACCTGATCTGCAAGACTTCTGAGCTTCGGTGGCGCCTTGTCCACGAGCGCGATAGCTGCTCCGGCCGCCCGGAGCGCTGGCCCGACGTTCTCATCGGTTTTCGAAGCGAAAGGCG
>CAYSHZ010000377.1:0-3824 GCA_964430905.1 uncultured Thermoanaerobaculia bacterium | reverse complement strand
GTTCGATGCCCTTGCTGATTGCCTCTCTTGATGCTGCTCTTCTTGGATCTCACACCACCGGCAAGGCCTCGGATGCTGCGTAAGATAAACCTCCGACCACCGTCGATTTTCAACGGATGGTGGGACATCCCCGGACCTCATGCAATCACCCTTTTGAGTTTTCTGCTACTCTTCCCGATCGTGCAGGAGGCGGTATGGATATCGGAATTCTGGGACTTTCGGCTAGCGGCAAGAGCACTCTTTTTACACTGTTGACGGGACAGGCGCCCGACACGCGCCACGATGCCGTCACGACCGGCATGGCCACGGTTCCTGACGACCGTCTCGACCGCCTGTCCGCGCTCTTTCATCCCAAGAAACACACTCCGGCAACAATACGATACGTCGATGTCCCCGGCATCCCCGCGGAGCACGGACGAGAGGGCAGCCTCAACATTTCCGAGCTCCGAACGATGGATGTCTTGATGGTTGTCGTACGGGCTTTTGAAAGCGACGTCGTGCCCCACCCCCTCCTCAGTGTCAATCCCATTCGTGACCTCGAACGAATCGAGGAGGAGTTCCTGCTTCAGGATCTTCTTGTCGTCGAAAAGCGCCTTGAACGGTTGAAAAAGGACCTGATGAAGAGAAAGGTGCCCGAGCTGGAACGACAGCAGGCCGTCCTTCAGAAATGCCATGAGATCCTGGAGGACGGGCGCTCCCTGAGGTCCGAGAGTTTCTCGGACAACGAAGAGAAAGAACTTCGGGGCTTCACGTTCTTGTCCTTGAAACCACTCCTGGTCGTCGTCAACCTTGATGAGGGTGACGTCGGAACCGACCCCTTCGAAAACCCCTCCTGGGCAGAATTGAAGGACCGGCCCAAGATGGGCTTTTCCTCGGCTTGCGCCACACTGGAGGGCGAAATGGCGGATTTGGACGCCGAGGATGCAGAAGCGTTCATGGAAGATCTTGGACTTGATGATCGGGCATTGGACCGCATTATCCGGGATTCCTACCATCTCCTGGGCCTGATCTCCTTTTTCACCGTCGGAGAGGACGAGTGCCGGGCATGGTCTATTCGCCGAGGTACTCCGGCCGTCGAGGCGGCCGGCGCAATCCATTCGGACATCCAGAGAGGTTTCATCCGAGCCGAAGTGGTTCCCTACGACGCACTCCTGGATGCCGGCGGCCTCGCAGAGTGCCGCAACAATGCCACCCTCCGCCTGGAAGGAAAGACCTACCAGGTCGAAGACGGCGATGTCGTCCACTTCCGGTTCAATGTGTGACCTGAGGCGCCGAGTGACGACAATCCAGCAGGCCTGAGCTCGTACAGACGAATCCTCTCAGAACCCCGGATATGCGTCTGACGAGACGTTCCTGTTGCCCGGGAGACCCCAGGGTGTATCGTCATGAGAGCCCTCAGAAGGTTGAGGCTGAGGAACTGTCGGAGTCACCTTCTTGGGGGATTTATCGGGAGAAACCGGGGCCTTGGAAGTGATGGGCTTGGGAGCCGCCACCGATTGGGTAACGGGAACCAAGGTCGCCCCACTGCCATTCCGATGGTTATTGGACGTTGCAGAAGTCGTCTTGTGATTCGGCTTCTTGGCCTTTGTTGGTTTTTTCCCCTGGTCGATCTCATCGATGAACGACATCTTGATCTTTTCAACTCTTTTTGGATGCATGTAGGGCATGGGCAACGCATTCTTAAATGCATTGTCATGCGCCATCATCAGCCAGGCTCCCAACGAGAGATCTGAACTGGCCATCTCGGGATTGATCTCCTTGTCAGCCAGGGTCGGAGCATACCGAAAAGCGGCCTGGTAATACTCCATTGCAGCCCTGGCGTGACCGTCATGTTCTTCCAGGAGACCGAGGTAGAAATTGCACCACCCGTGTCCCTTGAGAAGTTTGAGGCACCGTTTGTAGGCGATCCGGGCATCCCGGATGTTCCCCTGCTGATGCTCGACCAACCCAATCCTGAACCAGGCCTCGTACAGCTCCTTGTCCTGATCCACAGCAGTCTCAAGGACCCCAATGGCATCCTTGGGATAGCCTCGATAGAACAGCATCGTCCCCAGATCGACCATCTCCGTAGGCGATAGTTCCCCCAACTCGTACCGCTCCCAAAAGTGGAGAATTGTCTGATCACCAGGATCGTCGGCCACCAACCAGCTGACAAAAACAGGTTGTTTGGCCGTGACTTCGATCACGACACTCAAAGCCAGCGTCACGCCGACCGCACATTTCACCCAGGCTCTCCAGCCCATAATCACTCCTTGTGGTTCTTTCTGCCCGTTCTTCGGGCAGTCAACTTAACCTTGCCATCAACCACCGACACATCAAACGCCACTCTTGATCCCATCTTCTTTTCGATCTCCAGCCGCTGTCGGTCAATTTGATTCTCGAATGCCTGCCGTCCAATCTTGATTTCCTGTCCGACCTCCCCTTTCACGGCACACCACCGATCAAAGAGGTCTTCGCCATCACCCAGGTCTACGGACATCGGCAGCTCATCGTTGCTGGAAGTCGTCCTGGGTCGTGCCGCAACAGGTGTCCGTCCCCCTGTTTTCTGTCCAGGGACGAACCTGCGAACGCCTTCCTCGCGTTCTCGCAGCAGGCGCTCCCAATTCATTGAATAGCTCATAAAGCGGTGTTGGAGCTGACTCAGGCGAAACCGATCCCCCGAATGGGCGCTTGAAGACGTCTCCGTCAGCTTCCGCAGCCTTCGCCCAAGGATTTCTTTTTCTCGAACCGGGGGCATTCTCAAGTCACCACCAAAAAACCGATCCCATCGGGTAATCAGTGTTCTGAGATCACCTTCGAGGCTGATTATCCTTGAAGAGAAGTCCATTCACGTCCTTTAGGGCAACAGCGTCGCCGAAAAACATTATACCCTCGAACCCTGTGGAGCTCGAACCAAGGGGTGGCGAGGCTCATTCCGGGTCTTCCGGCGAAGAGCCACGATACAATGACTGCGTGACTACTCCAATGCGCCGATTGCCCGCCGTTCACCGCCTGATCGAGTCTCCACAACTTGAGAGTGCCCTGACCCGATGGGGACGCCCTTCGGTCCTTGAAGCCTGTCGGGAGGCACTGAATGAGGCGCGTCGACAGATCAAGGAGGGGAGAACGCCATCCATGGAGGATTTGGAGGCAGTGGTCTTGTCCAGAATCCACGATGCCGAGGCAGAGGCCTACAGTGCCGTCATCAATGCAACAGGCGTTCTGCTCCACACCAACCTCGGACGAGCCCCGATGACCCCCGCCTTGCCCAAGGCCCTTCAGGGGTATCTGGCTCTGGAATATGACATCAAACGGGGCAAACGGGGCCAGCGCCTGGCTCCAATGAGGGACAAGATCGCGCGCGCGTGCGGCGCCGAGAGTGCCGTCATGGTCAATAACAATGCCGCCTCCCTGCTGTTGATCCTGGCGGCCCTCACTCGCGGCAAAGAGGTCATTGTTTCGCGTTCCCAGTTGATTGAGATCGGCGGTTCATTCCGACTTCCTGCGGTCATGGAGGCGGCCGGATGTCGACTGATCGAGGTCGGCTGCACCAACCGAACCCATCTCGAAGACTACAAAGCAGCCATCACCGATAACACTGCAGCGCTGCTGGTAGCTCACCAGTCCAATTTCAGGATCGTCGGATTCACGACAGCACCCTCCACCCCTGAACTGGCCGCCTTGGCTCATGAGAACAACCTGCCATTGGTTGTTGATCAAGGCTCCGGCTGCCTCCACGATCTGCGTCGCTGGGGGCTGCCCCACGAAGAGACCGTTACCGATCTACTGAACGCAGGCGCCGACATCGTCTGCTTCTCCGGTGACAAGTTGCTCGGCGGACCCCA
>CAYSHZ010000376.1:1944-3832 GCA_964430905.1 uncultured Thermoanaerobaculia bacterium | reverse complement strand
AGGATCGGCTGCGTTCGATGGTCTGCCTGATCTGCGTGACCCCCTCCTTTTTGTGTTGGTAGTGATGATTCGACCCAACAGACGCCATTTCATCGTCGGCGGAACGGCAGCCGCGGCCGGCGCGGCCGGCACTCTCAAGACTCGACTGGTCTTCGGCGCCCCCAATGACGACTTCAACGAAGAGATCCTGGTCATTGTCTTCCTCCGGGGCGGCATGGACGGACTCTCTCTGGTCCCTCCAATTACAGGAGCTGATCGCGGCTATTATGAGGCTGCTCGAAACTACCTGGCCGTTCCCAACACCGGCGCCGATGCTGCGTTGGCACTGGACGGCATCTTCGGCCTCAACCCCAATGCCGCTCCCCTCCATGATCTCTACCAGGCGGGTCATCTGGGCATCGTGGTTGCGACCGGCATGACCGAGGCCAACCGGTCCCACTTCGACGCGATGGAGTTCATCGAACGGGGAACCCCCGGCAACAAGTTGACGTCTACAGGGTGGCTTGCCCGTCATCTGGCCTCGGCGCCAAATTTGCCGCCCGAGATCATCATGCCGTCAATCTCCGTCGGATCGGTCCAGGCAACATCACTTCTGGGTGATTCGGATACGATCAATATCTCAGACCCGGACCAGTTCAACCTGCGGGTTGGTCCCTGGCGGTGGCGCGACGCCCAGCGGGTCGCCCTGCGCCACCTCTATACCCAGGATTCCACTTGGCTCCATCAGGCCGGCCTCCAGACGCTGGATGCCGTTGACATCGTCGAACTCAATACCGGGGAGAACTACCAGCCGGCCAACGGGGCGGTCTATCCCTCCGGTTCCTTCGGAGACCACCTCCAGGTCGTCGCACAGATGACCAAACTGGACCTTGGTCTCAGGGTCGCCACCATCGACCTCGGCGGCTGGGACACCCACGAGGGTCAGGGGGACCAGGGGCAGGGGTATTTCGGTGGCGAGATTGCCGATTTGGCTCAGGGCCTAGGCGCCCTCTACACCGACCTCGACGGCAGTGGGGACCAGAACTATACCGGTCGCCTGACGGTCGTCGTCCAGTCCGAATTCGGCCGCCGTCTGCGGGAAAATGCCGACCACGGAACCGATCATGGTCACGGCAACGTCATGCTTCTGATGGGCGGTAACGTCATCTCCGGTATCCACGGCCAATGGCCCGGCTTGGCCAACGAACAACTTTACGATGGCGCCGACGTCGCGGTTACGACCGATTTCAGGAGGGTCCTGTCCGAGGTCCTGATCCGTCGAATGGAGAACAACAAGCTGGGAGTCGTCTTCCCGGGCTATACCGGCTATCAGCCTCTCGGCGTGGTCTCCGGCACCGATCTTCCGCCGGACTATTCTTCGGACGGAACCGGGATCTTTGCGGACGATTTCGAGAGCGGGGATACCTCGGTGTGGTCTGCGGTCTCTGGATAGAAGCCAACGCCCCGGACCCCCCCTCGAATCTCGAGGCGGGTTAGAATCTCATCGTGACGACGGATTCGGCATCCAGTATCAGGCGAAGTCTCGGGGAAATCACCATCCTCCTCGGTGCCGTTATTGCCGATCTTTGGATTCTCAGGGCCTTCGACAACATCCTCTTCGAGTTGCCGGCCATGCTGCTGGTGATCGCGCTCTTCGTGACATCGATCAGACGACGCGGAGGACTCGAGCGGCTTCTCCATCAGACAACGTCCTCTCCCGCACGGGCATGGGTCGAAACACTCCTGGCCACCTCCATCGTCCTCGGAATCCTCATCGTCTGGGCCACGACCCTTCGGGGATCCTGTGATGAAATTCCCCTCAGGATCATCCAGGCCTCGGCGTTCGGCCTTGTAGTTTGGGTCGGCCAACACCTGGTCTGGGCAACCCTGCAGCAGGTGCTTCTCCAGT
>CAYSHZ010000376.1:0-1844 GCA_964430905.1 uncultured Thermoanaerobaculia bacterium | reverse complement strand
GTTTGGGTCGGCCAACACCTGGTCTGGGCAACCCTGCAGCAGGTGCTTCTCCAGTTGTTCCTTCGGCCCGTTGTTGGGGAGGTTCTCAAGAAACCCCTCGTTGCCACTGCAGCGACCGCCCTGGTTTTCGGCCTGCTCCACCTACCCTGCCGGGCCCTCTCGATTTCGACCGTGGTGCTCGGCGCTCTGTGGATGACCCTCTATTCGAGACACCGCAGACTCCTCCCGGTGATCGTCAGTCACGCCGTCCTCTCCAGTGTGGCCTATCTGGCGTTGCCGCCCCAATGGAACTGTGAACTCAACGTGGGCATCGTCGCCCAGCGTCGGCTTCCCCGATATCGAACTCTCCGTTCACCCCAGACCCAAGAAATTCTGGAGAAGGTATGCTTCACAAACTCCGCCGGCTCCAACCGGGATTTCATCCGATCACTGTATCGCCTCATGCTTAATCGAGCCCCAACGGATGCCGAGGTGGAGCACTGGCTCGACCGAATGAATGAGGGCATGTCTCGGAACCGTGTCGCCCTGGCTTTTGCCGGAAGCGAGGAGTTTCAGAAAACCAGGAGTGTCAATTGATGAGCTTCTCCAAGAACCGTTTCATCCACGTTTTCGGTATCACCCTCCTGACTGTGATTGCCGCACCCGCAGCCGCCCAGGACATCGCAACGATCAGCCATGGCGAACGGGTGAATATCACCCGGAAACTCGCCCCCGGCAAGCTGACCGTCGTCGATTTCTATGCCGACTGGTGCGGTCCGTGCCGT
Organism: uncultured Thermoanaerobaculia bacterium; assembly: GCA_964430905.1. Lineage (GTDB taxonomy): Bacteria > Acidobacteriota > Thermoanaerobaculia > Thermoanaerobaculales > Sulfomarinibacteraceae > DAOWGJ01. The sequence goes on along the minus strand of CAYSHZ010000376.1, from coordinate 1,080 downwards.
TCCATCGCCCCCAAGTTGGAACGCCTGGCTGCCGGCAACCCGGAGACGGTGGCCATTCGAAAAGTCGATATTGTCAACTGGCAATCCGAGGTCTCGGCCCAGTACAGGATCCAGTCGATTCCCCATCTCATCCTCTTCGACGAAAACGGCCTGCGCCTCGCGGAGGGCAGCGCATACGAGGTCATGAGGGTTTTGAAACGGCGCCTCGGCGGCGAGTCGCCCGACTCCGGGAATACCCGATCTATGGCGCTCCTGCTCTTCATTGGAGGCCTCGTGGCCCTGGTGCTGTATTTCCTGTTGAGGGGACGGTCCTCAAAGCAAACGTCCCATCGCCTCCCACCTCCCACTCCATCGACCAGGGCTACAGCCTCTGGCTGGTTCGTCATGATGCAGAACAGTCTCGAAGGGCCGTTCGCCGACGAGGATCTGGAAGAACTGCTGAAGAAGGGAAAGATATCCGGAACCGCCAAGGCACGTCGCCGGGGCCAATCCACCTGGACAACGGTCGGTTCGATCTTCGAGGACTGAACTGCTTCATTTCGTCAAGGACGATCAGCTGGTTATCGTTGATGGTATTGAGAATTCAATACTGACCTTCGCCCTGTCTGGGACTGGCGTGGATACGGCGGTGACGCTTGAAAAACGTCCAAATCTCATCGGGACCGCTGAAAATGCTGATGCTCCAACCCTGAGGATGCCTTATACACTCCTATTCCACGTAAGGTTTTCCTGCCTGATAGAGAGCCAAGCGCTCAAGGATTTGAGCGTGGAGGTTTGAAAGCCCTTGATCCTCTGCGAGCGTCAGCGCAACACGTGCCCGATCTACCGCCATAGGAAAATTGCCGTGTGCTGCGTAGGCGGCCGCCAGCACGTCAGCGATCTCGGCACTCGCCGGGGTCGCCATGGCACTTCCACTGGCCAAGTGGACAGCCTCGGCAGGAGCCCGAACTGTCGGATCCCTTGAGGTAGCCAGAAGCCACGCGAGTTTTGAATCCAGATTCCTGTCTCCAGGCAACTGGTGTCGAGCTTCACGGAGAGCCGCGATGGCCTCTGCATGCCGACCGGATCGCAGGAGCGCCA
>CAYSHZ010000375.1:0-3836 GCA_964430905.1 uncultured Thermoanaerobaculia bacterium | reverse complement strand
CATCGTTTCTTCCCATTCAACCCTTGGAAGGCTGCGCCCCACTCGGCCGTTCTCGGGGTGTCTGCCCTTCCGGAAAACGCATCCTGACGACCAGCCCGGCAACTCCATTGAACGCATCGACGGTTCCATGTGCCCGGACGACAACCTGACGGACCAGAGCAAGGCCCAAACCCGTCCCGGACCCGGTTGCAGAAAAATGCGGTGCGAAGAGATCGTCGATATTCTCTCCTTTGACACCACCCCCATCATCCTCGACCTCAAGAATGCACGAGGCCCCCTCTCGTCGAGCCCGAACAATGATCTCTCCGGTGTGGTGGTCGATCACCGTCAACGAATTCAAGAGCAGAGTATCGACCGCTCGACGAATCCACCGCCCATCCCCGAAAACCCGACAACAACCTGGATCCGCAATCTCCATGCGAAGCGTAGCGCCCAGGCGATGCAAGATATCCAGATGACTCACTGCCTCCTTGACAATCTCACTGAGGTCGATCAATTCCGGCTCCCATCGCTCCAGGGCCACCAGATTCGAAAAGGCGTTGGCCGTCTCCTGGAGCCGCCCTGCCTGAACCAGGATCTCGGTGGCAGCCTGATCGACCAGTTCACCAAGGTCCTCCGAACCTCGACGCCGCTGTTCCTGGAGCTCCTGGATCCACAGGCGAATCGGCGTCAACGGGTTCTTGACCTCATGGGCCACAATTCGAGCCATGTGGGTCAGCTGCTGCAGGCGATCGGCACGGACGACCTCCGTAACGTCCTCAATCACGAGAACACGTCCACGCCTTCCCCCAGGCAGGGGCACATCGGCCGAGCCCACCCTCCAGCTGAGATCCTTGCCGGGATCCGGCCGGAGAATCTCCTGATCAGTACCGGCCACGACCTTCTTGATACGGCCTCGATCGCCCAAGACGTCCGGAAAGTCCCGTATAAGGCTGTTTCCGGTGGGGTTGGCAAAGATCACCCGATCCTCTGCATCACATACGAGGACTGCAGGCTCCAGATTGGCCAATGTGATTCTCAGCATCTCTTCCTGGTCCTTGAGAGACGCCTCCCGTTCCTGGACCTCATGGGACATCCTCTCGACGGCGTCGAGAACTTCGGCGAGATCCCGCTCGCGCGGTCGAGCAACCGACCCCAGCGGCTCTCCATCCAACAACCTCCGCGATACACCGACCAGATCTCGCAGCGAGTGGCTGAGCCGCCTCTCGATCCGTCCTGCCAGAACCAGGGCCAGCAGTGCCGCAACCACTGCGCCTCCAAAGAGCCAATCAATGGCACGCGGCATGTCCCGGTCTCCGAAAGGTCCTTCCTTGAACAACTCGAGCAGAATTCGGCGCCTGTTGAGCACGACAGAGCCGGCAACAACCATCTCATGGCCCCACCGACGGACGACAACGTCGTCACGCCCCAACAAGAACAATGGGAATACGTCAGCCAACGGCAATCCCGGCAGGTGTCCCCCGTCCACCAGGTCGGGCCGTGACGCTGCCACGGCATCGATACCGTCGAAGAGAACGACCTCCCCGCCCCATCCCTTCGCCAGCCACCTGGCGAAATCGTTGTCGATCTCGAAGTCACCCCCGAGGTGTTCGGCCGTATACCTGACCGCACGGAACGAGTCGAGACCCAGGGTACGCTCCGTCTCCGCCTCCTGCCCGGAGATCCTGAACTGCAATACCAGCGCCAACGCAACAAGCGGCACAATAACCGCCCCCGCAACCAGAAGACGGAGTCGCCCTCCGAAAGTTGCCGTTCCCTCATGCCACCAGACTGGTGGCCGTGCCAGTGCCATCACTGCCAGTACCCATAGCACCGCCAAGAGCGCCCTGACCAACCAGGTTGCGACCGACGGGACGTGTGCAACCCGCGCCACCAGCCAGGATCGATTCCTGATGATCCTGGCTGGATATCGAGAGCCACCGATGTCCATCCAGGTCCAGCCCCCACGCCGGTAGTACAGATCGCCCGCACGGGAAGGCGATAACGGCGCCACATCTGGATGAAGAGACGCAGCAACCGTCCCGGACCTGGTCAGGACAACCCACCACATGGACCTTCGTCTCGACGAATCCAGACCACCACGAGTCGGCCAGTCACCCAGCAAGGACCATGGTTCTTCCGCCAACCTCAACTGGACCAGGGCAACGCCTTCCACACCGGTTGTCCAGTCGGCCGCTACCTTGACCCTCTCTCCGGCCGGCCCAAGGTCACCCCAACTGGAGACCACGTTCCCCTCGGAATCGAACACCAGAACCTCTGCCCCCCGGGGCACATCGTCGAGGCCCCACTCCCTCGCCAACACCGGCGCAAGATCACCAATTGACGACGAAAGGCCATCCTCCCCTTTCAGATCCCGGAGATCGAGATCATCAGCTTGCGGAGTAATGACCGTCTGAACACTGGGCCAATGAACCAGGTCAACTATGGGACGTACAGCGGAAACCACAACCGCCAAGACAGAGACCACGACGGCAGCAGCCAGACGTCGTTCCAAATCCCACCTCGAAACCGGCCAGGCCGCCACGACCCACGCTGATGCAACCAACCAAACAACACCCGCCCCCGGCTGCAGAAGATGCTCCGGCAACCAATTTCCAACTCCACTCATTGATCCCAGTGCACATACCGCTATTGCCGTTCCAACTGTCGAACCGACAACCCATCGTGCCCCTTGAGGTCCAAGACTCGAAGCCCAGCGACCGATCGCCCCACCTCCGAGGCATATCAGGAAACCCGACTCTGCCGGTGAAAGCGTTCCACCAGCCGCGACAAAAGCCCCCGCGACGCACAGCAGGGCTGCGGCCGGCAGGAATACCAGGCTGATCAGGGCCAGGACCGCCCACGAAATCCAGGCCGAAAGAACCTCCCAATGGGTCTCAACCTCGTCCCACGCCACCGCCAACCCTATCCCGGGGGCACAATCAGACTGCACTGCATCCGCCTCAGGGTTGTCGCCCGAGAAATGCATCCTCCACCCTGGAGGCGCTTTGATCCCGAAGGCGTTTCGAGCGTCACCGCTATTCCTCTCCACCACAATCACCGAACCCGCCAACCGTCCCTCCTTCAGAAGGGGTTCTCTGAGAGTCAGGGTCAGGGCCCCCGCAGTCCGAAACAGCTCCCAACGACGGTTCCCCAGCGTTCTCAGGTCCGAAGGGAGTCTGGATGACCGTCCTGCCCACGCCACGACCCGTCCCCGTTCATCTGCGAGGTATATCGTCAAGTTCGGTTCTCCGGCCACCGTACGGGCCAAGAAATCAAAGGGCTGGGAAGGATCAAGTGTTGCCCCAGTTCCCATCACCAGATCTCCGATCAGTGGATCTTCGGCAACTGATTGGGCGAGACCCAACAACGTGCGGCATCTCAGGTCGAACTGAGCTGACGCCACCCCAGGCGACAGGGGCGCCGGAGTTGGGATCATCAATCCAACCCACACCGGGACAATGGCCAGCCACGGCCACCACGTCCGCCCCTTGGGTCGAACAACGGCCAGCACCGCCAGACCAAAAACGATAGCTACCCAACCGGGGAGATTGGACCCCCACCCCGACGTCACAGCGGCCAACGTCACCATCACACCCAAGATATTCGCTGCCATGGTTCCTCGAGGTGGAATGTCCATCGGTTGAGTATAGAAGGACCGACACTTCCGCTTCGAATTTCGGCAAGAATGTTAGAGAAAAATGTCTCGACACGAAGCATCGGGTTGTATATAATTGAGATTGCGGCTGATTCTCGTTTTAGAACGGCCCCATACAGAAAGGGCCTCGATGCAATTATTGATGATTCTCAATGCGATTGAGAGTATCGAAAATTCGGTCGCCGATCTCTACGAATGG
>CAYSHZ010000374.1:0-3869 GCA_964430905.1 uncultured Thermoanaerobaculia bacterium | reverse complement strand
CTGGTGGAGAATCTCGGCGGCGATCAGGGATTGGCCGGTCGAGTGATACGGGCCCTTGTCGAGGCCGCGGCGACCGTGGCGCCCCGAGGAAAACAGGCGACATTCGCATCCCGGGCGCGCGCCTCCTTCATCTTGGCCGAAAAGGGTAATCAGCAACCGAGGAGTCTGGCGGTTGCATTCCTCGATCCTGTCCGAACGAACCCGATGCTCGAGGAAGCCGTCGAACGAATCGAGAACACCGCCGAAAAGATGGATCGGGTGTACGGGCCCTGTGCCTCCGATAGGGTGAGGATCAACGTCATTACCGGTGAGGGGTCGATCAATACCCTCATCAAATTCGCTGGTGAGTGACCGTTATGGCAGCCTTTCTTTTCTTCCAATTGGCCGGCCCGATGGCATCCTGGGGTGGGATCGCCGTCGGGGAGGACCGGGGATCGGCGCCCCATCCGTCGCGCTCGGCGGTCTTGGGAATCCTCGCCTCCGCTCTGGGTATTCGGCGCCGGGAAGAGGATCGTCTGCGAACCTTGGCACAAGCCTGTCGGGTCGCGGTGGTCGTTGTCGATCCAGGCTCATTCCTTCGTGACTACCACACAACGCAGGTGCCGAGTTGCACCGATGCCAAGGGGTGGCCCTTGAGGACTCGCCGGGACGAACTCGATCTCGTCGCGTGGCTGCGGCCGAACAAGGGCAAGGCGGGCGAGGCCATTCTTTCCAACCGGGATTATCGCTGCGACGGGCAGTGGATCATCGGGATTCAGGCCGCATCGAGCGATCCGGTCTTTTCACTCGATGCGTTTCGCCGCGCCCTGCTCGAACCGCAACTCTGTCTCTTCCTCGGCCGGAAGGCCTGCTCGCCTTCCCTACCGTTGGCGCCACAGATCATCGAGGCGGAGACCTTGGTCGATGGTCTCGGCCGGATCCGGTTCGGCAAAATCGGGGAGGTGGCGGCATCCAGGAGATTAGGGACAGGCCCCAGGTCGATAGGCCTCTACTGGGAACCGGGGATGGACGTCGGGTTCGAACCGAGGGAGACGGTTGAACGCCGGGATGATCCTCTTTCTCGGCAACGATGGCAGTTCAGGCCGCGGCTCGAACACCATGCCCCGTTGCCCGAAGGAGTGATGCCATGTTGATCAGTCGTATCACGCTTTCTCCGCATGCCCAGGCCCGGGATCTCGTTTCAATCGCCGCGGCCGACGTCTACGCAGATCATCGGTTGATTTGGAGTTTTTTCGGCCGGGATGAGCCTCGGCGGACCTTCCTGTATCGCCGGATGGAGGGGAAGTCACGGCTTTCATTCCTCGTGGTCTCGGAACGGGAACCCGTCGCACCCTCCCCGGCGTGGATCGTTGAAACGAAGGATTACGATCCAGGCTTGGAGGTGGGCCGGACCCTGCGGTTCGTCCTCCGAGCCAACCCCGTCATCCGTCGTCGAACCGATGGGGGGAAGCAACGGCGGGACGACGTCGTCATGGATGCCAAGCGGCGTTTCAGGGTTGCAAACCCGAATCGTCCCGTTTCGCTCCCGGAGTTGGTTCAGGAAGCCGGGGTCGGGTGGTTGCTCGCCCGGGCATCGCGATTGGGATTCCAATGCGACGCCGCTGCCGTTCAATGTGACGGTTATCGTCAACATCGGATCGTTCGGCGTGGTGTGACGGTTTCTTTCAGCAGTGTCGATCTCGAGGGGATCCTCACGGTGACGGATTCCGAATTGTTTTGTAAGACCCTGTTTGCAGGTATCGGGCCCTCAAAGGCCTTCGGTTGCGGTTTGCTGCTGGTGCGGAAGTTATAGTGTGTATAATTAGTGTGTAAGGAGGTTGATCGTGGCACATCGAGTCAACGTCATGTTGGACGACGAGGCGTGGGAGATCCTCAAGGATATCGAACGGGGCGAACGCAGTCGCTTCGTTACTGCGGCGGTCAAGAGGGCGTCGTTGCTGCGTCGTCGTCGCCGGGCCCTTGAGGGGCTTGACGCCCTTCGTAACGGGATTGATCATCCTCCGGGGAATGTTGAACAGTGGATCCGGGAAGAGCGGGACGCTCACTGAATGTGCTGATTGTTCCCGATGCCTCCGTGATCCTCAAGTGGGTTCTTCCGTGTGAGGAAGAACCAGATTGGGACCGGGCTCGGCGACTTCTTGAGGGATTCGTCGAGGGCGAGACGGACATGATCGTTCCGTCGTTGTGGTTTTTTGAGGCGGGGAACACCTTGGCCCGTCGATTCGGGTTCGATGTTGCGGATTCCATGTTGCACTGGCTCTTGGAACTGGGGATCCCGGAACGTGGTCCTCGGTCGTGGGCCACGACGGCGGTGGCGTTGGCGGCCAACCGAGGTGTCACCTTTTATGATGCTGCCTACTATGCCGTCGCGGTCGAACGAGGCGGTGTTCTGGTGACGGCCGACCGACGGTTCGTCAAGACACTTGGTGATGATCCCGCCGTAGTCTCGTTGGGAAGTTCGGAGGAGGACTGATGTTGCCCAAGCTCCGGCCAATCCCGCTCAAGGACCGGGTTTCGGTCGTTTGGGTGGAGAAAGGCCAATTGGACATGCTGGACGGGGCCTTCGTCGTCGTCGACAAGACCGGCATTAGGACGCACATTCCTGTGGGCAACGTCGGTTGTCTCATGCTCCAGCCGGGGACGCGGGTTTCCCATCGTGCGGTCGAATTGGCGGCGCGGGTCGGATGCCTGCTGCTGTGGGTCGGCGAGGGCGGTGTTCGGTTGTATGCCGCCGGCCAGCCTGGGGGCGCTCGGAGCGACCGCTTGCTTCATCAGGCAAAACTGGCGCTGGATCCAGGGCTTCGGCTCAAGGTCGTACGAAAAATGTATGAGATCCGGTTCGGGGCGCCAGCGCCACAGCGACGAAGCATTGAGCAGCTTCGTGGGATCGAGGCCGCCCGGGTTCGTCGGATGTACCGGAACTTCTCCGATAGGTTCGGAATACCATGGAAGGGGCGGAAGTACGATCCGACACACTGGGAGGGAAGTGATCTGATCAATCAGTGTCTCAGCGCGGCGACTGCGAGCCTTTACGGCATCACCGAGGCAGCGATCCTCGCGGCGGGATATGCGCCGGCCATCGGGTTCATCCACTGGGGGAAACCCCGATCCTTCGTGTATGACGTTGCAGACCTCGTCAAGTTCGAGACGGTGGTCCCGGCGGCTTTTGAGGTGGCGTCCAAAAATCCGGAGCATCCCGAGCGGGTTGTTCGTCATCGGTGCCGGGACGCCTTTCGCAAGACGAGGATCGTCGAACGACTGATACCTTTGATCAACGAGGTATTGGCGGCGGGAGAAATCGAGGCCCCGGGAAAACCCAGAGAGGCCCTTGATCCGGTTCTGAAGGATGGAAAGAAGGTCGGCGATGCTGGTCATCGTGGTTGAAAACGTGCCGCTGCGGTTGCGGGGGCGGTTGGCCGTTCGTCTCCTTGAAATTAGAGCCGGGGTCTATGTCGGGAACCCTGGTCGTCGGATACGCGAGTTGATTTGGAACGATGTCGGGGAGGGTGTGGAGCAGGGTAACGCGATCATGGCCTGGTCGACCAATACCGAGAGTGGTTTCGCCTTCGAGACCCTGGGCGCCAACCGCCGGATCCCAACCGAGTGGGACGGTCTGCAGTTGGTTTCCTTTTTTCCTGAGCCGACCGATGAAGACATCAGAGGCCTTGCGCCATCAGCTCTTTGATAATCGAGATTGGAGTTGGAATTTTTGAGGCCATTTTGGGAAAGAGTCACATTTTCGTCTGGTTCGCCGAGGTGGTCCAGGTAAGCTGTTGGCGATACAATCGGTTGCGAGAATAGTGTTCCCCGCCAACGCGGGGCTGAACCGGTGATGCACTGAGAAACCTGATCGAGTTTGACGTGTTCCC
>CAYSHZ010000373.1:0-3890 GCA_964430905.1 uncultured Thermoanaerobaculia bacterium | reverse complement strand
GACCTGAAGGTTGGGATCATCGGAGCGCTCGGTCAGCGCCTCTTCCAGCGCCGACCTAGCCTCGGGCAGCAATTCGGTCTTCTGGGTCGAGACCTGTCCCAGGGCCAGGGCCAGGGCTCTCTTCCCATACCAGTCCAGCCCCTCCCTGCCCTTGAGTACTTCGATCGTCCGCTCGGGCATCCCGACATCCAGCAGCATTGATCCGAAGGCAATCCGAATCTCGTTGACATCGGGCGCCTGCTCCAAAGCCTCGGAGTAGGTCTCGGCCGCCTCACGGTAGTTCCCCTCGCTCTCAAACGTTCTGGCGCGCAGAAACAGCTCGAGTCCATCGGGAAGAGCCCGTTCTTCCCCCGGGATTTCTTCCCCATGTACCGCGGGCACAAACCACCCAAACCCTGTCACGAGACCCAACACCACTGCCAGATACATTTTCGCTGCGATCAAAACATGCTCCGTTCCCGGTCATCATACCGAACCCGGCGCCCTCTCCCGGCATTCCTTGATTGGGTTGGTGGAGCCCCCTTCCGTCCAGCGAACGGGCCACAGTGCTACAATCCGCACCTGATGACTGACGAAACGAACTCCAATAGCCTATTCTCCGACACAACATTCGACAACCTGGATCTGCCCGAACCACTTCTCCTGGGACTCAAAGACCTGGGCTTTGACCGCTTGACCAGGGTCCAGGCCGAGGTTCTCCCACTGTCGATGACGGGCCGCGACATCGTCGCCCAGGCCCAGACCGGATCGGGCAAGACGGCGGCCTATCTCTTGACCGCATTCCACAAGCTGCTGACGACTCCTAGAACCTCGCCGCCGGACGTGCCCCGGGCCCTGGTCGTCGCCCCGACCCGAGAACTCGCGGTCCAGGTGGCCAGGGATGCCGACGACATCGGATCACATCTTGACCTCAAGACCCACGTTGTCTTCGGCGGTCTTGACTACCACAAGCAGCGGGCCCAACTCGCTGAGGGTGTCGACATCCTGATTGGTACACCAGGACGATTGATCGACTACCACAAGCAGCGGGCCTACTCCCTTCACAAGACCGAGGTGGTCATCATCGACGAGTGTGACCGACTCTTCGACATGGGATTCTCCGAAGACCTGCGGTGGCTTTTGCGCCGTCTACCCCATCCGACAGAGCGCCAGACCCTGATGTTCACCGCAACCCTTTCCCGACGGGTGACCAGGCTCGGGTTGCGGGAGATGGACGATCCGGCCGAGATCGTCGTCAGCCGGGAGCAACTGACTCCGGACACCATCCACCAGGAGCTCTACCACGTCTCGACACGGGAAAAACTCTCCCTGCTCCTGGGGCTCCTCAGAAGGGAGGGTGCGACCCGGACAATGATCTTCGTCAACACCCGGATCGGCGCCAGGCGTCTGGTCCAGGAGTTGCAACGACACGGTTTCGGCGCCCGCGGTCTGACGGGCAACGTCGAACAGATTCGAAGGCTCAAGGTTCTGGACCAGTTCAAGGACGGCGAGCTGCCGATTCTCGTCGCCACCGACGTCGCCAGCCGCGGCCTTCACATTGACGGCGTCTCCCACGTCATCAACTACGACCTCCCGCAAGACGCCGAGGACTACGTCCATCGGATCGGACGCACAGCCAGGGTCGGCGCAGAGGGGAAGGCCTTCTCGCTGGCCTGCGAGGATTTCGTCTATTCCCTCGACGCGGTCCAGAAATTCGTCGGCTACGAGATCCCGGTTGTCTTCGCCGACGATGATCTGTACGCCGATGTTCTCCCAAGGGGTCAGGGTGAGAAAACCGAAGACGACGGATCCTACCGTCGACCACCTCACCGGAGGGAACGCAGGCCCCACCGAAGCAGGTCCCAATCACACCGGGAATCAGGGGAAACACCCGCCGGTGACAACCCACCCCCAAAGAAACGGCGGCGACGGCGGCACAAGCCCGGGCCTGCCGAAGGGAACACTCCCGAGCCTTCGAAACCAGATTCTGAGTGACTGATCAGGTCATCTTCAGACCAGTCGAGGTATTCCAAAAAACAAGCTCACTTCCGAGCCCCAAGTTTCACACCTTCGGGTCCAAAACCACGGTCGGACCAGGAGGGCAGTATCGGACCTCGTCGATCTGAATCAATCCACTTCAGATCACGAATCGGGGTCGGAATCTTCCACTGGCGCAGAGTTTCACCCCTCTTCGAGTCGATCAGTACCAAAAAGCCCTCATCCGTTGCCGCAGCCAGGAGTCTGCCCTCGGGGCCGACCACCAGCCGGGTCGTCCGGCCCGCGACGTCAATCGGATCATCCGCCTTGATCTCCAGGCCGTCGTCCTTGGCCTTGAGGTCCCAACGCATCAGAAGGCCGTCGGCCCCGGAAGCCACCAATTGCCTGCCTCCCTTGAGAACCACCACGTCGGTCGCCCCGTTGGGAACGGTGAGCCGCCGCATCTCGCCCAGGGTCTTGGAGTTCAGCAACGCGATGTCTCCAGCCGACCGATCGACGACGGCCAGCAGACCAACGCCAGGGGCAATGAAAAAATGCTCCAGATCATGATCGAAGTGTTTGGTGTAGATCACACGACGATTGCCAAGATCGACCGCTGAAATTGTCGTCCCACCCTTTCCGGAGGGCGTCCTTTCCAGAATCAACACCGTCGTGCCTTCCGGCCCCAGTTGGACCTGCCAGGGCCGATCAAAAGACCCATCCATTCTGAAAATCAAGGATCGCTCCGGATAGCTGACCATGGTCAGGGCGCCGGCGACAACAAGGTATCGATCGGCCCAGGGGCCAAAATGAGGCATCGTCACGCCGGAGATCAGCTCACCGGTACGGGCTGCCTTGATATCGATGACGTTGGTTCTATCGTTGACCACATCGGGGGCGAAAAGAACACCCCCCGGGGCCGGGAAGAGAAAACCAACCGGCCCGGTCTCCAACGAGACCACCTCGGAATCCGATCCCGGCTGAATCAACACAACCTCGTTGCCGGAGGACAGCGCCAGAATTCCATGGGGAACCACCGGTTTCCGGGCCTCGATGGTCATGGCCGACAGCATGAAAAACCCTGCCGCCACGGCGAGAGTTGAAACGACTGGACGCCTCACAACTCACTCCCCTGAACTCCGATCGGCTGTTCCCGGTCGAGGTCCAAGCGCCCCATCTGCTCGACCTTGACCTTGGTCGATCGCGATCCCTGCTGAAGGTAGAGATGTCCATCGATGCCATAGGTAACGGTCCTGTTTTCCATGACCTGACGAAGCCTCAAGAGTGCCACAGCATTATTGAGGTGAAAGACTACCCGTCCGATCGCAGAATCCAGGCCCTCGACCGCCACAGGGTCCTTCATCATGCCCCGCCCGACCTTCTTTCCGTCCAGGACCAGTTTGAAACTCGCTCCCTCGACGACAATGGGTTTCATCCCGGGGTTGGAAATCCGAACGGCAGCCACCATCGTCGTTTCGAACAGCGTTGCCTCGGTCAACTCCAAATTGGACAGGGTGATCTCCGGCCTTTCGTCAGGGGCCATCGAGGCACAACCGAAGGACATCATGGCCACCATTGCCACAACCGGCAATACGAACCGGATTTGAATGACTCGTCTTCTCAGATACATTCTCCAACTCCTCTCGGCAGGGATTCAGACTTCCACCAGCCTACCTCAACCCCCACTTCCGTTCACCGGGTCATCGGCTCGTTCAGCCTCGATGACTGATCTCCCGGCCCACTGCCTTGATCTCATCGAGAGCACGGTCGATGTCCTCTGCTCCAAAGTCGGGATTGACACAGACCAGGCGGATCGCCTGCCGCTCATCGACGTCACCGAATCCGACCTTGAGTCGACGATCATCATCAAGACGGCGGCAGATCTCCGCTGAAGAAACACCCTTGACCTCGAAACAGACATTGATGGACTCCGG
>CAYSHZ010000372.1:0-3898 GCA_964430905.1 uncultured Thermoanaerobaculia bacterium | reverse complement strand
TACCGTCACCGTTGGGTGAGCAGTAGGGACTGGAGAGGAAGAAATCTCCATCTTGAACCGCCAGGGTCAGACGCACCTCGTTGTTGTCGAAGTCCTGTTCGACGACGGTTTGGGAGGCATTGACACTGAAAACCAGCGTGACTTCACCCTGGGAATCCGACGCCTGCCAGTCGATCGCCACCGATCCCTGCCCATGCGCCGGTACCGAGGCCAACGGCGCCGATCCGAGGACGTTCCCAAGGTCATCCAGGAGTTCAACCGTTGTGGCGCCGGCCGGCTGGTCACCTGTGTTATCGATCGTCACGGCGAACTGAACATCCTCGCCCGAGTGGGGGAAGGACGGCGTTGCCACGACCGAGCCCGAGCTCAGGACAAGATCGGGCAACGATCGAACGTCCATCACTTGAAATGCCTGATTGTCCAGCTCGTTGAATTCTTCGACCTCGTCGCCGGTGTCCACCGTCAGATAGACGAGGCGATCGTCCGGCTCATCCACCGTCCAGGTCCCTGCCACGGTGGCGGAACCGCCGGGGTCCAGCCCGCCAACAACCGACGACGCGATAATGGCGCCCGAGGTCGCGTCATCAAGACGAATGACGGCGGTGAAGGGTCCCGAAGGGTTGGTTCCGTTGTTGGAAATCTCTCCGATCAGATCGACGGAGGCGCCCTGGTGGGGTTGAGTGGGGTCAAAGGTCAACGAGTCCGGCGACACCATGAGGTTCGGGAGATCACTTGGGTTGACGACGACGCTCGTGACGGCCGAATTGTTGGTTCGATCGACGTCCTGGATCAGCAACTGGGGATCAACCTCGGATCTGACAACAACGGGCGATCCTGAAACTGCCGGTCGCCAAGCCACATGGATGTCCCGAGTTTCGCCAGGCCTGATTGGCTCGATGATTTCCTGCAAGACAATTGGAGTGGTTATCGGCGGGCTCCCGCTCTCGTAGGAAAAGGCAATCTGGATGCCGCCGATCTCCTCGGTCCCGGTATTTCCGACCGTTGCACTCAGAGTGACCAGATCGCCTACGCCGACTTCCACGGGCGCCACGGCAAATGTGCCGGGGACGACGCCTGGGTCAAAGGTCGAAGTGATGCTGAGGTCGAGTGGTGCGGCGTTGTTGGAACGATCCTCGTCGAGAGAAAGGTCATTGGGGTCGAGGACGACGGTCAGTGAATATGCCTTCGGCTCAGACAGGATGACGGGAATGGCAAATGGCGCCGAATCGAGGGCCGCAATGGACACCATCTGTGAAGCCAGCAGTATGTCGAGGTCCGGGTCTCCGTCGAAGACCGAGATGGCAAAATTCGGAGTTGAGGACATGCCCAGATTCTCGACGACGCCGGACACGATGACCGGCTGAGGAACGTGGCTGACCGAGCCGGGATCGGACATCGGAATTCCGGAAAAGGCCAGATCGACACCCTCGGGATGCGCCCTGACCTCAAGTGGAAGGGTCGCCGAGTTGTTGGAAGGATCGGCATCGTCGATGAGGGATTGGGGATCAACGACCAGGCGAAGGAGATAGCTGCCCGCTGGAACGCCCGGATCCCAGGAATCCTGCACGACGGCCCAGCCACCGCCGGCGATCTCCGGCAGAAAACCCGAGAAACTCGCCCAGACGACACCTGGCTGCGAGGCGTCCAGGAGGTCCCATCGGTATTCCGTCCCCGCAGGGAGGGTCCCTCCGCCATTACGGATGGCCCCCTGGAGAGCCAAGTCATCCCCTACGAACGGCGCCGCCGGCGTCACGATGATCTCTTCGGCCGAAACCCAGGGGTCGGCCATGAAATACGGCGCCAGAGCGGTTATGGCAACGGCGGTTTTCAGCGTGCGCCCCTGCCAGCTGCCATTGGCTTCTTGCCGCTGTGCCAGAAAGACGATGGCATCGTTGATGCTTGCCTGGTCGATTGGGAGCCCTCCGCAGGTCCGAAGGAAGAGGGCCGTCTCCACGATGCCGGAAGAGCTGTCGCCAAATCCACCGTCGCCCCGCTGTTGAGGCAGGAGCCAATTGGTCGCAGCCATAAGGACCGGAGAGTTCTGATCGATCACCCGCGTTTGCACCCCGGCCAGAAGGGCCTCGAGGGTCGGGTAGACGGCGCTCGGTCCCCCTGGTCTCCAGGCCCATCCACCATCAGGGTTCTGTTGAGAGGCAATCCAGGACCATGTTTCCACCTTGAGCGGGTCTTCAACGGCGACCGAAGCCAGGGACCGAAGAGCCACGGCGGCGCTGACGATGTCGGGCGAATATCGGTTAAAGGATCCCCATGCGCCGGTCTGGCCGTGATGGTCCGCAAGATCGCCGACCAGCGCCGTGGCCAGGTCGGAATCTCCGGCCAGGGCCAACGCTTCCGCCTGGCGAGCGGCCAGCTCAATCGAAGTGGCCTGAACCCGGCCGAGAGCCTCAACGCCTTCGTCAACGGTCGTGGCCGCCGAGGCAAACCGGGCCAGAGCGGTCAGTGCCTCGGATGTGTCACGGACGACGGTTGTCGGTGAGTCCTGCCACAATCCACCGGATGCATTCGTTTCCAGCCAGATTCTCGCAGCCTGGAGATCGAAATCGGGGGTCGATATTGGAGGGGCGCCGGCCATGGCGACGTCAACAACCGCCCGTCCTCCGGTTTCCCGGAAGAAGGATCGTCTCCAGAGCGACCGAATCTCATCAATGGACCTCAACTCCGCCTGACCAATTTCCGCGCCCGGTTCCACCAGGTAGATCACGGCGATCCGGTGTTCCTTCGGGGAGTCCGAAAATCCCGGAATCCGCAGCCCCTCGGCTGCGATGATCTGGTCAACGGTGATGGGTCTGGGAGTTGCCGACACAACGTCACCCAGACCGGGCAACGCCTCGGACGGCACGGAGGGGTTCTCCAACAACCGGAGGAGGCCGATGTCGGAGGGATCCATCAGACCCATCAGATAGAGATCCAGGTCACTGAAGGCAGAGAGAACGCCGGTTGCGGTATATGTTCCGTCGTGATTGTCGGTCCAGTCGCTCCCGTACAGATATGAAGCATCCGAATCGAGAAGGTAGCTCCAGTGGGCGCCATTCAGCCCCAGCAAAGCTGTGCTGATATCGCCACCGTTGTCGATGAAGCGACATCGGCCCGACCAGCGGTGAGCCAATTCATGATTGAGAACGATTTCGACGCGGTCGGTGTCAATCGACCCGTCTTCGAGGACATACTGCGAGAGGCTTCCGCCGTCGATGAACCCCTGGAGCCGGGCGCTCCCAAACTCCTGAGAGATGTCGAATTGTGGAATTCCGATTCCTTCGACGTCGTTTCGGATCTCCCAGTAGAATCCGGAAACTCCATCCTCCCCGCCGAATTCAAACCGGGTCAGGACCAGCAGAAAATCATAATCGTCCGGGTTGTCCTCCAGGAAGGACTGGGCGATCCATTTCCGTGGTCCGACGTTGAGGTTGCCACCGACGAAGCACTCGTAGGGATCCTGAATAGAGTAAGGAAGTATGAATACGTCGTCGATCCATGAACCCAGGGACAATACCTTCTCGTCAATCTGAACATCTGAAAAAGGCAATGCCTCCTGAATCTGCAGATGGGTAGCCACGTCGGGAACTGTTGTTCCAACTACCACATCCGGACAACCGATCAAGGCAATAGCCGCTATAACAACGGAAGAGAGCGCTCGGGTTCTCATTGGTGTCAGTCCTCAGGTCTTTGGGACTCAATCCCGGATTTGGAAGAAGCGACAGCAGTCTCCAACCGCCCGTTAACTGTGGTCCGCCCCACCTCAACCAGCCCAGCGGGAAGTGCAAAACCCTCGGTCCCCTTGGGGGCCTCCGATCGAAATACACGGATACTCAAACCGCCACCCTTGCCACGAGACAGGATAACCATTGCGTTGGGAACGGCTTGCCCATCGTTGAGAACT
>CAYSHZ010000371.1:0-3900 GCA_964430905.1 uncultured Thermoanaerobaculia bacterium | reverse complement strand
GGCGTCCATACCTTGCGGTTGGTGACAGACTTGAAATGGCGGCCCCGTCTGGTTCGACCATTCGGGTCAGCGGTTTTTCCGACGGAGATATTCGTCTCTTCGATCTGACTCAACGATTTCAGCCGGTTGAGATCATGGGCACAACCCAGCAGGAGGGTGACGGTAGCTGGACAATCGAGGCGGTGCTTTCAGGCAGGGCCGATGACGGTGATCGGTTCCTCGTAGCCATGGCCGACAGAATGGTCGAGGCGCCGGCCGCTATTCAAAGCAACAATCCAAGCTCGTGGAACACAGTGGACAACAAGGCGGACATGGTGATCATTGCCCACTCCGATCTGATGGCGGCTGCCGAGACTTTGGCAAACTACAGGAGTGCCCACGGCGTCTTGACGACTGTCGTGGATGTCGATGATCTCTATGACGAATTCTCGTGGGGTCTCAAGGATCCAGAGGCTCTTCGTCTCTTCCTTCAGAGGGCCGATTCTGTATGGAATATGGCCCCGGACTTCGTCCTACTGATGGGGGATTCCTCGTTTGATCCAAGGAACTACCTTGGTTTTGGGGATCGAGACCTTGTTCCGACAAAGATTTTGGCGACCAATTTCCTCAAGACCGCCAACGACGACTGGTTTGCGGACATCGACCACGACGGTCTGGCCGATTTGGCAGTGGGTCGCCTGCCGGCAGGTTCAATTGAGGAAGCGGACATCATGGTCTCCAAGATCATCGGGTATGAAGAGGATGCTCCCGAGGGACCCTGGACCGGAAGACTCAGTGTCATCAACGACGCTGTGACTGGCGACTTCGATTTCGTCGATGCCGCGGAGGAACTCGAGGCCCTGATCCCGGATTCATTCGAGAGTGACCGAATCGACCTTGACGTAACGGATCGGCCTACGGCCCACCAGCAGATTCTTGACGCCTTCGAGGCGGGCAGACTGCTGGTCAACTACGATGGGCACGGCTCCCAGGCCGTCTGGGTCTCGGACGATGTTTTCGGAAACGAGGATGCTCTCAATCTCGGAAACGGTCTCAAGCTGCCGTTCGTGGTGGCCATGAACTGCCTCAACGGTTTGTTTCACGACGTCTATCAGGACAGTCTGGCCGAAGCGCTGCTCAAGAACGGGGACGGCGGCGCCGTTGCGGTTTGGGCCTCCTCGGCATTGACCGATCCGACCGGGCAGGATCTGATGAATCGGGATCTCTATCGATCACTCTTTGGAAGTGATGTTCCGACAGTCGGTGAGGCTGTGAATGCGGCCAAGGCCAATGTCACCGACCAGGACACCAGGAATACCTGGATCTTCTTTGGTGATCCCAGCATGCGTCTGAAATGATATTTGGAGGGTCTGTTCTCATTGTGACCCTTGGTTGATCGGCAGGAGGATGACTCCCGGCAAACGTCGGGAGTCGTTCTCGACTTGGACTCGGTGGCGCAGTTCGTTCAGTCCACCTTCGTCAAGCCACTCCCAGGTATGCTGCCGCCTGAGATCGTTGAGCCCCTCGGGAGCAATCCATAGATGGTCGAATCTCTGCGATTCATCAAGTGCGCGTTGGGCCCAGTGTCCGTTCTGCGGAGCAGGAATCACGTCGCCGGGCCCGGTGTAGAAGCCGATGATCTCGCCCAGCACAAGCGTCCGAGTTTCAAGGGTCGCAAGCTCAAGGCGAGCTTCGAAGCGGGGAATGGTTCGATCGAGGTACTCCTCGGTTGTCAGTCCGAACTGGGGGGCGAGTCCGGTCAGCCTTTGAGAAAAGGAAAGGGCTAATCCGAGGCAGCCCACGGCAACGCCGAGGATGCCCCAGCGGAAAAGTCGGCGTTGAATCTCCCCTGCGAAACGGGTCCGTAGACCCTCGACGGATACGAGGGCAAGGATTGGAAGGACGGGTTGAGCCCAGCGAAGGGTATTCACGGTATTGGCGGTCACCATCACCAGTGCGAGGAGTTGCAAGCCACCCATGACCCACAATCCTGTGGATCGACGCCGGCCCAAAAGACCCAGGAATACCACCGCAAACAACGCACCACTTTCCGGTTGGAGTGTGACAAGAAGGAAGAACCGATGAACGATCTCCAACGGATTGAGGGCCAAAGTGACGGAATTCTCAGCCATCAGTGCAGCTGCTGCCGGGTCAGCTGGACCCATCCATGGGAACAGTGGGTGTCCGAAGACAATGGCGGAACGGGCCATTGCGACACAAGGTACCAGGAGGGCTGCAGCTACACTCGCAACGATCTGAAATGCCGGGCGCCCACGAATGGCGAGCAGCCACGCAACGAGGACCAGGACCGCCAAGTGTGGCTTGCAGGCTACTACGAGACCTCCGAGCAGACCCACAATCACCACGTCGCCGGCAACCTCTGATCGGGCAGCAGTAACCGCCGTCACGGCCAGGGCCAATACAAGGGTTGTCAGTACGATCTCAGCGCTCTGGAGTTGGGCGAGGAGCAGGGTTTGGGGAGTCACCAGCCACAAGGCCGCACCGGCCCATCCTGACCAGCGGGCGCCGTCGGCATCGTCGGGAAAGGTGGATTGGGCGAGACGAACGGTCAGAGCAACCGAGGCTACCAGGGAGAATCCAATGACCAGTGACCACAGGGGCGCCGTGCCGAATGGGAAGGGAGTCCGGTTGAGCGGTTCTCCCAGGGCAAGTACGAATGCCCCCAGAACGTGGAGTGGCAAGGAAAGTGCCGAGTGGATGTTGTGTGGGAGCGCACCAACATGGCCCTGCAATAGATCAGCCCGAGCCACGCCCAGGTAGTTCACAAGAAGGTCGAAGTGAACCACAGGCGCTGAAGCTTGCACAATCGCGATCATGGTCACCAGGCCGGTCAGCCAAGAAATCGGGCCGGAACCCTGTTTTCCGATGGCCCAGCGGGGCCTCTCCCACCGCCTCGCCATGAAGGGCGCCATCCCAACTGGTACCAGGGTAATGATGATCAAAACCGGCCATCGGTAGAGCCTCAGGGTTGCAGCCATCAAGGCAACAAGCATCAATCCGACGACGCCGAGAACAGCGTTGGCGATCAAGGGTTCACTGCATTTCAACCGGAGTGCGCTGCGAAGAAACACTCCCAAACAAAGGATGCCGGCCAACGTCACCAGGAACAGAGCCAATCCGCCGAAGAGGGTTTGTAGATCGAACATCAGCCCGTCCAGGCGGTGAATTCTGCTATATCGCGATCGCTGGATACGAATACCAGGTATCGGTACGCGATGTGATCCACCGGCCGGCGGGTACTTGAGCGCCAACGGTACCAACGGCATTTACCCAGGTCCAGAAGGATGACCAGGAACCGCCACCATCCAACGGGCGGGGAAGAGAAGCCCACTTTTCGCATGCGACAAAACTACCATGGCAGGAAGGAACGAGGTTCATGGTGGCAGGTGCCAATATGAGTCTGTCCTGGAGGAGCTGACCCCGAGAGCCCGCAAAAAAAAAGCCCCGCCTTCCGGCGGGGCTGAGAGTCATCGAAAGAGGATGATCAGAAGGACCAACCCAGGTAGGCGCCGAAGATGCTGATCGAGCCGTTGAGGTCCTCGAACATGGTGACATCGTCGTCGAAGTTGCTGTACCGATAGTAGAGGTTCAGCCAGAAATCACCGGTGAACTTGAAGTTGGCATCGGCATTGACGTCCGTCCTGCTGACGTCGATTGCGGAATACAGATGGGACTGTGAGAAGTCGAAACTCATCGAGGGATGGGTCGCGACATAATCGTCGGCAGGAAGCTCGAATGGGTCGAGTTTCTGCTCGGAGTCCGTCTGCGAGATATTGATGCCCAGATTGAATTTTTTCGAGGGGGTGATCCGGATTCCGCCCACGATTGTTGAACTGTCGGTTTCCTGGTGGAGCATGTCGCGTTGGAAGCCATCCTGGCCTCCCATGATCGTGCCTGCTC
>CAYSHZ010000370.1:0-3904 GCA_964430905.1 uncultured Thermoanaerobaculia bacterium | reverse complement strand
CTTCCTTGTGCGGAGTACACAAGTACACCTCCGCGGAAGCCCTTGATTTCCTCGATATTTGCGAAAAATTGCTCGTTTCCGTCTGGAGAACTACGCAATTCCCGAGTCTTTTCATGGAGGCGATTCCAGCGTAAGATTCTCCCATGACTTTTCGTACTGTCGCCGTTGGTGTCTGTATTGCTCTATTCGGTATCGGCGCCGCATCGGCCCAGGAGACCACACCCAGTGAGGATGCCGCTGTCCAGGCCTATCGACAGGGCTCCTTTTCCAAGGCGGTTACCCTGTATACCAGGGCTCTCTCTGAAACCGAAGACGCAGAGCATCGGGCTCGGCTTCATATCAATATTGGGTGGACGTTGTTCGCCCTGGGGAGAACCGACGAGGTCAATACCCACCTCAACGCGGCCTTGGTGGAATATCCCGCACTCTCGTTGATTCCCGACTACTACACCGAAGAATTCCTGGAGCTGTTCGAGAAGGCGCGGCGAAGAGTTATCGACGGCGAAATCGATGATGGACCGCCTGCGCCGGATCTCGAGGCAACCCTTGAAGGCATTGACGGACGAATCACCCAGGGAACGGATCTTGAAGCGGCTCTGGCAGATATTGATCTGCTGCTTGGGAGCTATCCCCTTGATGGTCGCCTGATTCCTCTCAAGGTCCAGGTACTGACCATGCTGGGGCGAAACGACGAGGCTCAGAATCTGGCACAGGGCAGAACCAACGGTGTCCTGGGTTCCGCTGCGATGGGTCTGATTTCGATCCCGGACCTGATTCTGAGGGCCAATCACCTGCTCGAACAGGGTGATGCAGAGACCGCCTTGGAGCTTCTCAGGAGTGTCATCTCCCGTCAGCCCAGTAACGTTGCGGCGCTGGAACTGATGGCCGAAGCAGCTCAACATGGGCGCCACTGGCAGGAAGCTGAGTTCGCCCTCAAGTCCGCATTATCGTTGCAGCCGGATAATATCGGTCTCAATCTACGACTGGGTGAAGTGTATCTGGACAAGGGCGACGCCTCGGCAGCTCGGGACGTCTTCAGACGCTTGACACAGCAGTTTCCCCGATCGGACCGGGCATGGGCCGCCCTAGGCCTGCTCGACGCGAATCTGGGCAATTTCGACCAGGCCGAGACGGCCCTGTCTCAGGCCCTTCAGGAGAATCCTCTCCTTCCGGAGGTTCAGCTGGCGTATGGAGAAGTTCTTCTCCGAAGAGGCGACGCCACAAATGCCCTGAATGCGTTCAAGGCGGCTTCGAATCTCCTCAGGGAAGATCCGGCCGTTCAGGCTCGTTCCGGGCAGGCGCTTGCCGCCCT
Organism: uncultured Thermoanaerobaculia bacterium; assembly: GCA_964430905.1. GTDB lineage: Bacteria > Acidobacteriota > Thermoanaerobaculia > Thermoanaerobaculales > Sulfomarinibacteraceae > DAOWGJ01. Next base: position 2,592 of record CAYSHZ010000370.1, on the reverse strand, counting down.
GGGACGATATGTCGAGGCGGAACCGTTGCTGAGAATCTCCATCGAGCAGGGATTCAACGACACCGATGTTCAGCGTACCCTGGTTCTCTGCCTGATCCAGCAAGGCAGCCTCTCGGAAGCCGAAAGGCTCCTGGACCGCGTCGGCCCCGGCTCCGAGGGCGATGGCGAAATCCTCAAGGGCATGTTGCTCCTCGGCCAAGACCTGCCGGGAGAAGCGTTGGCAATCATGGAACCCTTGAGTCGGCAGCGCTCGGGAGAGCCGATGGTTCTCAACCTCCTTGCGGCAACACTCTTTCGGCTTGAGCGATACGAGAATGCCGTCGATGTTCTGACCCAGGCGAACGAGATGCTCCCTTCGGATCCGATCATCCAGAACAATCTGACCAATGCAAAAGCCGCTTTGGCTGCGGTGAAACTCCAGGCCAAGGCAAGTCCGACGAAGGCAATCTTGAAATAGTCGATCCCCACAGTTCGGACCAGGGCCGACCTCTCCACAACCGGTCTTGAAATTGACTATCCCAGGTCGGCCAGGAATCTCACCATCGTTTCAGCCGCACGTTCCGGCCTGTGATCTGCTTGATAGACTGCCCGTGCAGCTGATCTTCGCCGTTCCCGAGTTGCTTCGTCCGAGACGCCCATCAGCAGCCGCGCAATCTCCGCCGTCATCGGAGGTCCGGGAGTGATTCTGGGCGCCACTTCAGCCGACCACTCCAGAAACTGTCGTTGAGCAATCACCGCGCATGGTGTTCCACATGCCAGGAACCGGACCACGGCAGCCGATGTCTCTCCGGCCGACGGAACCCGCAGGACAATTCCAAGATCGGCAGCTGCAGCGACGGTGGTCATTTCTTGCCACTCCAGCCACCCCGTCGATGTTACGGCGTCTTCGATGCCCAGCCTCTTGGCGGCTATTTGGAATTCCTCACCCCCGACCGCGTCCCCCACCAGGATCAACCGCACCCGAACGCCTCCTCGACGGGCAGCTGCAAGTCCCCCAAGGATTGGGGCCAGACCTTTCTCAGGCGTCAGGAACCCCAGGTGCATCAGGACGATTTCGTCCGGATCGACCCCGAATTTTTTGCGAATCTCCCAACGATCGACCGGTCCGGGATCGGCCACCGGGAGTTTCATCTCCAGGATTCTCTTGTCTGGAAAATCCCGGACCAACTGCCGTCTTCCAAACCTCGAATGGCAGATCAATGCCTCCATACCTCCCAAAAGAGGCTTGAGAGCCGGAAAAAGGAAGGGATCAAGCCTCCCCGTCAACCCCAGTTCCCGGGCATCGGCCAGCGCTCCCCCTTCTTTCGGGTATGCCGATTTCATGGCAGCCTTGAATTCGCCGGGCGCCGAGGCAATATCCAGCATTTGATGGACCAGAAGATGATGGAGCACAAGATCATGGATCACTCCAACCGTGTGGTGACCGTTGCACCGGTCGAGGATCCAGCTGTGATACGGGTTATTCCCAAAATGAGCGACCATGATTTCGTTCTCTTCGGGAGTGGCATCGTTGGGAACCAGAAGTTCCGCAAGGTCGTCCGGCAGCTGGGGCGCCTCGACATTGCTTGGTGGAGAGAGAATCCTGACCGTTGCCAGTTGACTCAAGGGACGGAGAATCTCAACGGCATAGTCACTGACGCCCGATCGGACCGGGGGCAACGGTGAAAGCCAGAGGATTCGTACTCCCATCAACACAAAGTAGCAGATCGTCGATCAAATATTCAGCCGAGTGCAACCCGCGCTACAATGCCGTCCGTGGTCCTCTCCAGATTTCTCCTGGTCCTGCTGTACGCGACCTACCTGGCCTATGCCGGGCTATTCTTTCTCGTCGGACCCTGGACCGATATTTGGACGATCATTGTCATACGGCTCCCGGTGCCGGTCGCGGCTTTTCTTGGACACCCCGCCGTCAGGGGAATGATCAGTGCATTTGGAGTTCTCCATTTCATTGTGGCCTTGTTGGAAATGACGACCGGTCTTCGATCCAAGACGACTTCCTGAACCTGTTCCCCGAGAGTTCGTATACCCATTGTTTTCCATGAGGAGGCCGGATGATCACGATTGCGGGATTGCGGAAACACTTTGGCGACATCAAGGCGGTAGACTCCATCGATTTGGACGTTCACGACGGAGAAGTCTTCGGACTCCTGGGCCCCAACGGCGCCGGCAAAACGACCCTGATTTCGATGATTTCGGGAGTCCTGCGGCCGGATGCAGGGCGTGTCACATTTGATGGCCTCAACATCTGGGTGGAGCCCAAGAAGGTCAAGAGAATGCTGGGAGTCGTGCCTCAGGAGATCGCCGTCTACGAGGACCTGACCGCCCGGGACAATCTGGAATTCTGGGGATCTCTTCACGGGCTTCATCGGTCCCGGCTCAAGGCTGCCGTCCATCAGGCTCTTGAGAGAGTCGGGCTGGAGGATCGGATGAACGATCGCGTCAAGACCTTCTCCGGAGGGATGAAGCGACGCCTCAACCTCTGCATGGGTCTCCTGCACGAACCCCGGTTCCTTCTGCTTGACGAACCAACCGTCGGCATCGATCCCCAGGCGCGTCTGGCAATTCTCGAGATCGTTCGGGAGGTTGCCGCCG
>CAYSHZ010000369.1:0-3905 GCA_964430905.1 uncultured Thermoanaerobaculia bacterium | reverse complement strand
TAAACCCCTCCCCTACAAAGAAAAACGTAGGGGAGGGGTTTATCCCCTCCCGGGTTTCCCTGAATTTTGCAAGCGCCTAAGCTATCAGCTGTCGGCTGTCAGCATTCAGCTATCAGCTGAGGCGCTTGCTGGGTGAAGAAGGAGCCATTCGGTGACCCATTGATTTGTTCCCGAAGAATGTAGAAACTGATGGTGTGTTTCTATTGATCCCGGTTTGGCCATTCTTGAAGCGACTGTTTCTCTGGTCCGGGGGATTGCTGGTTTTGGCTACCTTGTGCCTGTTCCCGGACCTTGCGGGATGTGGTCGGCACGAAGGAGCCCAATCCGCAGTGGGCGAGGACATGCCCTCGGTGATGCTCTGGGCGTGGCAGCGGCCCGAGGACCTCAGGTTTATTGATCCGGGAGAAATTGGTGTTGCGCCCCTGGTGGGGGTGGCAGTACTGAGTGGGGATCGTGCCTTGGTGTATCCGAGGCTCAACCCCCTGAGTCTCCCCGAGGGCGCAGTTCTGCTCCCTGTCGTGCGGATCGAGTTGGATTGGACGGACCCACCCAGTTTCTCCGAGGAACAGCGGCGGGCCTTGATCGAGAATCTGTTGAGTCTCTTGGCGTCGGATGGGGGAGTATCCCGTCTTCAGTTGGATTTCGATGCCCCCCTGAGCGCCCGGCCTTGGTACCGAAAACTCCTCGAGGATCTGAGACAATCAGTGGGACCAGCAGCCTTTCTTTCCATGACGGCCCTGGCCTCGTGGTGTATGGAGGATTGCTGGCTCGGGGATCTTCCGGTGGACGAGGTGGTTCCGATGGTGTTTGACATGGGTCGTGATGGGCAGGCGGTTCGTTCGTTTCTCCAACGGGAGGGTCAGTTCGCCGAGCCGGCATGTCGCGCGGCGATCGGGATCGCTGCCCGGGAACCCCTGCCGCGAACCCAACCGGTGGGACGGTCGTACCTGTTCTCCCGTCGGCCGTGGACCTTGGAAATCCTTGGAACTGTCACCCGTGGGGCTCAAGAATGAAATACCGATTGTTTTCCCTTGTCGTGACGCTCGTTGTGTTGATCCTTTTTCAGACGGGCGCCGATGGGCCGTCCGCGTGTGGCCCTTTTGGAAGTGCAATGTACTTCTGGTTCCACAATCGGCCCTCCACCGATTTCGTTGGGTTCGCGGGTGGTGAAATTGGGGTCATTCAGCCGACCTGGGCCTCCTCATACTTGTTGGTCGCGTATCGTTACCTCGACGGTATGCCTTTGACCGGAGGTGAACAACAAGACATGGTTGCTCTCTGGGAAAGGCGCCTGCACACGCCTCGCGGGGGTCAGGGGGCTCTCGGTGAGAAGCCCGACCCGGTGACGGTGTGGATTGATTGGCACAACCGATTGACGAATGAATGTCCCCGTCTTTCTGGACACTTGGAACTGGACATCTTCCGCCGGCCGCAGGGCGGAGAGTCCTGGGAGCGATACCGAAACTGTGGCGATGATGCCTTTCGCAATGCGACGCTGACTCTGGGCTCGTTGGCGGCAACGTGGGGCGCCGGGTCCCCTGCAGTCTGTGACTGGCTCGAACAACAAGATCGGGTGTTTTCAAATTGTTCCGGAGGATTCGCTTCGATTCCTTCAGCTGATGGAGATAGTGAACCGAAACTCCTTCCATACCGGGCCTACCAGATGGCTGCGGCCGATTTCTATGCCGAGCGATGGACCGAAGCCCATTGGCGATTTCTGGCGATTGGAAACGATAAGTCGTCTCCGTGGCGGGACATCGGTCCGCACCTGGCCATTCGGTCTCTCCTCCGCAAGGCCCAGGTGGGAAACGGAGGCGATACCGATGAGGTCACCCTCGAAGAGGCGCGGCGGGAGTTGATCGAGCTTCGGGCCGATCCCGTTCGTGGCGCCGGGACGCCCCGGGCGCATCGTTTTCTGGACTTTCTGGTGTCTCGCCTCTTGCCGGCGGAACGTGTGTCAGCCTGCGCAGAGGCGATCATGATGGGCTCCCGGGAGAATTCCCTGGGACAACTGGCGGACGATTACACGACCCTTCTGACGTGGGGAAGGTGGCGTTTGGAGCCGGTCGATCCCATGACGCGGTGGATGTCGCTCCTTGGGAAAGGGGAACGAAAAAGGGATTGGGAAAGGTCGAAGAGGGAAGAGGCGAGGGCCGAGGCCGTGGCCCTGTGGCGAAGCGAAGGACGGGTGACGTGGCTCGTTGCCGCCTTGATCAATTCGAGGGGCTCCGAAGGGGATCTTGGGGAACTGCTGCAGGCCGCGGCCTCTGAACCCGAGACAAGCCCGGCATGGCCGACGCTGCTGGCCGAACGATTGCGCCTGGGAATGCCGGGAGATTCAGGCTCCGCAATGGCCCGTTCGGCCCTCGAGAGAGGTGTTCTGACGCCCCAGGCCGAGAATGTGATGGCCTCCCTGCTTCTTGAGAGGGTCGACACCTTCGAGGACATCATCCGGTTTCTTCCTCGGAGAGTCCTGTGTTTCAACCCGTACGGGCGGGCTGGGCGTGTTGCGTGCTCCCCCACCTGGAGCCCCCACGGAGAGGAGACGCCGGTTCCGGAGACGATGCTGGACAACATAGGAATCGACTTGGTCAACAATGCCCTCCCTCTTGACCATCTCCAACGGCTCCTGGAGGAACCCAACCTCGACCGATCGATCCGTGCCGAGATCGGGAGAGTCGCCTGGACACGAGCCGTCCTGCTTGGGGACCATGCCCGCGGTGTTTCCCTGGCACGGAGTTTGGCTCCGTTGGATCCTCGGTTGGAGAACGCCTTGAAGAGATACTCAGGGGAGGCCACCGATGGCGGCCGTCACCGGACCGCGCTCGATATCCTCCTGTGGTTCCAGGATCTGACCCCGTTCATCCAGGGAGGGAGAGCCTTGACCAATGAAGCCCGGAGGCGTGTTCTCTGGCATTGGCGGCAGCGGGATTGGAATCGTCTGGTCGTCCCCGTACCATTGCCGTTTCTGGACGAGAAGAGCACTGATGTTCTGCGGGATGAATTGTCGGGCCTTGAAGAGCCGGTTTCCGACCCCGCCGTCTATCTCTGCAGGGAGGTCATTCGGTGGGCGAAAGAGGCCCCGGATGACCCGCGAGTGGCCCCGGCTCTCTTCAGGGCCATTCGGGCGACGTTCTATGCCCGTCAAAGCGACGAAGTGGGTCGTTGGTCCCAGAAGGCCTTCAAACTGCTCCATGATCGGTATCCCCAGTCCAAATGGGCCCGGAAGACGCCCTTCTGGTTTCGAGGTCGTTGAGGAGGGCGCCGATAGCGGTCGCAGCGGTGAGGTGGAGGAAAGAACCGGAATCGCACCTTGAGAGTTGGGTCTTCGTCGGTGCATTTTTGCGCTCCAACCTCGAGGATGCGCTATACTGCCGCCCGTGATTGAGCAACTGCCCGATTTGCTGGCCTGGATTGAGCCTCGAGCTTTGATGCTGGCCCTGCTGTTGCCGCCGGTGATTCGGGTCGTGGGTCACTGGATTCCCGAAGAGTTGTTCATGGTGGCGATGGGCGTCTTGGCCTCCCGGTCGGGAAGCCTCGAACAGGCCGTTGTTCTGCTGGGCGCCGTGACCTTGAGTCATTTCCTCACAGATCAGATCACGTACCTTCTGGGCTGCTGGTTGCAGCCGAGACTGGGACGATTCCCGTGGGTTGCCGGCAAGCTCGAAGGGGTGACCCGTCGGCTTGCCGCCTCGCCGGCGGCGATTTGGGGCCTGATACCCGCCAGGGTTCTTCCCCTGGGTCGAGGTGCGTGGCTGGCCGGATGCGGGATGGTCGGCATCGGCTGGAAACGGTTCGCGGCCGTGGATTTCTTTGCGCTCCTGGTGCATCTGGCGGCGTGGTCGGGGCTGGGTTGGTGGTTGTCCTACGACATCGGTCGGCTCCAGCATTCCGCCGAGGTCGGG
>CAYSHZ010000368.1:0-3911 GCA_964430905.1 uncultured Thermoanaerobaculia bacterium | reverse complement strand
GGACCGGCGACATGGGCAGCACGCCCATACCCGCCTCAAGTTCCCGCCGCGCCTGGTCCCCAAGTTCAAGTTGAGAGAGCGCCCGGGCCCGATTGGCCCAGAACCATTCCGAGGACGCCCAGTGCTGAGCGTTCTCGATGACGACCAGGGCCTCTGCGGCATGGCCGCTACCCACCAGGGCCCGACTGGAGTCGATCGACGCTCCAGTCATCCAGGGCATACGGGCCACGACGGGCGCCAAGGCACCGTGAGCCTCCTCCATATGCCCGGCCCGAACCTGCCAGTGTGCCCGGCCGGCAATGGCATTTGCCCGAACGATTGGAAGGGCAACCAACCAGAGGGCGATGACCGCAACGGCCGCCCCTCCCGAAAGACCTGTCCAAACTCGCCATCGCGCCGGTTCCTTTCTTCCTTCCCCGGCCTCAGGTCCGTTCCCCGCCGCCAACCCCACAAGAATCCAGAAAAGCACCGCCGTCGCCGGCGTGTGAAAAGGAGCCGATCCCAGGGACAGAACACCGAAGGTCACCAACACCACAACGATGGCGCCGTCAAGAAATTGTTCCCCCCGTCGATAACGCATCAGCGACAACCACAGGGTCCGAAACCAGATCAACAGCAGAATGAACGCAGCCGGGAGACCCCGTTCAACGGCAACCTGAAGCAGATCCTCATCCAGTCTGTCGACCAGAGTCGTTGGCAGCCAATGAGCAAGCTCAGGATTGAGCCCGGCAACGACCGGCGAGAGACCCTCGGGCAGGACCAGAGCCGTGTGCCTGAGACCCATCCCCGTCATGGGTTCCTGCCCCACCAGGTGAAGGCCGGCGGCCCACAGGCCCAGCCTTCCGGTCAACGGTTTCATCTCCCCCAAACGGCCCCAACCCGTCGCCACCACAAACACGCCAACAACGATCACGCCGGCGACGGCTATCCAACGACCTCGGCGGACCAGTCCAAGTCGCCATCCGATGACGGCCGCGACCACCAGACCGATGACGGCCCCCCTGGAACCGGTCAGAGCCACCCCAAGGCAGCACACAAGGGTCACAACCCCTGGCCACCACCTTCTCAACGTCCCCGACGGGTTCCAGGCCACGAGCACCAGGGGAAGGGTCAGAACCAGCAGTTCCGCAGTCCAGCTGGGGTTGCCCAGGGCCGTCAGCACCTGCCACCGGCCCGGACGAACCGAGCTGAGGTCGAAGAATAGCCTCAGTGGATCGATCCTCAGGCCCTGGGCCACGGCCAGGGGTGCAATGATCACCGCCGGCAAGGCCAGAAGCCGAACGAGACGGCGCACTCCCCGTTCCCCCGATGCCCGCGCCCCCAGCGCTCCGAGAAACAACACCGCCAGCAGCAACACCTCGCCGACGCCGATCAGGTGGAGACTCCTGTTTCGGGTATGAACCAACGGTGCCACCACCGACCAGACCAGGAAGGTCAGGACCAGGCTACTCAGGAGAACGTCACCCCTGATAGCCGGCCCTCCGACGACCACCATTCCTCCAACCAGAGCCCCTCCGACCAACAGTACCAGGGCCTTGGGCAGGAGAAACTGGTCGAGCCCGAAGGGCTGAAATGTCAGCACGGTGGCGACGAACACCAGCCCTACGAGCCGGCTCGGACATTCAACCCAGGCACCCGAAGAAACCATATCGTTTTTCTGGATGGTTTTGCGACTCAACATCGTACGTACGGTTTCATCCCAGGTGATGCTAGCATGAGGCACGGATCATTTGGCTTTCCGAGCTCACCAACCGTCTGGAGTCGACATGATCAGAAAAATCAAGTTCACAGAACTGTTTTCAACCTGGTTTCTCTTGACGGGCGTCCTTCTGCTCGCACCGGTTTCTGTCGATGCCCAGGGTTATGGGGGAATGTACGGAGACAGCAGTAGCTCCTCCTGGGAATCAATGGGAGGCTCATCCTCTTCCCAACCGACGCCGGTTCCCTACCCCACACCAACCCCAACGCCAACTCCCCTACCCCATGGAAGACTGTCGCTTTCCGCATCGTTTGTTTCGAACGGTTCTCAGACCTCCCAGCCGATCACACAACCTGACGAACGACTGACGATCGTTGTGAGGATGACCGCGTTCGGAACAGTCCCGGGCCAGTACACCCTCTCGGCCCTCGCACTGGATCGACGAATCGGACGAGTCTCTCCAACCCGTACCTCGATGTCGGGCAGCGGAGAATGGCGCGTCCACCTCGACGCCGGGACGGATCGCGGCACCTTCCCCGTCTTGATCGTTGCCCAGGATGTCCTGGGCAACCACAAGGCAGCTTCGTTGATGCTTCAGGTGGCAATCGGTGTCGAACCCATGTTGTTGACTCCAACCCAACAGATTCAGCCAACTCCAAATTCCGCAGAACTCCGAATTCTCCACCGTTCGTGGTGGGACCAGATCAACTTCCGGAACCTGTCGAACCCCAACTGGTTCGAGTACCTCTGCGAGGACATCTACAACAGCCGCACATGGCAGCACACGATCCATCGGGCCACGAAGATTGACCGCGACAGGCTCAACATCACCAAGAAGATGGCGCCGATCCAGAACTACAAGTCCTACACCGACATCGAACCGATCATGAGCCGCTACTGGGCAGACACCGGGATCACGGTCTCCATGGTGACTGCCAACAAGATCGGCGACCTCTTCAAGACGTGGAAGGCCAGCCCGATTCTGGTCGTCAACACCACACCCGGGGTTGGCTCGACCCTGGGGGTCAGAACCCCGGTCAGGGGCATCAAGGTCGGCAATATCCTCAACGGCATCGGCGCCACAATGATCCTGTTGGATTTCTGGGCCAACATGTCGTCCGCCAAGAGCCCGGCCGAGTCTCAAGAGGCGTGGGCCAAGGCCGAGTACGCCTCCCTCGACCTCTACCTGGCGACGGTCGTCGGCAATACCTTCGGTTCAACCGTCGCCCTGCCCGGAATGATGGTCTCCTTCATCCTGACCAACAGCTACGACACGCTGATTGGCGGTTACCAGAGATGTTGGTTCAAAAAAATGGTCGTCCAGGCAGATGCCGCCAACTACCTCAGCGAGAGCCCCCACGACACCGTGGCCATCGACAAGGTCAAGGCTGCGATGCTGAGCCATGAAGGACTCAAGGGCACGCTGATGAGATGGTGGAAGAACGAGGCCCCTACCTGGGCGGGCAAGATGGGCGGCTGCGGCAACTGGGACCTCGCGGAAGCCCGCGGACAACGAGAGATCTTCGTCGATCGAATCATGCGGACGACCGAGGTCGAGGTCAACGGCAAGAAATACCACCCCTGGTCGTTCTACTACACGGTCTCCCAGATCATCGTTCGAGATCGCAGACAGGAAATGGCACGGGAGGTAGCAGAGAGTATCCGTTCCATTGAGGCTGCCTACATCTCGTGGTTGGAGAGGAAAACCTACCGGGGGACCTTCAGGATTGTCAGCTCCGAAGACGTTCTCACCCCGATCAGCAACGCCAGGGTCTGTCCCACCGAATGGCACAACCTGGCGGTCGGCTGTGAGGACGGATGGACGACCGACCAGGACGGCAACTTCACTGCCGTCGTCCATGGGCATCTCTTCTCACCCCGGGGTACGATCCTCTTGACTCTGGAAGATGGTGACAGGAGCCAGGTCTTCGTCGTTCCCCAGGGTACATTCGAAGAGGTCCAGCCATGAGAGGGATCGTCATTTTCTGTCTCGCCCTCGGTCTTCCGCTGATTGCACAGGCCGCCGACCGGGATGTCAACCGGGACGGCCGATTGGACCAGGCCGATGTGACCGCCCTTGGACGAATGGTTGCAGGTCTCGACCCGGTTGATCTCAGCCATGACCAGAACGGCGACGGCGTCCTGACCCTGGAAGATGTCAACCTCCTGCTGGATGCAATCCCTCCCGACAGCATGACGCAATCCACAGCTC
>CAYSHZ010000367.1:0-3927 GCA_964430905.1 uncultured Thermoanaerobaculia bacterium | reverse complement strand
ACTCTGTACCCAGCACCTACTTTGAGGCCGATGTAGGAATCAACTGCGAGAAGGACATCTACGAAGTTCGGATGGGCTCAAAGCATAGGATCCTGGACTGGTCGCGGGCGGCTCTCCCGGTGGTGTCGACCCGAGTCACCGAACTCAGTATGGCGATCGAAGAGGAGGGCGTGGGATTCATCTGCCGGGCGGGCGATGGTGAGGCCCTGGGGCGAGCGATTCTCGATGCGGTGGCACGGAGGAAGGACCTGCCGGAGATGGGCCGCAAGTGTCGATCGACACTTCGGCGCCTGTATGGTTTTCACGAGTCGACCATCGAATTGAGGCGATGGGCCAGACATCCAACCTTTGCGCCGGACTGGAACCGGACGCCGTTGTGTCTCCAGCGACTGCTTGAGGGATCCGGTGAGAGTGTTTTGCCTGAGACCAATCAAATTTCTGGGGCCGTCGAAGGAGATTTCAGTGAAGAGGGTCGCCTTCAATGGTTGAAGCGTGTTGTTAAGAAGTCCCACGAGGATGGTGGGCTCTCCATGATCCTCAAACGAGCCCTCAATCGGATCGGGCCTCAGTAGCTCCAAACAGTGGCAGCGGTTTCTTCAGACATCTCGACTTCAAGTTGAATCCGTTTCTCGGCCCTCTTGTTGCGTTGTGTTCCCCACGGTTGCCCCGGACGTCGAATCTCACACCCGGAAACCCTGGTGTTACCTGAGGATTGTGCCCCTGGCCCGCTGAACCTGACGACGCAGGGCTGAGGAAAGACGATATCTGCAACTGCACCGCCTGAGAGGGCGATTTTCGGTCTTCCGCCGACAACCGAGCTTTCATATTTCAGAAATCCGTCATTGATGATCATCTGGGAAATGACAGGGATATCGGTGACCGTCGTTTGAGATGCCTCGGCCATGAGCTGGATTGATTTTGATCTGGAGAATTCTATTCTGGAATTCGTCAGCGTTCCGCGGGTGTGTCCGGTGATACCGGTGAGTTCACCTGTCGTATCAAAGCAAGTCAAGGCAAAATCTCCATCGACCCCATCGATTTCAAGTGTCGTTCCCTCGGAGGACCGAAGGTCGACACGACCGACCCAGTCATCGATAGTCAGGCTTCCGCCCATCAGGGTGGTCTGAATGTGACCCTGGCCGGTGGAGAAGGAGGCGATAGTGCGATCACCCGTCAGTCTGGTGTTCTCCACTGAACTGTTGTCGATCCTGAAGGAAGCGACGGTCCCAGTTGCATTAAGAGGTCCCTGATGATTGGTAACGTGGAGTCCGAAATGGTCGGATTGACATTGAATTGCCCCGACGCCGCCGTCTACCAGCATTTGCCCCTCAGACATCACCAATTCCAAGTCGCCTTCATGATCGACAATCACCCCGCCGGCATTGTCCCTGCCGTTGAGAATGATCTTCCCTCGGTGTTCACGGATGGTGAATCTGCCCCCGGCAGCCTGAATTTCGAGAGTCTGGGACATGTGTTCCAGGCTCAAGTCGGTGTTCGCCGAAACGATTTTCGTGCACCCTCCACCGATCAGGTGGGCCGTGCCACCAATCAGATTCAGGAGGCGGGGGGTTGCACAACCGTCCTCAAGGCCTGGAATTGATCTGGTACCTCCGAGATCCCCCTCCGTTTCCTGTGAAATCTCGGGACCTGTGATCACCAAGTCGAGATCAGTGCCATCAATCTCAAAATTCTGTGCAGGGAGGAGTGTGAACGAAAAAATGAAATCCGAAAGTGATTTTTGTTCGTCATCAGATTTGACCCTGATGACGCCATTTTTCAGTGAAAGCCCGGTCGATTCGATAGAGACCTCAGAACCGTCCCTCCTCTCGACACGAACGCTGGGATCCTCGTCGACTTGAGTTATGACTTCGACCCGACACCGAGTGAGGCTCATCGAGAGAGTGCTTGACGGTAGCCGGAAGACAGGAGTCTCGGCCGACAGTGTTTCAATTCCCGATGTCAGGCCGATGATGATGGCGGCGAGGCCAATCCGCGCCTTCACTGAATGTAGCCCAGTTTTTGCAGGAGGAGTCGGCTTTCCTCATCGATCGAGGCCGGTGAGGCTGCGTCGTCGATTGGCCCCTGGATCCAGAGGCGGATGCCTGTCGTGTGTTCAAGATCCGCATTGGGGTCGTCCCTCCAACGCTTCCCATCGAAGACACTCTGCCACGGCCCCGGGTACTGGTGGAGGTTCATCACATGTTTGACGCCCGTCCGGTACTTGCTTTTGACATCGAACCTGGCGGTAACGTAGACCTCGCCGAAGGGGTTTCCCTCGAGGTGGAAGACCATCGAATGGTGGGCCGGAACGACCATGTTCAACATCTGGTATCGCCACTCGAGGAAGTCGGTCTTCACACCGAATGCCTTGATGCGAAGAGGATCGACGATGTGCCCCTTGAGGTGGGCGTCCATCGGAACATCCATCTGGTTGGAAAAAAGAACGCGGACCCCAGTCGTGCGCCGGTCAAACTCCTCGGCGGCTTCCTCATAGAGCTGTGGAGTCCTCGAGTCTTTGGGAGCCAGGTTGGAATCTGTTGTTGGGTCCCTTTCGAGGTCATACAGTTCTTGCTGCGCGTAGACCTGCGGCCAAACGGTATTGTTGAAAACGTACTTCAGCGTGCTGTTGCGCCGAAGAGAGAGTCCGGAGTTGCTTGATGATGCATAGCTCCAGGCATCAGGCGGATGGGAGGTTGCCGCGTTGTTCATCAAAGGTTCCAATGACGTTCCGTCCAGATCGGCCGGCACCGGCAGACCCGCGAGTTCGAGAACTGTTGGCAGAACATCAATCAGCCGAACCTGGGCAGAGACCCGAGATCCGGATTCTTTCAAGTGGTCGGGAGAGGCGATGATCAGCGGGACCAACAACTCCTGTTCGTTGAGACGTTTGTGTTCGAAATGCCCATGTTCGCCCAGTGATTCCCCGTGGTCAGCTGTGACAATCACGATCGTATCGTCATCAAGATCCAGCGTGTCGATTCGGTCGAGAAGGCGACCGATATGGGCATCTGCATATGCGACTCCACCGTCGTAGAGATCTCGAATGGTGGGGATGTCGGTGTCGGTAGTTTGTTCGTAGGCTGATGTCTCGGAACCGAATCTGGCCTTGAGGTTGGCCCTCATGACGTAGCCCTCCTCACGGACGGGCGTCAGGGGCAGAGTGTCCACCGGGGGAATCAGACGAGTTGGCGAGTCACCATGGAATTGACTGAAAAATGGTTCTCGTTTCCGATATGGCGTATGAACCTCATAGGTGTGGAACAGAAGAAAAAATGGACGTTCGCTGTTCTCCTCAAGGAAAACCAGGGCGGCGTCGAGACCCGAGTCGATGTCGTTCCCGGCATCCGCAGGATCTCCTGAAGGTGGTTGCCAGTAGTGAACCACGTCGAAACCCTGCATCAGGCCGAACGCTTCCGTCAGATAGGCTCCACCGGTGATGGCCTGGGTGGTGTAGCCGGAGGACGCAAGAATTTCGGCCATCGTCGTCAATGACGGAGGCATCGGATCGCCGGTATTGACACCGTGCGACAGGCAGTCGAGGCCGGTAAAAATGGACGCGTGGGATGGCAGGGTCCATGGGGCTGCTGCAACCGTCGTTTCGAACAGGACACCGCGGCGTTTCGCCCATTGATCGATCCGGGGTGTCGTGGGGTTTTTGCTGCCGTAGGCTCCGACGTGATCCGCACGGAGGGTATCAATGATGACCAGGACGACATTTTTTTGAGATGGTTTCTTCAGGGAGAGCGGTGTCGTGACCCGGATGTTTGCCCATGCGGGGAAGCCCTCGAACAGATTGAGAGGCTGCGGACTCGAGGTGTTGAACTGAAGTTCGAGCGTCTTTCCTGAGAAAGAGGAGAGATCGATTTCACGTTCGAACCAGTGTTTGTCTTTTCTTTGTTGACCCGGGGCCAGGGTCTCCTGGAAGAG
>CAYSHZ010000366.1:0-3944 GCA_964430905.1 uncultured Thermoanaerobaculia bacterium | reverse complement strand
TCGGTTTTCAACTCGTCCCATCTTCCCCCGTCACGGAGGGAGTTTCTTAAGAGCTGAGCCAGAATCAGCGGCCGGGAGATCAACGGCGTTACTGTGCCTTATTCGGGACGGGCCCGTCCTCCTGATCTCCGATTGAAGGCCCGACGACACAGTTCCGGGTCTTTTTGGCTCGATACAGGGCCTCGTCTGCGGTGGCTATCAGTGTCTCGGGGTTGGTCATTTCTGCGGGGATCTGGCCGGCCCAGCCGACGCTGATCGTGATGACCGGTGCGGTTGATGATGCGGGGTGGGGGATTCCGAGGGCTTCGACGTTTCGACGCGCACTCTCTGCGATCGCTGCGGACGCATCTCGATCGGTTTCGGGAAGGAGGAGAGTGAATTCCTCACCCCCATAGCGGGCCGCCAGATCACCGGGCCGTCGGGCAACCGAGGCAAGGACTCCGGCCACCCGGCGGAGGCATTCGTCTCCTGCCAAGTGACCGTTATGATCATTGAATTCCTTGAAATGATCAATATCAATCATCAACATCGACAGGGTTTTTGAGTTCCGGAATCCACGGTTCCACTCCGCCTCGAGAACTTCGTCAAAGCGGCGGCGGTTGGCGAGGTCGGTCAAGGGATCGACGATGGCTAATCGGGCCAATTCAATATTGGCCGCTTCCAACTCGGCCGTCCGGTGTGCAACAAGATCGCGGAGGCGGCTTTCCCTTCTTCTCAGCTGGGCCGTACGAAGCCTGTAGATCGCCCAAGTGGCGAAAACGATTCCCGCACCGACCAGTAGGGAGAACAGCAGGGTCTGGTGAAATGCCGGCTGGATATCAAGTTCGAGGGCGGCAGGCGGGTCGTTCCATGGACCATCGCCGTGGCGTGCGGTTACTGAAAACCGCAGCCGGCCTGGAGGAAGGCCCGTGAAGTGGGCTACCCGGTTCTGTCCCACTTCGATCCAGTCGGGGTCGAAAGCCTGCATACGATAGCGGTAGGTCAGCTTCTCCGAGGCGGTCAATGAGACCGCACCATATCGAATCTCGACCCTCCGAGTGCCGCTGGGGATTTCGAAGGCCGGGGGCGAGCTGTCCTTGATTGGAGGGACGGCTCGGCCGTCGATCACGACCTCCTCAATCGTTACGCGGGGCGGCTCTTCGAGAGCCTGAACCCTGATGGGGTCGATGCACCCGACCCCGTTGGTCGTCGCAAAACAGAAAGTGCCGTCATCGCGCCGCGTGCCACCAGGGGAACCGCTATTGCATTCCGTTGAGGGCATGCCATCTTCCCGCCCTATGACGAGGACATTGATCGAGGCCGTGAGCCCCCGATAGAGATCCTCAAGCAGGACTCGATTGATTCTGATAACGCCGAGATCGCTGCTGATCCAGAAGTAACCTGAAGGATCTTCGAGAATCCAATACAACATTTGATTTGGAAGACCCTGTTCGGTTCCGATGAGATCAAGATCAGTCCCCTGGAGTCGTCCCAACCCTGTGTCGGTTGCCAACCAAACGGTGCCATCTTCCTCAAAACGGATGCAGTGCACGCGGGCTCGAGAGAGAGCTTCGGCGCCGGGCACCGGTACCAAACGTCCGTCGTTGATTCGGAGAAGCCCGGCGGTGGTGCCGACCCAGATTCTGCCGGAGGCATCTTCCCCGATGCTTCTGACGACAGTCGGTTGGTCGGTATCCGTACGAGAAAACCAGGTTACGTCCCGGTCTCCTTCGAGGCGGCCGAGACCGTTACCCGTCCCGATCCAGATTCGACCGAGGCTGTCCTCAAGGAGGCTGTAGACGGTGTCTCGACCCGGAGGGGGTGCCCAGCGGAACCACTGAAGGGCGCCGTTATGGACTCGTGCGAGCCCGTTGCCGCCGGTTCCAATCCAGAGTTCACCATGTTGATCGGTCAGAAAGGACCGGATCTCTACGCCGTCGAGACCGGGATCGGCGATCAAAGGCTGTCCTGGAATCTTTTCGCCGAGATGGACGACACCACCTCCACTGGTGCCGACCCAGAGAACACCCTTCGGGTCGCCGTACACCGACCAAACGAAGGGCTCCGGTAGGCCTTCTCGGACGGTCCAGGGAGTCGCAGCACCGTCTCTGAGGCGAGCAAGGCCCCCGGCGGTAACGAACCAGAGTGAACCGTCGCGGTCCTCAAAGATCTGACGAACGAGATCGTCCGGCAAACCCTCCTCCGCCCCGAATCGGTGGAGTTCTCCGTTGAGGAAACGGAATGCGCCGTTGCCCCGAGTACCGATCCAGATGTTCTTGTCGCGATCTTCGATCAGGCATCGGATCCACAGGCCGGTGACGGCGTCCAGTGCGGGGTATCGCCGCTCGCGTCCTCCCTCGATGATCCGGATTCCCAGGGATGTCCCGATCCAGAGCCGGCCGGAAGAGTCTTCCAGTACTGCGTTGACGATGTCGTGTCCCGAGGAGCCGATTGAGATAGGGACCTCTGTCGAGACGGTATTGAGTTGGAGAAGGCCTCGCATTGCCCCAGCCCAGATTCTGCCGCTCTGTCCTCGGGCAATGGTCAGGGCAGATGAGCGAGAACCTCGTTCAACCCCAAGGAGGTGGGCCGTTTGGGTACGGGGATCAAACTTGGCGACCCCCTGTTCCGTTGCGAGCGCCAAACTCCCATCATCCATCATGACCAGGCCCAGTGCTCCGCCTGCCGGTAGACCGTCGGCAACGCCCCAGTGTTTGAAAACCCCGTCGTGCATGCGAAAAAGGTCGCTCCGGGTTGTGGCCCAGATACTGCCGTCGGGGTCGGTCAGCAATCCCGTAATGTAGTGATCCCCGGGTCCGGCATAGGCCGGAAGGGGGTGGCGTCGAAAGCGGACTCCGTCGAACCGTATCAGCCCGGAAGGGGTTCCGATCCAGATGGCGCCGTCGACGTCCTGGGTGATGGCGGTTGTTGTCTCCTGAGGCAGTCCGTCCTTGGCTTGCCATGTCGTCAGCGTGTATTGCGTGACCCTTTTGGCGGGATCGAGAGCGTATGAGGTGCTGACCGCGATCATGATCATCATCGTGATGAACAGTACGATGCGTGTTCTGAAGTGCCGGTCGGGATCAATCATTCTGAATATCATTGTACTTCGATCATGTCCGTTGATCTGGAGGTTATCGGGATGCGAATTGGCGTTTGAGTCCGTGCACTCAGCTCTTGTCGGCGGAACCACGGGGCGCAATCAGAGGCATGGGGAACGTCGAGACCTTGCCTTCGCCGTTGCGAATTCGTCCTGCGCCGGCCCGGTCGACTTCGTCGATCCGGACAACCGAGTGGATCGGGATATGGGTACGCCGGACGCCCTTGAACTCGTTCTTGAGTCGGTCTTCGGATGAGTCGATCAGGATCTGGGATCGTTCTCCGAAGATCAGCTCCTCGACCTCGATAAAGGCAAACATTTCACCCTGGCCAATGCTTCGGGCGTAGATTTCGTAGACCTCGCCCTGGTTCATGAAGGTAACGCGGTAGATGGTGTCATCGCTCATCGGTTGAGAAGGTAGCATAGAAGCTATCGGCTATCAGCTTAGGCACTTGCAAAATTCAGGGAAACCCGGGCGGGGATAAACTCCGCCCCTACGTTTTTCTTTGTAGGGGAGGGGTTTATCCCCTCCCGTCCTTCATCCTCTCGGGAACATCGGCCTTTGGAAGGTGTTTTTGCAAGCGCCTCAACTATCAACTATCAGCTATCAGCTATCAGCTATCGGCTATCGGCTGAGCCTCTTGCAAAGAGCCACAAGAAGAGTAGCCACAAAAAGGCACGAAAAAGTACAAAAAGAAAGCCGTACCTGGCATGATTGATATCAATCGGGAGAATCCACCGGATTCCAAACACGATCGGGAAAGCCGGACCTGGAACTGACGATGTAGAATACCTTGTGAGCAAATCGCAGTCCGTCAAGATGGCCGCTGACACGGCCTGGTAGGATGATCAGTCAGCCTTCGGA
>CAYSHZ010000365.1:0-3944 GCA_964430905.1 uncultured Thermoanaerobaculia bacterium | reverse complement strand
CCTACTTCTTAAACAACGCGTCGAAGGCGGATCTTGCGTCGGTGGGGCTGGACGTGCCCTCTTCCATCTTGGTCCGGGTGGACCTGAGGTTCCGGACGGCCTTGGGTTCGAACAAGTCGCACTGATTTGCCCGTGTCTTGCTCTCGATCCGGGCCTCGAGAGGCTTTCGGCACTCGAAGCGCGATCCGGTATTGAAAAACGTACAGTTGGTGCAGGAATGCAGGGCGCTGCCACAGGAAGGGCAGGTTGTGTCATTGAGGATCTCGGGGTTCTTGATCTCGTTTCCGCACCGGGCACACTTGAAGGTGGCCTCGGCCGGGGCGCCGACACCACGTCCCCGGGGGGCGCCTTCGAGACCAAAGGTCCTGGGCCCCGACGAGGGGCGACGGACATCCCGATCTCGGTCATCATCGTCCTGATAGCCGCTGTGGCGATACTTTCGGTCACTCATGGTGCTGTCCTTCCGGAGTGTTTGCCCATTGACAGTCTACCTGAGTTATCTCTACATGAGAGAGCAATGGTCGGGTGGGCTTGCGCCTCTCTACTGAGTCGCACCCGTCCATGCCGGGGAATGGTTGGATCCCTCGTTGGTCAACTGGTGTGGCACACCGGCTGCATCGGTGATGAAGATCTGGGGCTCACCCGTACGGCTGCTTTCAAATGCGATCATCGAGCCGTCGGGCGAGAAGACCGGACTTTCGTTGCTTCCCGGCCCGGGGATTACGGTGCGCTTTCCCGTGACGATATCAATGGTCGCCAGTTGGAAGCGGCTGCCGACCTTGGTCGTGCAGATGATCCTCATCCCGTCCTGGGAGAAGGTGGCCTCGTCATGGAAGGCCCCGCCGAAGGTCAGACGACGGACGTTGGTGCCGTCGGCATCCATCTGGTAGATCTGGGGCGAGCCCGAGCGGGCCGAGGTGAAGGCGATCTGACGGCCGTTGGGCGCCCAGGTCGGCTGGGTGTCGATCGCTCGGGCGGTGGTCAGGCGGCGAGCCTCGCCGCCGGCGGTCGGAATGATCCAGATATCGACGTTGCCGTCGATGCTTGAGGCAAAAGCGATGTTCTTGCCGTCGGGGGAGAAGGCTGCCGAAGAGTTGACTCCGCCCTTGTCCCACAGCAGTTTCAAGTAGCCCTCGGACGGTGTCAGAAGGTAGAGGGCTGGTCTGCCCCTGAGGAAGGAGGTGAAGACCAGCTGACGCCCGTCGGGCGACCACGTGGGGGCCAGAGCGATCGAGCCGTGCTTGGTCAACTGCCGGGCATCGGCGCCGTCCCAGTTCATCATCCAGAGTTCCGGTTCGCCCGAGCGGTCGGAGACGAAGGCAATTCTTGAGAGGAATGGACCGGGTCGACCGGTGAAGACCTGGACGAGATCATTGGCAATCGTGTGGGCCGCGACCGAGGTCGCCGAGATCCCTGCACGGTACCTCTTGGCAAATGCCAGTTCCCCGGAGACCAAATCGACCAGCCGGGCCTCAACGACGACCTGACCCCCCGCCTGAACGATGGTGCCGCTCAAGAGGAATTGTGCGCCGATCGACCGCCAGCGCTGGTGCAGGATCTCTGGTCTTGGATCATCCTCGACCAAGGCGTAGAGCCGTGGGTCGACAACTGCGATCGGCGCGGCGGCGCGGAGGTCTCCGTCCAGGGTTTCCTGGAAGGGCTGGGCAACGTCGACGGGAGTGCCCGGCAGGATCAAGAGTGGAGGTGTCGCAACGGCGATCCTGTTGAGTCCGGGCTGTGTGATCTCGAGGTAGACATCGTCGCCCTCGGCGCCGGAGGGGAGGGTGATCAGGACCATTAGAGCCATCAGCACAGCAATCTTCCATCGTCTTGGAAATCGTGCTGATAGCTGATCGCTGATGGCTGACAGCATTCGAAATTGAGCGGCGGTATTGAGTGTCATACTGACTCCTACGTGGGCGGGTTCTTCACCCACTGTTGGTGAATCTGAGGTGGACGGTCAAACTGGATTTCATGTAGGCGGGAGGCAGGGGCGGGAGGGGATTGGCGGCATAGAGGGCGCGCAGGACCGCGCGATCAAAGGTCGGGTAGCCGGATGTCTCCTCCAGGGTGATGCCCTTGAGTTTTCCGTTGCGGAGAATGGTGAAGCGTGCCCGGGCGCCGACGCCCAGGGGAACAGGAGGCTTGAACCAACGGCTCTCTATCAGGGCCAGCATTCGGTCGAGGTAGTAGGTGAATTGGAAATCGGAAGGGATGCCGGGCTCCCCGCCGGAGTCGGTGTCACCGCCAAGGCTCAAGCCGCCTCTGCCGGCGCCGGTCTGGGCCGCTGGTGGCGGGGTCGGCGCGGGTGTGTTCTTGGCATCGATGGTCGGCATGGCGTCCTCGCTGGGGCGGGACGTTGTCTCTGGTGCGATCTTGGGTGCTGCTGTCGGCAGTGGAACCGGGGTCGCCATCGGGGGCGCCGTGGGTTGGGGCATTGGTGTTGCCGCCGGCTGGGGGCGGGCGGCAGGCACTGACGAGCGTCTCTTCTTGTGAACGGGTTCCCGGATCAGCCGGACGGACACCGAGGGGAGTTGGGCCGCTCGTGGTCCGGGCTTGTATTTGCCGATCATGAAGGCCGTCCACACGATGCCGACGTGCAGGGCCAGGGCCAGAATGATGAAGGGCAGAAGCCGGGGCCGGTGCCTCTCGATCTCGGCCAGAGTTCGGGAAACCGGGTCCACTCAGTCGTCCTCGGGCCGGGTCACCATACCGATCTGTTCGACACCGACCGAGTGCAGAACCGCCATCACCCGAACGACCTCGCCGTAGGGGACGGATTCGTCGGCCTTGAGGTAGACCGGCCTCGCCTGGCCTCCCAGGAGGGAACCAATGCGGTCCGGCAAGAGCTGAAGATGAATCGGCTCGTCACCGAGCAGGATGATGTGGTCGGCCGTGATGGAGAGCACCACCGGCTCGGGGCCCTTGTCGGCCAGCGAGGGAGCGTTCTGTTTCGGAAGATTGACTTTGAGGCCCTGGGCCAGCATCGGCGCCGTGATGATGAAAATGATCAAGAGCACCAGCATGACGTCAACCAGGGGTGTGACGTTGATCTCCGCCATGTCTTCAAGCTCGGAAGAAGAAACGTGTCCTGCCATCAGGTGAAGTTCCGTTCGACCAGATTGAGAAACTCCAGGGTGAAATCGTCCATCATCCTGTTGAGTTTACGGATCTTCGCCAGGAGATGGTTATAGGCAACGACTGCAGGGATGGCTGCCAGGAGACCGGCGGCCGTGTTGACCAGCGCCTCCGCGATACCCGGGGCCACGGTAGTAATCGACGTGGATCCGGTGGCGCCGATCGCCATGAAGGTGTTCATGATGCCCCAGACCGTGCCGAAGAGGCCGATGAACGGCGTCGCACTGGCCGTTGTCGCCAGGATGGGCAGGGCCCTCTGGAGGCGTTCCCTTTCGGCGCCCACCGCTCGCTCGAGTGACCTCGAGACGTTGTCGAGGCTCCGAATCCGATAGACACCTTCGTTGCCGGCAGCCTTTTGGGCCGCCTTGATCTGGGTCTCGAGTTCCGTGTAGCCCGCCTGGAACATAGAGGCCAGAGGAGCGTCGCGATGCTTCGTGACAGCCTGGGCGACATCGTTGAGCCTTGCGGCATTCCGGAAAGCCTTGAGAAATCGATCCGACGCACGCCTTGCGGCGCCCAATTCCCGCCATTTCGCCAGAATGACGGACCACGAACCCAAAGAAAAGATCACCAGAACGATCAGAACGATCTTGGAGATCCAGCCGGTCTCGAGAAAGTATTTAAGAATTTCCACGGGGGCATTGTACCGAAGTCTTGGTGGAGGGTGATATCAAACGGTTGACACACGATGGGTCGTGAGCTATAAAACCCGGACCTGGAGTGCCCAGGTAGCTCAGTCGGTAGAGCAGTGGACTGAAAATCCGCGTGTCCGTGGTTCAATTCCGCGCCTGGGCACCACTACAAAA
>CAYSHZ010000364.1:0-3962 GCA_964430905.1 uncultured Thermoanaerobaculia bacterium | reverse complement strand
TTCCCCTGGTCGTGCTGTGAAGACCGTTACTCTGCTGATCGTTCCCCCTCCCGGAGGGACAGCATCGGACCTGGATCTTCTCGACCCCGGAGAACGGGCCAAGGCTGCCAGATTCACGGTCGATCACCCCAGACTGATCTTCATCACGGCACGAGCAGCCCTCAGAAGGGCTCTGGGAACACGCCTCGGCCAGTACCCGACAGGCCTGAATTTCGTCCTCGGCCCTCACGGGAAGCCGGATCTCAATCCGCCCTCGAAGTTGAAATTCAACCTCTCCCACTCGGGGGACACCATCGTCATCGCCATGACCGAAGACCTCGAGCTCGGAGTCGATGTCGAGGAACTGGGGCGAAAGACGCCGATCGAAAGGCTGGCCAGGCGGTTCTTTGCCCCTTCCGAAGCCGTTGCCGTCGAACAGGCCGAGAAGGACCGGCGCCACCGAGTGTTCTTTCACTGCTGGACAGCCAAGGAAGCCGTCCTCAAGGCGACCGGCAGTGGTTTGACGGTCCCGGTCCGGGAGGTCGAGGTTGATCCCGACCCCGACAGTCCACCCCGCCTCCTGTCGCTGGGCGGCGATACGGACGAGGCCGGCCGCTGGACTCTGCTCC
Organism: uncultured Thermoanaerobaculia bacterium; assembly: GCA_964430905.1. Taxonomy (GTDB): domain Bacteria; phylum Acidobacteriota; class Thermoanaerobaculia; order Thermoanaerobaculales; family Sulfomarinibacteraceae; genus DAOWGJ01. The sequence continues at coordinate 3,354 of CAYSHZ010000364.1, read as the reverse complement.
GGCACGAGGTTCCCGGCCAGTGGATTGCAACCATCGCTTTTCGAGGTGAGCCACGGAAACTGACCGTCAAGCACCCCCTGCCAACAAGGAAATAGTCGCTTTCTCGTTTTCGTAGAAGAGGGGCAGCAGGACGGCGTCCGCTGGGGCGTCATCAGATCTGGCGATGCCATGCTGTGTATTTACGAACACGCCGAGCGCCGCCACCTCGACCGCTTCGAGCTGGGCGATCACAAACTCCACGGCATGGCCCACTTCGGATTGCGCATCACCGACGAGAACGAGTGGCTCGAAACCATCGAACGCGAGAATCTACCCCTCCTCTACGACGGCGTCATCCAGTGGCCCCATTCCCTGGCGTGGTACATCACCGACCCGACGGGCTACGAGATCGAGGTGGCTCTGTGGAAGGATGGCCGGATCGATTTTGGAATTAACGGGTAACAGGGGATGAGTCATCCCCTCCTTCCGGCTCCTCGGCCTGAGTCAGCCAATCCGGTGTAGCTTTGGTCTCCAGGAAGGACCGGACGCCTCTCCGGCACTCATGGTGCATTCGCTGTTCGACGTTGGCCTCCGCGGCCACCCTCAGGGCTTCCCGCCAGCCCATTCCGACAGAATCGTTCATTAACGTCTTGGTCGCAGCCAGTGCCGACGGTGAGGCCTTTCGACAGATCGAAAGGGCCAATTCCCGGGCCCGAACCAAAGCCTTTCCGTCTTCGGCCAGTTCGTCCACCAATCCCAACTCAAGCGCCTGACGACCGTCCAAAATCTCCGGATCCAGAACCAGACGCCGCACCACATGACCCGGGACTCTCCGGGTCAAAAAGGTCGAAACCAGGGCCGGGATAAAACCGATTTTGACTTCGGTGTAACTGAAACGGGAGTGGGGCTCCGCGACAACGAAATCACAGGCCGTCGCCAGGCCGCACCCACCGGCAATCGCCGCCCCACCGACCGCCGCCAGCGTCAATTTCGGGTGTCCCAACAGAACGGCAAAAAGAGCCTCCAGGCGCCTGGAGTCCGCCACATTGGCCTCGATGTCACCCCCTTCCGCGACCTTTTGAAGGGCGGAAAGATCGGCGCCTGCACTGAAGTGCTTGCCGGCGCCAACCAGGATGACCGCCCGAACCGAAGGTTCTCGGGCCGCAGATTCGAGCGCAGCGGTCAATGCCGTCGCCATTTCCGGCGACAGGGGGTTGGCTCTTTCGGGTTCGTTGAGGGTCAAAACCAGGAGGGGCCCGTCGATTTGTTGCAGCAGGATCTCGTTCATCGATCAATGGTACCGCGTCTTGATGACCCCTGCGTCTTCGTCCCTGACCAGCTACCATGGGGCCATGATGAACGGTACACGGTGGATCACCGCCGCAGGAGTCATGATCGCGCTGATCGCAGTGGTCTTATTGAGCAGGCCTGACCCCCGAAACCGGATCGAAGGGCAACGAAACGTCGTCGTCATCCTGGTCGATACCCTGCGCGCAGACCATGTTGGTCTCAATGGATATCAGGAAAGGCCAACGACTCCAGCCATCGATCGGCTGGGTCACTCCGGCCGATGGTTCGAGAGTGCCTGGGCGACGGCGCCATGGACGGTTCCCAGCATCATGTCCCTGATGACCTCAATGCATCCGGCGGTTCACGGATTCAACCTTGAGGGTCATCGCTATGCCTCGGTCATCCCAAAACTGTCTCCTTCGATCCACACCCTCGCCGAGGTCCTCAGGTCCAACGGCTACCGGACGCTGGCGGTCACCGGAGGCGGCGGTGTCGGTACGGTCTACGGCTTCGACCGTGGCTTCGATCGGTTTTTCGAGCCCGAAACTCTCACGGGTGAGGACGTCGAAAATGGCGTTAACCTTGCCATCGAGTGGTTGCGTTCCGGCAGTGATCAGCCGTATTTTCTTTTCTTCCACACCTACGAGGTCCATCTCCCCAACACCCACAGCGGGTTCAGCGGCGGAGAATTGGCGTCCGACCAGGCCTCCGCAGCCTACGACAGCGATCTGGCCTTTGCGGACCGTCATCTTGGGCGTCTCTTCCGAGAACTCAACCTCGCTGACACCCTGATCATCATCACTGCAGATCACGGCGAGAACCTCCACGACCGTATCCTGGGAGAACGCCCCGTCGAACACGGCCACCACCTGCACGACGAACTGCTGCACATCCCCCTGATCTTCATCGCACCTGGCCTGATTCCGGACTCGGGCACCATCCCCGGCCAGGTTCAGCTGACCGACGTCATGCCGACGATCCTGTCTCTGGTCGGCATTGAAACTGGTCGCCTTTCATTCCAAGGAAAAGACCTGAGGGGCATTCTCCAGGGTTGGTCTCCGGCTCCGCTTGCCCGGCCGGTCTTCGCCGAGGCGCCTCTACAGGGACCCGATTGGCACGCGATTCGTACACCAAACGCAAAGCTGATGGTGACACCACACGTCGGCGGCACGAATTGGTGGAACCATCTCAATCAGCCCGTTGAGGCTCTCTACTTCCTCGGCTCCGACCCCCACGAATCCAACAACGTGCTGGAGGTTGAACCCGAGTTCGCCGGAGGCCTCCACCAGATTCTCGACCGCCAACTCTCCGCCTGTGCCAAATTGCGCCGGGATCTGGGTCCCGTCACGCTCGTCCCGGTTGGAAACGACCAGTCCAACCTTGAAGCCCTTGGCTACATCGACCGAACTCCACCCGAGCAGCAGGCCGCGTCGGAAGGCCACTAGATGAAGAAGAGGCTCCGAACCTCCCGTGCGGCCCGACTGGCTCGAAGAATCCGATGGGCCCTCGAGGGGACACTGATAACCGCCGGTCTTGACTCCGTGTTGCAGCACCCCCGGACCGGCTCACGTGTCATCCTGTTTCACGGTATCGGTGACGCAACCCACCTGCCGATCAGGAGCCGGTTCCTCGAACCGGCACGTTTCAGAATGCTCCTTGAGCGCTTGCAATCATCCTGTGACATCGTCCCACTCCAACGCTTCTTTTCTGGCGAGCTGTCACCCGACCGATTCTCCGTGGCCTTGACCTTCGACGACGGTTACGCCAACAATCTCGTCAACGCACTCCCGATTCTGGAAGATCTCGGTCTGCCTGCCACTTTCTTTCTGACAGGCAGCGCCCTCCATGAAGAAGACATGTTATGGCCTGAGGCCGTTGACCTTGCACCGGAAGTCATCAAGGCGCCCATCAGAATCTCGGAGGAACTCTGGGAGCCGAAATACCGCAAGGGCCTGGTGTCATCCGTCACCGGTGAGAGCCTCAAACAACGCTGCAAGACGGCCGACGCTCCCTTCGTGCGTGCGGTTGTCGATCAACTGGCGCCGATCGTTCGAACTGGACTCGCCTCAGAACGCCTCGTGTGGC
>CAYSHZ010000363.1:0-3976 GCA_964430905.1 uncultured Thermoanaerobaculia bacterium | reverse complement strand
GCTACGGCGCCTTACATCCCCGCAGCGCCACGGCAACCTCGCCCTCCGAAACCGCTCGCCCTCCGAGTTCGGTGAAAGTCGTCCAATTCCGCCACAGCTCATGGTCGGGCATGAACTGCCTCTGAGTTGCATCCCATCCTCAATACCCCCAATCCTCATGACCCAGCGGAACACGATTGAGTTCATCCCGCAGGGACTGCCAGTGGGGAAGGTGACGATTCATCAACTCGACAAAATGCGCGTTATGGGTCGGTTCGAGCAGGTGCATCAGTTCGTGCACGACGATATACTCAAGGCATTCCGGCGCCTTTTTGGCCAGTTCCGTGTTGAGCCGGATGGTGTGTGCCCTGAAGTTGCAGCTTCCCCACAGAGTTCTCATCCGTCGAACAAAGAAGGTCTCCACCTTCACACCCAGCACCGGCTGCCAATGTGCCAGCAGCGGGGGCACGGCCTTTTTGATCTGCTCCCGATACCATCGATCAACCAGGGCGCGCCGTTTCCCCTCGTCGGTTCCGGGCCGGACCCAAAGATGCATCTTCCGGTGTTTCAGCTCAATAACGGGGGCTGCATCATGCTCGCAGATCGTCAGCAGGTAACGTTTCCCCCAGAGATAGTGGCTTTCCCGGTCGATAAAAACACGAGGTGTCTCGCGTTCCTGTTGCCGGAGCTTCGCCTGCTGCTTCTTGATCCAACCCAGTTTGGAGATTGCGAAGACACGGATCGTGTCGAGGCTCATACCGGCCGGGGCCGAAATCCGAACACGCCCGGTCGGTGGATAGACACTGAGGTGAACATTCTTGATGTTCTTGAGGACCACATCGACCGAGATTTCACCGAGGGTGATTCTTGAAACCATCAGTATTCGCTCTGCGCCTTAATCACCGAGAAGATCCGTTCTACCGTCGTTTCATTCCCCAAGACTTCATAGAGGGCGGCCTTAATGACCCTCTCTCGGGGTTGGACCCCGCGCCATCCGTCCGGGCGAACCCGCTTGACAGTCGCGTCAAGCGACAGTGCCATATCCAGCACCGCATCACCGGTGACCGTGTAGTCGGTTGCCGGAACGGCTGCCCGATCGTCCCGGGCCGATTCCTCCTCGATCTTCTTCAAGTTGTTGTAAAGAGCCCTCAGCGCCGGGCTGTTCTTCAACTGCTTCGGTGTGTCGTCCTCTACTCCCACCTCGACTCTCCGCGCCAGGTCGGCAATCCGCTGCAAATACTCCTCATACTCGATTGCTTTGGCACGACGAAGGCCGATGATCTCGTCCAGCAACTCCGACATCTTCTCGAAGAATGCCGGGTCGTTCAGGCTCTCCTTGATGATTTTTCGACGAACGTTGTTCTCGATTGTTTCGGCAATCGCCCTCGTGTTGTCCCCCAGCCTGCCCAAACGCTGGGCGATGGCGTCGGCGATGCCGGTCTTCACGATCAGCTCGAGCAAACCGAGATGATCGAAGGGCGAGATCTTCCTCGGCTCATCCGCCTCGATGTAGGTGTCGATCAGATGCCGCATGTCAGCCTCGTAGGCCTTGAGGTCGAGGGTTTCGCCGCCGGCGTTTCGGATAACTTCACGGACATCGAGGTAGTGCTTGAGTTGTCTCTTGATTCGCACAATATCCGCAGGTCTGTACCCGGCAGTTTCCAATTCATCGGCTATGCCGGCATATGCGCGCACCAACGCGGCGGTCGCCTTGTAGAGGCCGGCTCGCTGTGGTTCCCTTTTCTGCAGGTCCGCCGGGATCTCCGTGTTGCCGCAAAAGTAGTGGATGTGCTCCAGCTCTCCCTTGGGCGGCTCGACCGGTTCGCACAACAGGGCCAGCGTTTCGATGGCGTTGTCCAGTCGTTCTTTGCCCTTTTTCAGGCGGTCCTTCAGAAGGACCTCGGGCGCCGCCCCACCGGCACTGTGGTCCAGGTCGGAGGTGTAGACGGCGATGGCGTTCTCGACCTTCTTGAACAGATCCTTGTAGTCGACGATGTGTCCGGAGGTCTTGTCATCGCCGTCCAACCGGTTGACCCTGCAGATCGCCTGGAAGAGCCCATGGTCCTGCATGGATTTGTCGATGTAGAGATAAGTGCATGGCGGGGCGTCGAAGCCGGTCAAGAGCTTATCCACAACGATGAGGAGTTTCATGTTCGCCGGCTCCCTGATGAACAGGGACTTGGCCCTTTCTTCGTAGCTTTCGGTTGCGCTCATACCCGGCTTGGCGTCGACGTTCTTCAATAACTCGATGTAGGTGTTATAGATGAATTGCTTGTCGGTCTCGGTGTTGGCGCCGGTTTCTTCCAGGGTCACGTCCCCGGCGTGAGGGTTGTACGAGGTCACGACCGCACACTTGCCCCTGAACGGCGTCTTCCGAAAAAGAGTGAAATACTTGCAGGCCTCGTAAATGCTGGAGGCCACAAGGATCGCGTTGCCCCGTTCGCCGGAAAGGCGCGGCTTGACACTGAAGTCGAAGACGATGTCGCTGACCACCCGATCCATTCGAGACCTGGAACTGAGCACGTGTTGCATCGTGCCCCATTTCTTCTTCAGCTCGTCCTTCTGCCAGTCGTTGAGGCCCCTGGTCTTGGCATCGAACCACGCATCGATCCTGTCCTCGGACCCAAGGCGTTGGTCGATATCCCGTGCCTCGTACACCAGGTCGAGTACGACACCATCCTCGACGCCTTCGCTGAACTTGTAGGTATGGATGTAGCCCCCGAAGACCTCCTGGCTCGTTGCCCTGTCCTTCGCCAACAAGGGCGTACCGGTGAAACCGATGAATACCGCGTTGGGCATCACGGCCTTCATCACCCGATGCAACTTGCCGGTCTGGGTACGGTGGCACTCATCCACAAAAACGAAGACCTCGCCCACGGTCGAACTCGGTCGGCTTTCGAGTTCCTGAATGAAGGCGTCGAGATCATCCACATCCCTCCGCCCGAACTTATGAATGAGCGAGCACAGCAGGCGCGGTGTGGCCCGGCCGAGTTGGTCCATCAAATCGCGCCCGCTGTTGGTCCGTTTGATGGTTTCACCGACCTCGGTGAAGACTCCCTCGATTTGTTTGTCCAGCTCGTCACGGTCGGTGATGATCACGACGCGGGCGTTGGGATTGTTCTCCAGAATCCACCGTGCCAGAAGCACCATCACGATACTCTTGCCGCTACCCTGGGTATGCCAGATGATGCCGCCCTGCTTTCGGCGAACATTCCGTTGGGCAGCCTTGATGGCAAAGTACTGATGGGCGCGGGGCAGCTTTTTTACCCCGCCGTCAAAGAGCACGAAATCGTGCATCAACTCGATCAACCGGACCTTGTCGCACATCTTCAGCAGGTACTTGTCCAGCTTGAGACGGCTGTCGCCGCCTTCGTCTTCCTTCCATTTCAGGAAGTACTTCTCCGGTGTGCCGATCGCCCCGTATTGCAGCCCTTCGGAGTCGTTGCCGGCGAAGATGAACTGCACCGAACTGAAGAACCAGGCGTTGAACTCCGGTTGCTGATTCGAAAGGCTCTGGCGAATACCGTCACCGACACTGACGCGGCTGTTCTTCAACTCCAGAACGCCGACGGCGATGCCGTTGACATACAAGACGATATCGGGGCGTCGCTCCTGCGCACCCTTGAGCGTCACCTCCTCGGCGACTCCGAAGTCGTTTCTTTCGGGGTTGGCCCAATCGATCAGGTGGACGGTCTCCGTCGCCAAGCCGGCCTCGGTCTTGACCGGGATGCCGTAGCGCAGGAGCCTGTAGACCGCCTGGTTGTTGCCATAGAGCGTGCGGCTGAAATTGTCCGCCTCGGTGCGGAGCCTGTGGAGGGCCGCGCTGATTTGCGCCCCTTCGTAACCCCTCCTCCCCAACCATCCCGAGAGCAGCGCCTCCTCGATATTGCTGTTGCCGTCGCGGTCGGACCAGTCGCCCAGATACTCGTAGCCCAGCTCGTCTCGGAACAGGGCAATGACGCGGTTCTGCGTGACGCGTTCGGGTTGGCCGACGGTG
>CAYSHZ010000362.1:0-3982 GCA_964430905.1 uncultured Thermoanaerobaculia bacterium | reverse complement strand
TGACGGTCTCGGGCGGAACCATCGACCTCTCCCTGACCTGGGACAACACCAACGACCTCGACCTCTACCTCTACAATCCCTCGGGAACCGAGGTTGCCAAGGGCATCAGCACATCGAAGCCCGAGACCCTGAGCTACGATACGGGAGGCGCCTCCGGCACCTACCAGATCAAGGTCTACAACTACTCCTCCTCGGGAACTGCCAACTTCACGCTGACAGCGGACTATCAGCCGTAAGAAGCATTCTCCATTACGTTCTGGGGTCCTTCGGGGCCCCATTTTTCTGAGCCCCCGGTGTATACTCAAGGCCGACTCGGAGGTCATGATGAAAACCCAATCCATCACCGCCACGGTGCTTATCCTTCTCTGTTTGGCGACCGCCCCCGCATGGGCCCAGCGCGGAGGAGGCCAACGGGCTGATGACGAGGAACCCGCGGCTGAAATGAACGAGAGTTCGTTCCGGCAGACGGTTCTTCTGGATCTGGCGGCATGGCGGCATGATGACGCCAGAACCTTGATGGAGGAGACGAAGGCGAAGTTCGGAAAATCGACCGGCTTTGAGGTGGCATGGGCCCTGATGCTTGCTCAGGAGCGGCAGTTGGACAAGGCGGCCACCAAGCTGAACTCCATCACCAGGAAAAGCAGCCAAGACCCGTCGGCACCCTACTTCCTGGGAGAGATCCTCTCGTGGCAGAAAAAGAGAACACCCGCAACCAAGGCGTGGAAACAGGCCCGGGATCGGGCTGAAACTCTCGTAGAAAATGACGCCAAGAATGGATGGGGCTGGTACTGGCGGGGAGCTTCCCAGATTCGGCTCGGAAAATACTCACAGGCCGAGCAATACCTGAAAAAGGCCCTCAGAAATGGTGCCGACCGCGCTATGACCCAGTTTCAAATAGGCCTGGCTCTGATGTACCAGGAGCGCTGGGATGAGGCACGCAAGGCCTTCGACACATGCCTCAAGACGGACTCCGGTTTTGCGCACGCCTACTACTACCGTGGGCGAGTGTGGCAGAAACTGAAAAAGACCGAGAAAATGCTTCTGGACATGGACCGTTTTCTCAAACTGGCGCCCGATACCAGAGAGGCCAATGCTGCGAGGTCGATCCTCAGGGCAGGAGGCTAGCCCGTTTCCGTCCGGAAAGGGGTCTTTTTCGTGATTTCGGAGCGGTGTCGTTCTCTATAATCTGATGGTGCCCTGAGGTCGGAGAGTCGTTGTGCAGTGTCACTCCGCCTTGACCCACTCGGAGACCCGATCCCGGCCTTTGGAAGTTTTTCGGTACCAGATCATCTTGGAATCATTGACGAACTCAACTTCATAGACTGAACTGCTCCCCCTGAGAGTCACCTCCAACTGTGATCTCCCTTCGAAACGATAGGTTCCTTCCTCGATACCGTTGACGGTGATGATCCGGTCAGAGAAATCGTAGACATCGTCCCCCGGAAAGGAGATCTCCATCTTCTGCCATTTGCCTGAGATTCGCGAACTCGAATTCTGAAGAGACGCCAGTTGTTCGCAGCCAATCGTGGCCGACACCAAGAAAAATAGAAAAAGCAAGCCTGTACAACGTTTCATCGATCCCTCCAACAAGCCAACAAACATCTTACTGCTCCCAAATGGCAACCTCAAACCGACCGGCCGAGTCCGCAGCCCCGCGATACATGCCCGCGGTGCTGAAGACCAGGGCAATGGCACCATCGTGGTCGACCGCGATCAGACCACCGTCTCCAGGCTGAAGAACATCATGAATGACCGTCGTTGCAGCCTCGTTCAGGCTCACTCCCTGATACTCCATCATTGCACTGACCCGCGATGCGACGGTATTCCGAATGAACTGTTCTCCGTGGCCTGTGCACGAGATCGCGGCTGTTGCGTCATCGGCGTAGGTACCCGCCCCGATCACAGGGACATCCCCGACCCGGCCAAACTGTTTGTTGGTCATGCCACCAGTCGACGTTGCTGCGGCCAAATGGCCGTGGCGATCCAGGGCGACTGCTCCAACAGTTCCATGAACTTCGGCCTTGGCCTTTTCCTCAGCCAGTACCTTCTGGAGTCTCTCCCACCTCTTGGGTGTAAAGAAATAGTCCGGTTCGACCTTCTCGAAACCCATCGTCTCGGCAAAAGCCTCCGCGCCCTTGCCCGAAAAAAAGACATGGGGGCTCTTTTCCATCACCGCACGAGCCAGGGAGATCGGATTCTTGACCGCAGTCACGCCGGTGACGGCGCCACATCCGCGAGTCGCTCCATCCATGATGGCGGCATCGAGCTCGTTGGCACCCTCGTGTGTAAACACGGCTCCCTTGCCGGCGTTGAACAGCGGGTCATCCTCCAACCGCCGTATCACTTGTTCGACGACATCCAGACTGGTTCCTCCAGCCTCCAGGAGATCTCGCCCCACCCTCAGGGTCTCTTCCAGTGCCTTCCTGTACGCCTGCTCAAGGTCGGGGTCCATCTCGCGATCGATCGTACCGGCTCCCCCATGAATGGCGATGGCAAAGTCCATTCGATTGACCGGCGCCGGGGGCTGGGTTCCCTGGGAGCCACCGCACCCAAATGCAAACAGAACGGTAAGAGCAAATAGACACGCGTTTTTCATTCTTATCTCCTCGATATTTCAGTCATCAAGACAGTGTAACCCGCATTGAGACTCATTGACCCATCGACCCTGCGACCTTTTGACTCTTTGACCCTTCAACCCCTATCCCCCACCCTGATACCGATAATGTCCGGTCATCGGAAAAGCAAAGAGAATGTCCTCAAGCTCCGGGCCTGAACCGATATTGTGGACAATCAAGGGTCGGTGTCGGTCGGTACTTTGGCGATCAACAACGATCCCGATATGGGGAAGGCTTCCGCCGACCGTCCAGGTAACCAGATCCCCCACGTGGTATTCACTCGGATCGATCGACAGGGGTAACGCGACCCCATGCCGTCTGAAAAAAGTCTGAAGATTGGGGACCCTTCGATGGTCAATGTTGGCGTCAGGCCCTGAGAGGTTCCACAACTGGGGGTAGGAATCGAAGTGGGCCACCATGTCCTCGTGGACCCTCTCCTGAAGGTCAATTCCCAGAGTTCGATAGACCCTGATTACGACGTCGGTACACACCCCGACTGTCGGTGGAACATCACCGCCCGGATAATCGATAACTCGGTATCGCCCGTCATACCGAATACGATGCCGGGTCCGTTCCAGGGCAGCCTCGGAGAAGGCGGCGCCAAAAGGTTCGGTACCATTCTGCTCCTGGTCGGCGCCAATACAGGCACACAGAAGACTGACGATGAGCGAGACGCCCACGATCGTCTTCTTCCGGAGATCACCCTTGACCGAGTTCATTTCCCGGTATACGGGACACAAGGGAGTGATGTCCATCATCAAAGCCAGACATTCCTACATGGCTGTCCGTATACCTCAACAGAGTTACGATACACTCCCCCTCGAATCAAAGAAGGGAGATCGAATAGATGGAAGTTCTTCTGGCCCTTGTCGTCATCGGCCTCCCTGCAGCCGCTATCGCCGGCTTCATCTTCGGACTCCTCGGGTTCATGAGGTCCCGGAAATTCCAGAAGAGTGTCAACGCACTTGAGGCCCGGATTGCCGACCTCGAAGGGCGTCCATCGCCAGTTCCACAACCCAACGTCTCGGAATCTCCGGAAGATTCTTTCCCATCGTTCTATCAGTACGATCCGGTCACCGATTCTTCCTACGAGACAAATCCCGTCGCCGACGACGTGCCGTCCGACCCGTGGATGGCCATACCTCCGGCGCCGCCGCCGATCATCGCTCCACCTGAACCCCCCATGCCAGCCGCGACACCCGGGGGCATTCCGCCCGAATCGTCGGGAAATCAATCCCCTCCGCCAGCGTCGATGCCCGAGGCGCCCATCCCCCCGGGAAAAACGAAAAAGCAGAAAACAGGGCTCCCCGCGCTCGACATCAACTGGGAACAGTGGATCGGCGTTCGAGGCGCCGCCGCCGCGGGCG
>CAYSHZ010000361.1:0-3988 GCA_964430905.1 uncultured Thermoanaerobaculia bacterium | reverse complement strand
GGTGACGACGGGGTGGGCAACCAGGTAGGCATGGCGCCGGGTGCACGGTGGATCGGCTGCCGTAACATGGATCAGGGAGTCGGGACGCCGACGACCTACGCCGAGTGTTACCAGTTCTTCCTGGCGCCGACAGATCTTTCGGACGAGAATCCCGATCCGTCCAAGGCGCCGGATGTCATCAATAACTCGTGGGGTTGTCCGCCCGACGAAGGCTGCACCGACCCCAATGTTCTCCTGAGTGTCGTTCAGTCCATCAGAGCTGCGGGAATTGTCACGGTGCATTCCGCGGGAAATGACGGTTCGAGTTGTTCGACGGTCGGAGATCCGTCGGCGATCTACGATGAGTCCTTCTCGGTTGGCGCGACCAACAGTTCCGATGATATCGCCTCGTTTTCCAGTCGCGGCCCGGTGACGATCGACGGCAGCAACCGTCTCAAGCCGGACATTTCCGCCCCCGGCGTCGATATCCGATCGAGCACGGTGGGCGGTGGTTATGGTGGCAACAGCGGGACGAGCATGGCCGGACCCCATGTCGCCGGCCTGGTGGCGCTGGTGTTGTCGGCAAAGCCGGAATTGACCGGAGACGTCGATGCGGTTGAGAATGTGATCGAACAAACCGCGCTGTCGTTGACGACGGCCCAGGGCTGCGGGGGCGATGCCGGCGATGCAGTACCCAACAACGTCTTCGGCTGGGGCCGAATCGATGCGTTGGCGGCGATTAACTCGTTGGTTGATTACAAAATCAGTGTGGCGCCGGAGACTCTCAAAGTGTGCGCCGTGCAGGGCTCGCACCCGGTGGATGTGTCCCTTCAGGCGCTCAGCGGCTTTTCGGAGCCGGTGACACTGGAGGTGTCCGGTCTTCCGGTCGGTGTGAGTGGGAGTTTTTCTCCGGCCGATGTGACACCCCCGGGGTCTTCCGTGCTGAGTGTTTCCACCACCCTTCTTTCACCGGAAGGGATCTATCCAACGGTAGTTTCAGGGGTATCCAACCCCAGCGGATCAACCGCCGAGGCCAATTTGGAGTTGTCTGTTTTCAGAGGCGTCCCTGATGCGCCCACGCTGATTGAGCCCGTTGACGGCGCCGTCGATGTAGCCTCGGTTCCTACCTTGAGTTGGAGCGCAGTCTCGGGAACCAGCGAATATACAATCGAGGTTGCGACGGACTCTTCTATGTTGTCGGTCATCTACTCCGGCTCATCCCAGACAACCTCCCACACGTTGACCACCGCACTGGATCAGTCGAGTCGGTACTTCTGGCACGTTCTGCCGGTCAATCCCTGTGGCGAGGGATCTCCGAGTGCAGTGTTCGAGTTCACAACCGGGGCGGTTCCTCTGATTTTTTCGGACGGTTTCGAAACGGGTGATGCCTCCTCCTGGGAGTGAGGACGGGTTGATGACTGAACCTGCCAATCGCCGGGCTGTGATTCTTCGTCAGGCTGCCAGGGTTCTGCTGGAGAAAGGTTTCGACGGCGCTTCCATGGAGGTCATCGCTCGGGAGGCCGGTGTCACAAAACCCGGGTTGTACTACCACTTCAAAAGTAAGACGGAGCTCCTTTTTGCCGTCATGACCTTCGCCATGGATGAACTGGAACGAGAGACCTTTGCTTCCCTGGTGAAGACCGATAGTCCACAGGAAAAGCTTCGTGTCATTCTCCAGACCCACGCCCGGATGATCACCTGCGACAAGGATCGTGCCTTCACGCTTCTCATGACAACCGAGCTGGGCGCCCTTGAGAGCGAGGACCGGAGAGTTGTGGTTCAGAGGCTTCGTTCCTATCGAATGTTGATCCAGGCCACGCTTCAGCAGCTTTCAGGCGAAGGCAGGCTTCGGCCTGGGGTCGATCCAGAGGTTGCGGCGCACACCCTGATGGGGATGGTGGCGTGGTTGTCATTCTGGTACCGGTCCGAGGGACGGTTGGACGGTACCGCAATAGCCCAAAGGGTGACCGAGATGGCTCTCGCAGCGGTCACTCCGGATGCTGCTGTGGGTTCTGACGGGAAGTGATAACTGTACTTAACTGAAGAGTCAAGTTAATTTTGAGTTGCTGAAAATTGACAAAGTTGTTCTGTAGAGGGTCTTGACAGGGTAAGTATTGGTGGTGTTACTCTACTGAAGAGGAAAGTAAGTTTTCTCCGAGGAGGTTGAGATGGAGTTTTCTGTCGGCGAGGAAACCCGGGTGATGCTCGAACTGATGGAACAGTTCATTCAGCGGGAAGTCATCCCTCTCGAACCCGAATTCATGACTCGGAAACTGGGTGAGATCGAGCCGGAGATCGAAAAACTCCGCACGAAGGTCAAGCAGATGGGTCTCTGGGGTCCGGCGCAGCCCAGGGACTATGGAGGTATGGGTCTTTCGCTGACTGATTTCGCGCTGGTTTCGGAGGTCCTTGGAAAGAGTCCGCTCGGACACTATGTTTTCGGGTGCCAAGCTCCCGATGCCGGGAACATCGAGATCCTCCACGAGTACGGGACCCCGGAGCAGAAGAAGACATGGCTTGATCCCCTGGTTCCCGGTGAGATCCGAAGCTGTTTTTCGATGACCGAGGTGGAACTGCCTGGGTCCAATCCGGTGATGATGGATACGACGGCGGTCAAGGATGGCGACGACTACGTCATCAACGGGCAGAAGTGGTATACGACCTCGGCTGATGGTTCGGCCTTTGCCATCGTCATGGCGGTGACCAATCCGGAGGCGCCCCCCCACCAGCGTGCCAGCATGATCATTGTTCCCACCGATACGCCGGGATTTGACCTCATCCGAAACATTTCGGTCATGGGTCACGCTGGCGATGGGTGGTTCAGTCACGCCGAGATTCTCTACCATTCATGCAGGGTGCCTCAGTCAAATCTGCTTGGGCCCGAAGGGGCGGGTTTCCGCATTGCCCAGGAACGGTTGGGCCCGGGGAGAATTCACCACACGATGCGTTGGCTTGGGATTTGCCGGCGATCCCTGGATCTGATGTGCAAGAGAGCTGTGACCCGAACGATCGCCCCTGGTCAGACGCTGGCAGATCGGGAGATCATCCAGGCGTGGGTTGCCGAAAGTTCCGCCGAGATCGAGGCGGCTCGTGCCCTGACTCTGCAGACGGCCTGGAAGATTGAGCACCTCGGCTGGAAAGAGGTTCGGCAGGAAATTTCCATGATCAAGTTTGTCGTGGCCAATGTGATGCAGAAGGTTGTGGATAGGGCGCTGCAGGTGTTCGGTGGTTTGGGCATGACTGATGACACCATCATTGCCTTCTTCCACCGTCACGAGAGGGCGGCCCGGATCTATGACGGGGCCGACGAGGTCCACAAACTCTCCCTTGCCCGCCGGATCCTCAAACCCTATCGGGCCCGGGTCGAGGAACTCAAGGAGGGTAGCAATGTCTTCAGGTGACGAACCCCGTGTACCGCGATCGGGTGAGGAATTGGATGTCGGGCGTCTGGCAGAGTTCCTCAAGAAGGAACGCCCGGATCTCAAGGGACCGATTGAGGTTTCCCAGTTTCCCTCGGGTCACTCGAACCTGACCTACCTGGTGAGGATCGGGCAGGACGATTTTGTTCTGCGGAGACCGCCATTCGGAAAGAAGCCCAAGAGCGGCCATGACATGCACCGGGAGTGGGTTGTGCTGTCCGCCCTGTCGGGACATTTCTCATACGTGCCGGAACCGGTGGTTTTCTGTGATGATCCCGAAGTGCTGGGTTCGCCGTTCTTTCTGATGCGCAGAATTCGTGGTCTGATTCTTCGCCGTGACTTGCCCGAGGGGTTGGATCTCGGTCCCGACTCGATGCGACGGTTGTGTGAACGGCTGGTGGATGTGCATCGTGAACTGCATGCCTTGGATTTCCACGCGCTGGGCCTTGAGGATTTCGGCCGGCCGGAAGGGTACGTGGAGCGTCAGATCGCCGGCTGGAGTCGGCGCTATCGCAACGCAAGAACGCCCGATGTCCCGGACTTCGAGGACGTGATGACGTGGCTGGAGGATCATCGCCCTCCCGAGCGAG
>CAYSHZ010000360.1:0-3988 GCA_964430905.1 uncultured Thermoanaerobaculia bacterium | reverse complement strand
TTGAACTGGCCCAGCGGGTGACAAAACTATTGGCGATGGTACAACTGGACGACGTCGAGGACCTGGCCCCATCGGAACTCTCCGGAGGCATGCGAAAAAGAGTCGCGGTGGCCCGTGCCCTGGCCCTGGAGCCGGAGATCATCCTCTATGACGAGCCGACGACCGGACTCGACCCCCTGACGGGAGAGGCCATTGCCAGTTTAATTCTCGACCTCGACAAACGCCTCGGCGTGACATCTGTCGTCGTTACCCACGATATTCCACTGGTACTCCGGGTCGCAGATCGCGTCGCCTTCCTCGAACACGGCCGTTTTGTCTTCGACGGTTCGCTGGAGGCCGCACGCACATCCGGGCCGGAGTCCGTCAGGCATTTCTTCAAGGCAGGAGTGAGCCATGCGTAACGAAAACAAGCGCAACCTGCGCGTTGGACTCCTTGTTGTTGCCGCCCTGACCCTCGTGGCGGTGACGATCCTGATGGTCGGCAATCGGCGGCAGCTCTTCATCCGTCATACCCGATATTCGACCAGTTTTCTCAACGTCACCGGCCTTGAGCGCGGCGCCCCGGTCAAGCTCAACGGCGTCACGGTCGGATTCATCGAGGACATCGAACTTCCCGCCGGCGCTCAGCAACCGCGGATCGAGATCCGTTTCACTCTGGATTCCCGCTACACCGAACGGGTCCGGTCCGACTCGAAGGTCTCCATCAAGTCGATGGGCCTCCTGGGAGACAAGTACCTGGAGATCACCAGCGGCTCACCGGACAAGGAACGCATTCTGGAGGGCGGCATCGTGCCCGGGCACGACCCGGCGGAGCTCTCGCAGTTTGTCTCGACCGGCGGAGATTTACTCCAGAACCTGATCTCGATCTCGGTGTCTCTCAAGACGATCCTGGGACGAATCGAGGCCGGCGAGGGCCTCCTGGGAGAACTGACCAGAACACCCGACTCCGGATCACACCTCAGCGAGAATCTGACCCAGACGGTTGCCACCCTGGGATCGATTTTGGCCAAGATCGAACGAGGCGAGGGCCTGCTCGGGCGGCTGGTGTCAGAGGACAGCGGCTCTGGAGAGATCCTCGACGAACTCAAGGCCTCCAGCCGGTCACTCCACCGCATCACGACCCAGATGGCTATCGACGTGGAACGCCCCGATTCCGCCTACGCCGCCCTGATGAGAAGTCCCAACGGTGGGCGTCAAGTGGCCGAAACAATCGAGGCCCTCCAGAATGCCGCCGCCGCCATCGCCGCGGTGGCGACCGAGATGTCCAGCGGAGAGGGCACCCTGCCCCGCCTGATGCAGGACAAGGAGTTTGCCGACACGTTCCTGGATGACCTCCAGGGCCTGGTTTCCAGCCTGAAATCGGCTGCCGAAAAACTCGATAGCGGCGAAGGCGCCGCCGGCGCCTTCATCAATGACGAGCAGCTCTACCGCGACCTCGAAGACGTTGTCCGGGGCGTCAAGGACTCCAAGGTCGTCTCCTGGTTCATCCGCAGCAAGAGGGAGAAGGGCGAGGAGGCACGGCTTGAGGATGAAGAAAACGCTTCCGACGGATAGATCAGAGGAATTCAACGCAGAGGCGCACGACAAAGAGGAACCGCATCCCCGCAAGCCAAATGCGATCGAATTCCTCTCAACCGGTCACAGAATCGGAATCGTCATTTCTCGACATACACCAGCTGTGCAGTCGCCCGGTAGCACGTTGATACCAGGCTCGGAAACTTCTCCTTGAGGATGATGACGCCGTTGCCTCCGGCCTTGCATGCCTCTGCACGCATCGCCTCCCTGACGGCGTCTTTCCCACAATCCACCGACAACCCGGCATCACCGAATTCCACTGTTCCGAGAACCTCGAAATGCTCTGGCCGGCTGTCGTCCGGAGGATAGATCCTGACCTCGCAGTCTGCGGGCAAAGGGGACCGAGTCGACGTCACTTCGAGCTTTTCGCTGGATGCACATGCCTGGAGAACGAGAACCGCACCGATGGCGACCAGGGTTTTGATTTTGGAATTCATGGTCACTCCCTTGAAATTGATGGATGTCGAACACCCACTGAACCGAATTTATTCTGGAGAGGTCGACCCCAAAACCGGGGTTGCCCCTACTGAGCCGCAACCCCCGCAACATAGGTCGGATCTCCGGTCTCGTCGTCAACGACCGAGGCGTAGCAGGTCCAGGCATCCGGCGAACCGCCGACCATTCGAACGCTGATCCAGCCACCCTCAACATTGGCGCCACCAACACCCAAACGATCGAAGACGTCATTGATCTGATCCCACCCATCGATGACCGTTCGCTGCTGGGTCGCCAGGAGTGACCCGCCGGCGGTGTAGATCGAGATTTCGACGGTCATCGACCCGGTGGATGCCTGAACTAGTCCCAGATTGGTATGGAAACGCCCCGCCCCGGAATGCACCATCGGCAGGATCAACTCATCGGGCGCCGTGCCACCCATCGGAATTCCTGGAATCCCCTGCCCGAAGGTCGAACCGTCCGAGGCCCGGTTGTAGGTTCGGGAGGTCACCACAGGTCCGGCCTCGTCGAAAACGACATACAGGAGACCTGCCGTCGGCCTCAGGGTCGCAAGGATGTCATCGAGGTAGTATGAGCGCCTGGGCCCGATCGAAATTGGACCGGACAGAAGAACCCCGGGCCACGAAGCGGAATCCCTGACGTAGTAGA
This sequence comes from uncultured Thermoanaerobaculia bacterium, assembly GCA_964430905.1. Lineage (GTDB taxonomy): Bacteria > Acidobacteriota > Thermoanaerobaculia > Thermoanaerobaculales > Sulfomarinibacteraceae > DAOWGJ01. The sequence continues at coordinate 1,309 of CAYSHZ010000360.1, read as the reverse complement.
TGGTGGCCTGACGGGCCTGATTGGTCGAGTTGGTAATGGCCACCTGGGTCCGCCAATCCGAACCACCATAGCCGGAGGCCGAGGCCGCAGCCGGCACCAACCAACGATCTGAGTTCGTCGGACCGCCGCCGGAACCGACGGTAATTGTCGCCACACAGAGATTGTTGCCCTCGTTGCTTTCCGAAACCTGCTCGGCTGCATCCATCACAACCAGTATGTACCAGGAACCATCTGCGGTTCCGGCCGGGATGGTACCGGAAAGACTCTGGGACTGTTGAACACCGGCAGCCAGGGACCCAAGAATGATCTGTCCCAGTTTGGGGTCGGTCCCTGCGCCTTCCCACGTTTGATCCGGCGAAATAAACACCTTTGTGATGGACGGCGACGCCTCCGCATCACCGAGGTTGCGCTCCGTCCAATTGACGGTGATCTGCGCCCCGGCATCGACCGTTGACGGGCTGACCGAACATCCACTGGGCGCCAGATCAGGCTGTCCTCCCCCACCGCCCCCGGTGACGGTGATTGGCGATGTCGCGGTATTATTGTTCTCGTTGGTCTCATCGACCAAACTGGTGTCATCAACAATCATTCCGAGGTACCGGGTCCCCGACGCCGTCCCCCCGGGGATCGTCAGCGAACGCCCGCTGGCCCCGAAACTCTCCCCAGGCGCTGTCGGCCCATTGATCGTCACACGATCCAGAAGGGTGTCTCCGGTTGTCACCGTCGCATCGTTCGAGAGGTAGAAACCAACTGTGAAGTTCCCGGAGATATCGCCCGAGCTGGCGCCGTCCAGGTGCCCGAACCAGTTGACGTTGACGCTTGCACCCGCCGCGACCGATCCCGCCTGCGGCGTGATGCTGTCGGCCACGAGGTCGAGGGACGAACTGCTGTCAATCGTAATCGAGTCCCACGCGGTGTTGTTGCTCTCGTTACTCTCGTTGACCGCGTCGTTGTAGTCGACGATGATACCGATGTACTTCGTGCCATCGCTCAAGCCGGCCGGCAGGGTGACCGTCCGACCCGGGGCGCCATCCCCGAAGGTGTCCCCGGGGTCCGAAGCCGCATTCTCGGCAATCGTCGCCAGACCCGTGTCGGCCGTCGTGATATTGGTGTCATTCGAGAGGTAGATCCGGGTATTGAACCCACCGACAATGCTGTCGGCGCCTCCGACGCGCCCAGACCACGTTACGTGGATGTCATCCCCCGGCGCTGCCGGATCGGGATCGACCGAAACCGAGTCGGCAATCAGGTCGAAGTCCTCTGGATTGTCGTACTCGATCAGGACGGAAAAGTAGGTCAGCGTTCCGGT
>CAYSHZ010000359.1:0-3991 GCA_964430905.1 uncultured Thermoanaerobaculia bacterium | reverse complement strand
TGTTCGATGCGGAGGCCCAGTTGGAAGGGCTTGAACTCCAGTTCCACGCCGCTTTCGTACAGCATCTCGTAAGTGTCGCGGGCCGAGAGGCCGATGGCCGGAATGACGACCGAGGCCGAGACCCTCTCCCCTCCGGCCAGGATGATGGCCTGGATTCGACCGTTGCTGTCGTGATCGAGGCCGACCCAACGGGTGCCGAACCGAAAGGTGACGCCCATGGATACCAGCCGCTGCCGCAGCCGGATCAAGACGGCTCGAAGCCGGTCGGTTCCAATGTGGGCCTTGGTATCGATCCTGATGTCCGCCGGGGCGCCCGCATCCACCAGCAGTTGGTGCAGCAATTGGTTGAGCGGAGTACGCTTCCGGTTGGTCAGCTTGCCGTCAGAGAATGTTCCTGCGCCGCCTTCGCCGAAGAGGATGTTGTTCTCGGGGTCATGCGGGCCGCCCCGCTCGAAGGCCTTGACCGACCGAACCCTCGGGGCGACCTCCGGGCCGCGTTCGATGACGATGGGCTGATACCCCTCCCTTGCGAGGAGCCACGCCGCAAAAAGGCCTCCGGGTCCGCTGCCGATGATGACTGGAGGTGTCCCAGTGCCTCGCTCACCGTGGGGAATCCCGTCCAGAATCTCCTGATCGAGGGGATCCCTGGCGGTGTTCGAGGGATTCCGGGCGAGGCCTGCCTGAAGGAGTCTCTCCCGGGTGGCGTTCTCTTCCAGAGTCACGAGGGCCTGACAGACGAGGTGGACATCTCTCTTCCGCCGGGCATCGACGGCTCGCCGGCTGAGGGTCACGGTTGCAATCTCGGCGGGGTCAATGCCTAGGCGTTTCGCGGTCTTGAGCCGGAGTGACTCCTCTTCTCGACCGATCTCAAGGCGAAGGTTATCGACAAGAACGGGGGCTTGGTTTTCGGAAATCATGGTCCTCCATCGTTCGCTCACAGAGTACAGCGGCCGGGCAGGGGGTGCAGAGTGAGGAGGTGCACCGCCTGCAGTCGGCTGCAAAAGCTGCAGGATAGTTCACGGTGCGACGGCAAGAGGGCATATCCGTCGTTGGGTCCCGAGAATCGATAAAGTCATTTCTGGAGAGTGGTTTGCGGTCATTGTTCTGAGGATTTTCGATTCTGGCACGAAACCTGCTGTGAAGGGGAGTGAACGGCGAGATCGGCACATGCCACAAACTCCTCGCCGGAAAGGATTGATCATGAGGATGAACACCAAGGCAGTGACGGCAATGATCGGCGCCGGAGTTCTGGTTTTTTCGACCGGCGGTTTCGTTGGCGCACAGGAACGACCGGCCCAGGTCGAGGAAGGCAGCCGAATTCAAACCAAGACCCAGGCACAGGCTCAGGCTGATGGCGCCGGGCAGCAGGTCAGGAAGGGTCAGGGCCAGATGAATGGCTCGGGCGGCGGAGGCCGGCGCGGTGGCGGGCGCAGATAGGCAGATAATTCAATGACTGAGCGCCTCCTCGGAGGCGCCAGTAGCATGTCCGACCAGGGTATGGCTACACCGGTCTGTGTGCCTTTGCCCTGGTCCTGTGCGGTTTCGCTCTGACCGTCGTTTTCATAGATAGAGGACGCCAATCCTCGATTCGGAAATCTGGAGGAGACGACATGAAAACCGACAATCTGTATTTTCTGATCATTGGACTGTTGCTGTTTGGTCTTTCGGCCATTGCGGACGCAGATACCTACATCGTGGATCGCTTCGACGACAGTGCGACGGCAACGACCTGCTGGCAATTCGCCGGCAACGATTGCTCCCTTCGCGGCGCCATCATCAAAGCCAACCAGACGACAGACCCGGACACGATCTACGTCCGGGCCGGCACATACACATTGACCATCGCCGGCGCCGGAGAGGATCTGGCCGCTACCGGTGATCTCGACATCAAACCCGGGCTAACCATCATGGGTCTGGGTTCGGGCGCCACCATCGACGGAAATGATCTCGATAGGGTTTTCCATATTGCGGGCAGCACCGGAGCAGTCCACCTCTCCAATCTCACAATTACGGGAGGAAACAGCTCGAACGGAGGCGGCGGCATCCGAAACCAGAGCCTTCTGTTTCTCAAAGACTGTGCGGTCACCGATAATTCGAGCGACTTTATTGGGGGTGGCATCTACAATTCCGGTGGAAGTCTGTACCTCGACCGTACGAGCGTTAACGACAATCAGGCCACTCAGGCAGGTGGCATCTACAATCAGACGGGGACCAACCTCAACATCGAGGACTCGACCATTTACGGGAACACCGCGTCAAACGGCGCGGGAGGTGGAGTTTTCAACAACGGCTCTTCTACGATCCGTCGCACCTCCATATGGGCAAACCATACCTATTATGATTCCGGGTCTCACGCTCGCGGCGGAGGCGGCATCTACAACAGCGGTTTTCTCCGCCTCTTCAATTGTTCCCTGGCTATCAACTGGGCCCACGACGATCCTGGCGGCGCCATCTACAACAGCAACAGCCTCGACCTGACCCATGTTTCCATTTCCTCCAACCTGAGTAACCCGGGCACCAGCGGCACCGCCATTGCGAACGTCGCCGGCGGTGACCTGACCATGGTCAACACCCTGATCGTCGGGAAGTGTAACAATGACGGCGGCAGTATCACCAGCACCGGCGGAAATCTCGAACAACGGGGCAACACCTGTCTGCTGACGGGACCCGGAGATCAGGTCAATGTCGCCGACGCCATGACCACCTTTACCGACGTCGGCGGCAGCTCCAAGAAATGTATCGTTCTCGAGGAGGGCAGCCCGGCCATTGACCTGGGATACGGCACCTATTGTTCCGACAAGGACCAGCGCGGTTTCGACCGCCCGGTCGACGGCGACGGCAACGGCAGCGTCAACTGCGACATCGGCGCCTTCGAGATCCTCGCCGACCTCCCGATCTTCTCCGATGGATTCGAAAGCGGCAACACCTGGAGGTGGGATTACCCCTCACCCTGAACTGCGGCGCCCAATAAGCCGAAGCCGGAATCTTCCTGGTTCCGGCTTCGTTCTCCGGGCTTTGTCGATACCCGTCGTTGTTACTGGCGAGAACACCAAACCTTGCTCCGATTCTTCGGAAGGAGACGCCGTGAGAGCCAATGCCCATTCCTATCTGCCCATCGGACTGCTGCTGATCTCTGTTGTTCTGGTCACGGTCGTCGCCGATGCGGCGACCCTGCAGGTCTGTCCTTCCGGCTGCCCCTACACCACCATCCAGGCTGCGGTCATCGCTGCCCAAGCAGGTGACACTGTGCAGCTCTTCACCACCCAGGATCACATCGAGGCCGACATCCAGGTGGACAAGAGTCTGACAATCGAGGGCATGGGCGTCTCGACATCGACGATACTGGGGGCGGCCCTCGAAGGAGACGCCGTCGACCGCGTTTTCCGGATCCTCAGCTGGGCCACGGTGACCATCCGTGACCTGAGCATCATGAATGGAGTCACCCAGAACGGAGGCGGAATCCTCAACGAGGGCTCGCTGACGCTCATAGGAGTCCGGTTATCCGCAAATCACGCCGAATCGGGTGGGGGTATCTACAACAACGGTATTCTGACCCTCGAAAATGTTGAGTTGGACGAAAACCAGGCCGAACTCGGTGGTGGAATCTGCGTGATGGACAACGGTGTCCTCAGCATGACCGGCAGTTCAGTCCACCACAATAATTGCACATGGCGAGGGTGCGGAATTTCCACCACCTCATCTGCCCAACTGATCGTTCACGATTCGGACATCTCCAACAACGGCACAGGAAGCTCGGGCGGTGGCCTCTACAACCGCGGCACCGCCACTCTGTTCTCTTCGGAGATCTCGTTCAACAGTGTTGATTCCGATATTTTCGGAACTATGGGTTATGGTGGTGGTGGCATTTTCAGTATTGACGGCGCCCTGAACCTCAATAATTGTGACGTCAAGGGCAATGAGACTTTCAGATTCACCAGCGGCGGTGGCATCTTCCTCTTCGGGGGTACGGCTGACCTGGTGGACTGCACCA
>CAYSHZ010000358.1:1877-3995 GCA_964430905.1 uncultured Thermoanaerobaculia bacterium | reverse complement strand
ACCTCGGCCTTTCCGAAAGACTCCGGGCCCTCGGTATCGATGCGCCGATACGACGCACCGACCACCACGAGTCCCACGCCCGGGCGGTTTTCATGGCCTCCGGCTTTGACTCCGCCGCAATTCTGGTGATCGACGGCGTCGCCGAGGCATGGTCTGGAGGAAATTTTGTCGCCCATCGCCGACCAGCACCAGCCATCGCCTGCCGGAACCTGATCCCTTTCCCGGCCTCGCTCGGCCTGATCTACGCCGCCGTCACCGAACATCTGGGCTTTGTCCACAACCGCGAAGAGGGCAAGGTGATGGCGATGGCGGCCTCGGGGACCGAGGAGATGGTCACCAAGATGGGAGCCGCCTGCAGACTCGACGGAAGCCGGCTGGTCATCAACCCCGGCCTCTTCGATTTTGGGGGCGCCTGGACCACCCATCGGTTCGCGAATATTTTCGGTCCCCGACGGTCGCCATCGGAGCCCATCCAGCACCGACAATTCGCGCTGGCTCGGGCAGTCCAGAAAACGCTCGAAGGCGTGGCGACGCAGATGGCCCGGCGACTCCTCGACGAAAGTGGAGAGCGCCATTTGTGCCTGGCCGGCGGTCTAGCCCTCAATCCTGCCCTCAACAGCGCCATCGCCAGTGGCTGTGGAGCGGACATTGTCTACGCCCTGCCGGTCGGTGGCGATGCCGGCACGGCCATCGGCGCGGCCCTCGCCCTTGATGCAGACCCCGACTGGCGTCTCCAACATGCCTTCTGGGGTTCGACCCCATCCCCCGAGGCAATCGATGATGCACTCGCCGGGGCGGGTCTGAAACCATCAATGGTTGGCGAAGGAGTTGTCGCCCGAACGGCCGAACTGCTGGCCGAGGGCTCGATCGGTGGGTGGTTCAGGGGCTCAAGCGAGATGGGCCCGCGGGCACTGGGACACCGCTCGATCTTCGCCGACCCCCGAAAGGGGACATCAAGGACCCGCCTCAACCAGGACATCAAGCGACGCGAGGCTTTTCAGCCCTTCGGACCCGCCATCCTGCTTGAGGCTTGTGACGAGATCTTCCCGGGCCTGGGTCCGAGCCCCTTCATGCTCCGCACCTGGCCGGTGGCTGACACTTGGCGCGATCGAATCCCCGCCGTCATCCACACCGACGGCACCTCAAGGCCACAGACCGTCACCGCCGGGGACGGCTCGGGGCTGGACGACCTCCTGCGCGCCTTCGCCGATCGAACCGGCCTGCCCCTTCTGCTTAACACCTCGCTCAATAGGCGCGGAGAACCCCTGACCGAATACCCCGAGGATGCAATCGCCGTCTTCCTGGAGACCGGCCTGGACTTCCTCGTACTCGAGGATCGGTTGATCGTCAGGAACGAGAGGGCGACATGAGTCGGGATCCGATTGAGACACCGTCCCGGCGGCGACTGATTGTCCCGGCTGCCTTCGCCCTCGGTCTCCTCTACCTGGGAGGTCTCGCGCCGACGGTCCACGTCCACGATGCCGGTGAACTGACCGCGGCGGCCTGGACCCTGGGTCTGGCCCATCCTCCGGGCGCGCCCCTCTACATGATCCTGGCCAAGGTCTTCATGACGCTTGTGCCCTACGGCCACATCGCCTGGCGGGCCAATCTTCTCTCGGCCATCTTCGCTGTCGCTCTGTTTGTGCTGTTGGTCTCATGGGCCGAACGCCAGGGTCTGGGAACGTTCGGCGCAATCATCACTGGGGCGGTTGCGGCCCTGGCGCCGACTTTGTGGTCGCAGGCCCTGATGGCCGAGGTCTACACGCTCCAGGCACTGCTGCTGGCTGGAGTGTTCATGAGCCTGGATCTCGAGGCCCGGCCCGAGATCACAGCCCTGCTGTGGGGTCTGTTGCTCAGCTGCCATATCGGCCTGGCGCCCCTGACCCCGGTAATCCTCGTTCTTCTGGTCCTGCCGCACTCCGGGTGGAAGAACCGTCTCCGAGTCCTGATCCGGGTGACAATCGCGGCGGGTCTGCCCCTGCTGCTCTATGCCTACATTCCCCTGCGGTCGATGGCCGACCCTGCGATCAACTGGTCGTCACCAAAGACGCTCGAGGAACTCTGGTGGTACCTCTCCAACGCCAACGTTCGAGCCCGGTCTTTCAGCCTGCCTCTTGC
>CAYSHZ010000358.1:0-1777 GCA_964430905.1 uncultured Thermoanaerobaculia bacterium | reverse complement strand
CACCGCCCCTCTGGAATCAGAGGCCTATGGCATCCCGGCGATCGTCGCCCTGGCCATTCTCGTTGGCCTCGGTCTCGAGGCTCTGGGCCGACGACCGCAGATGCGCCGGGCCCTGATGATTCTGATGGTTGGGGCCATGGCCCTCAGTTCGTACCAGGCACGGGGTCCGCTCGATCTATCTCACTCGTTCGTCGTTCGGGATACGGCCGAGGCCATCTTGAACCAAACCCCTGACGGTGCCGTGCTCTTCACCCAGGAGGACAACACGACCTTCCCTCTGGCCTATCTGATGGCCGTCGAAGGCGCCAGACCCGACCTCGAGGTCTTCGACCGGGCGGGCAATCTCTTTCAATCACCCTACGATCGACCGCTCCACCGCATCCGGGGAGACCTCGCGGCCTTCAGGAAAGAGCAGGAAGAACCCCTGGTCACAGAAATCCTCGCCCGGGGAAGAAACATCGTCTACACGTCGCCGTTTATGGAGTTCGAACCGCAGAGCCGGCGGCTTCAGGCATGCGGGACGGTCGCCCGCGTCGTGGCAACCAATGCCGCATCATCTCCGGACTGTCTCTCTCCGCCGCCGCCCCGAAGCCCGGAGCATCCCGACTGGATGAGCCGCCAGATCCTGGCGATGGATGCCGTGAAACGGGCAGCCTCGGACCTCATTGCGGGCGCCCCGGCACCAGCCTCCGACCACCTTCGCTCGGCCCTGGAACTCTCCGACATCGGCGAGCTCGACCTCAGGATCGCCCAGTTGGCCCTCGAAGCCGGAGACCTGGAAACCGCGGCCTCGGCCTCCGCCCGGGCCCTCCCGGAATTACCCTCTTCGGCGGCAGCGGCGATGATCTCCGCACGAGTCGCCATCCGGAAGAAGGAATGGCGCTGTGCCGAGACCGACCTCGGCAGTGCCCTCGATCTCGAACCCCAACGGATTGAGGCCTGGATCAATCGGGCCCTGGTCCGCGAACGGCTGGGCGGTTTTCAAGGCGCCGTCCGCGACCTGGACGAGGCCGCCGCCTTGGACCCCGCAGGACCTGCACCGCTGCTCTTGATCCGAATGCTGGTGCACTCCGGCGCTCCGAGAAAAAGGATTGTCGAGGCCCTGTGCGTGCTGAGCGAGAGTCGTCCTCCTGCCGATCTCGAATCCGAAGATCTGGCCGAAGTTCTGATGATCGCGGCCCGGGCCGGCGCCCCGGAGTGCGTCACCCACTGGCTCGAAGCCGGTGATCTCGGTGGGAGCGCCGAGATTGCCACCGCCTATCTGGCGGCAACCGGGACTGGAGAACTGCGATGACAGCCACCATGCGCACCAGCCTGCGGTGGATCGCGGTCACCCTCGCTGCCATCCTCGCCCTCCACCTCTTCGTCGTCATTCGCTCCGCCGAACACCTCGAACGAGCCAGGACCCACGCAGCCAACGGCCACATCATCGAGGCCGCCCGGGAGTACCAGACGGCGATCGGCTACCACGCCCCCTTCAGTCCCTACTGCAAAGCCGCCACAAAGGAACTCCGAACCCTGGCCCAGTCCACCGCCGGCACCGATCCCGCCCTGGCCGCCGATCTGGAGGATCGTCTTCAGAGGTCTGTACGGGGAACATGTTCGTTGTATCAACCCCCCGCCGGGTTGATTCGATAGCACTCTGACCGGCTTGGGGACGGCAGGTCTCTGAGGGACAAGCTCTTCATGGCTATCCAATGCTGTGTCCGGCTGCAAGGCGCAAACCACAACGACCTTCGTTGTTTTCTCGATTCGCTCGCTCAAGCCCACGCCACCC
>CAYSHZ010000357.1:0-4013 GCA_964430905.1 uncultured Thermoanaerobaculia bacterium | reverse complement strand
CACCAGAGTCTCGATGAACATCCGGTGTCCGCGGGCTCGGCATCGACGATGGTGTCGGGGATGCTCCACGTGACGCCTGCCTCGGGGACGGCGGCGATCAGGGCCTGGGTAAAGGGGTGTGAGGGCGTGTCGAGAATCAGTTCAGCGGGCCCACTCTCGACGCAGGCGCCGGCGTACACGACCATGACACTATCCGCCAGGACGCGGGTCGAACGAATGTCGTGGGAGACCATGACGATCGTCAGGTCGTGATCCGCCTTGATTTGGGCCAAGAGCTCCAGGATCTGGGCCCTGATGGGTCCGTCGAGAGCGGAAACCGGTTCGTCGAGAATCAGAATTTCCGGTTCGCAGATCAGGGCCCGGGCGATGGCCACCCGTTGGCGTTCTCCGCCTGACAGCTCCCCAGGCCTTCGGTTCTGCATCGACGCATCGAGCCCAACGGTATTCAGGGCGGTCTCGACCCTGTGCCGCCGTTCCTTGCGGGCGGTCCCGCGACGGGCCAGTAGTGGTTCCTCGAGAATTGAATGGAGCGAGAGGTGGGGATTGAGGGACGAACGGGGGTCCTGAAAGACTACCTGCATCTTCATTCTTGTTCGCCGACGCTGGGAATGGCCTCCTGCGTTGATGTCCTGTCCATCGATCAGGATCCGGCCGGAGTCAGGTTTCTCCAGTCCGAGGAGCAGTCGAACCAGGGTTGATTTTCCGGCGCCCGACGATCCGACGATACCCAGGGTCTTTCCGCGTACGAGATCAAAGGAGAGGTCGTTGAGGGCCTTTACCCGGCCACCACGAGGAGCCGGGTAGGTTCGGACCAGGGATTCGGCGGAGAGATGGGGGTATGTCATTGCCTGATCTCGTGTGTGACGATGGGGCAACGGACGGTGTGCCCTGGACCCAGGGATACCAATTCAGGCCGAACTTCAAGGCATTGGGGTTCTCGGTGGGGACATCGAGGCGCAAAGGGGCAGCCCTCGTTGGGTGGCGCCGGCTCGTTTGGATTGATCGTGGATGGGGAGTCACCTTGAGCGGTGGTGACCAACGTTCGCGAATAGGGGTGAAGCGGCTGTTCGAGGAAGTCCCGGATGGGGGACTCTTCAATGATTGTTCCGCCGAGCATGACGATGACACGGTCAACCAGGGCCGAAACGACGCCAATGTCATGGGAAATCAGAAGGAGAGCCAAAGGATGTGCCTCGTTCCGATTCTGGGACAGACGGTCCAACAGGCGAAGAATCTCGGCCTGGGTCAGGACATCCAGGGAGGATGTAGGTTCGTCCGCTATCAACAGATCGGGCCGGCCCGCCAGGGCGATCGCCAGCAGGGCCCGTTGGCGTTGGCCGCCTGAGAGCCGGTGGGGGTGCGACCTGAGGGTCCGGACGGGCTCAAGGTCGACACTTTTCAGGAGTGCAACCGCAATGGGTCTCCACCTGGTGGCTTCTTCGGGCCGGTGGCATCGAATGGTTTCCTCAAGATGGTTCCCGATGGTCAGGACCGGATTGAGGGCGGACTCCGCTTCCTGGAAGACCATGCCGATGGTTCCACCCCTGAGAGGGCGGGTCTCGGAGAGGGGAGCGGACAGAATGTCCGTGCCATGAATCTCAACAGTTCCGCCGATGATGGCGCCGGGAGGCGGAACCAGCCCCAGGAGTGCAAGCGCGGTCAGGCTCTTGCCGGATCCCGATGCGCCAATCAGTCCGACGCGTTCGCCCCGGTTGATAGCCAGAGACACCCTATCGACGACGGTTTCCGGGGCCGTACCGTGTCGAGGAAAGGCGATACTGACGTCGCTCAGTCGTGCGATCGGTGTTTGCTCGGTCATTTCTCTGTGACCCTGAAGACATCCACCCGGGCTGGTGTCTGTTCCAGTGCGGCATCCAGCGGTAGGATTGCCGGGGGGCGGTGCCAGCTGTGAGCCACCAGATCGGGACCGTCCAGGATCCCGTTGCCGTCATCGGAGATGAGGATCAGCCAGTGGTTTCCCTGCTTCAGGACATCACCCGGTTGGATGTCTCGCTGCCACTGCCGTCCCGGCTGAAGGGCCGAGTCGGTCACCGTCAATTGCCCGGTCTGTTGAAGATCCGGGAATCCTCCGTCGCAGTGTCCAGTGACGGCCATGGCAGCAAAGGTGCGGGATGACGTGGCGATCAGGCGGTTGCAGGGATCGGTCGCGTCCCAGCTTGAATCGGGGCTGCGCTCGAAACCGGGGAGGCGAAAGAGACGGCCGGCGGCAGGGTCGATTCCCGGATAGGTGTTTTCGAGGTCCCGGCTGATTCGGACCATGGCGGGATCGCCAAGGTTGTCAGGCCCCAGGGATGACCCAGAGAACAACGGCCTCGAACTCCCGTTGTCGGCGACCACCTCGACCCTGGCATATATTCTGGTGGTGCCGGCAGAGGTAGAAATCAGGGTGTCGCCGAGATTGATGCCGTCATCTGCATGAGATTCCGGCTCGCCCTGAGCCATGAAACCCTGACCGAGTTCCGGCGCGAGGAAGGGCCGGACGTTGAGTTTTCCACTGTCTCCATCGATGATTCCGCCGAGATAGGGACTCTCGAGGGTGAACCAGAAGGTTCTGGCCGAACGATCGGTCTCAGGCCAGGAATCGGTCTTGACGTGGTCAATGGCGATGCCGTCCAGTTCAAGTTGGTCAACCGGGGCCAACCATTGACTTCCCTTTCCTGGGTACTCAAGCCGAAGAGCTACAGCCAGCGAGACCTCCTCTTCCGGACCGACGTTCCGTGGGCCTTCCCTGAATACGGGATCGGTCGTTGTTGCGGCCACCACCCTGATCTCGGAGAGGGATGGTCGATGGGTCTCGTGATTTCGCCACATGAACAGGGGAATCAGGATTAGGATAATCAGGAGCCCGAAAATGATGGCGATGAGCCTCCATTCTCCCCGGGTACGGCTGGGCTGAAAACCGGGGTAGGGGGTCGTTGTCATCACATCATTCTAGCGTTTCCCAAGATGCCTCACGAGAATCTCTCCGTGTACAATGCACGACGCATGCGGATTCTCCTGGTTGCCACCAAAACACCCTGGCCACCTATCGACGGTGGGCGATTGGTTTTGTTCAACACGATCGAAGCGCTTCGGGAAGCTGATCATCACGTGACTCTGGTGGCGCCGGTTGATGCCCGGTTCCTTGATGTCGATCGAGTTCGAGAGAATCTCAAGGGACGGTGCGAGGCACATCTGCTGCCGGCTGCGACCCGAGGTGCGTTTGCGTCCTTGGCGAAGGCGGAATTTTCCGGAAAGCCGGTGACAATCATCAGACACTCGCTCGACCTCGTTCGCCGGACGGTCGAGCGCGTTATCGGAGAGAGGCCCTTCGACGTCGTCCACGTGGAGCAGCAGCAGGCCTTCGCCGGATCTATGCCCGCCAGGAGGGCCGGCCTCCCAATAGTACTGCGGGCCCAGAATGTTGAAAGTGCCTTGTGGACCTTTGCTTCTCGGTATAGAAGCTCGATCCTGAGAGCTTTTTTCCGGAGGGAGGCTGCGAAGCTGGCCTCCTGGGAAGCGGAGTGCGTTCGGGAAGCCGACGTCACAGTTGCACTGACTCGTTTTGACGCCGATGCCCTTCGCCGTCTGGCCGGTCCCGGGGGCGTTGTGGAGACGGTGGAAGCACCCTTTGGCGTGGAGGCGGAAGCCGGGTCTTCGGTTCTGGAGGGTGATCCGGCAGTCGTCATCCTGGCGAGCCGCAAGTGGTTGCCCAACCGTGATGCCGTATGGCGGTTTGTCGGGGAGACCTGGCCTCGAGTCCATCAAGTTCTTCCGGGGGCGCGGCTCCACGTCTTCGGGATTTCCAAATCGGTTGATCGAACGACGGGAGTCGAGTGGCATCCGGCGCCGGAAGACAGTTCCGACGCCTTTCCCAGCGGCGCCGTTGTTGCCATACCGTCTCGGCATCCGACCGGTGTGCCAATGAAGTGTCTGGAGGCGTGGGCCAGAGGGTTGCCGGTCGTCGGATCCCCCGAGGCCGCCGAGCAGTTGGAGGCAGAAGACGGGCGGGA
>CAYSHZ010000356.1:0-4016 GCA_964430905.1 uncultured Thermoanaerobaculia bacterium | reverse complement strand
CAGCCACGAATCAGTCGAGCACCCCGTGGAAGCCGAGCAGCCATGATATTCCTGCCTGAACCATGGCCATCTTTGACGAGGATCTCTGTGGCACCCGCCTCCAATGCGCCTTCACATGCGGCGGCGACTTCGGCCGTCATTTGCTGGCGAAACTCGGCATTGGCCGCCACATCTTTATGGGCTTCTTCCCATGCGGCGATACCGGTCACACCTTCAATATCTGCACTGATGAATATTTTCATGAGTGATCGACCTCTATCCCCAGAGTCTGGCCGTTGGTGGCGCAACCACACCGCCTGAATAGACCATTCCCCGTGCGCGGTCATTCTTGAGCAGCAACGGTCCGTCGAGATCGTGGAAATCACACAGCAGACCGACGACGAAGGAAGGCGCCATCGCCAGCGAGGTGCCTCCCATACATCCCACCATCAATCCCAGGTCACGTTTTCTCGCCTCCCGGGCAATTTCCAGACCGTGAGTCAGCCCACCGGACTTGTCCAGCTTGATATTGATCATCTGATAACGCCGAGAAGCCTGCTCGAGCTCCCCGCCGTGGACACAGCTCTCATCGGCACACAGGGGCAGGGGCGGCTCATAGTCCTCCAGGGCCTCATCCGCACCACGAGCAAGGGGCTGCTCGATCATCGTGATTCCCAGCGCCTTGAGCCGTGGCGCCACCTCCACAAGCTGCTCAAAAGTCCAACCCTGATTGGCATCGATGACGATGCCTGCGTCCGGCCGGGCCTTCCGGATGGCCTCGATGCGTTCTACCGGCCGATCGGCACCCAGCTTGACCTTGAGTTGCGGCTGGTGTGATGCCGCTGCCGCCTTTGCAGCCATCATCTCGGGCTCATCCTCCAGCCCAATCGTGAACACGGTGACAATTTCTTTCAGATCGACACCCGCCAACTCCCAGACCCGTTTCCCCGAGCGTTTGGCTTCGAGATCCCACAGGGCAGAATCGATGGCGAGGCGCGCCCCGCCAGGCGGCAATAGCTCAAGTAGATCGGTGCGTGTGGCGCCGGCCTGAATCCGCTCAGCAACACCCTCGATCTGGGAGGTCATGACCGCTGGTGTCTCGTCAAAATAGAAAACGCCTTCAGCCTCCCCTCGCCCGACATGCTCTCCATCGTCCAACTCGACGACAATCGCAGGGAAGGATTCCCACACAAAATTGGAAATCCTAAAGGGAGTCTCGGCAACCCAATCCTCCTGGTGAATACTCAGCTTGATGGACATGTACTTTCCCTTTCTTCAGACAAAACCGTATTAGTGAGAATTGCAAGTGGATCAACCGGCCGGTCCCCCATTTTGGAGGATTGATCGCCAGACCACCTCGGCCTCAAGCGACATGGCGGTCTCGGCTTCGCCCACGGATACTCTGCTCAGGACCCTCTTGAGATCCGACACTCTTCCTTCGGGAAGTTCCAGAATCCGGGAGGCAAGGGCATAAGCCTCGGGCAGAACCTGCTCGTCAGGGACCACCTTCCATGCGATACCCAACCTGAGCAGTTCCTCTGCCTCCATCTTGTCACCAAAGAGCATCAGCTCTTTGGCCTTGACCTGGCCTACCAGCCGCGGCAGCAGCGAGGTCACGGCGCCGGTACCAAAGGAATCCAGGCGAATCTCCGGAAAAAACGCTCCTGCATTTTCCGCCCAGACGGTGAAGTCACAGTTGAGGACCCATTCCAGACCTCCACCGACCGCCCATCCGTTGATGGCGCCGATCACGATCTTCGGTCCAAACATGATCTCCCGCGTCACCTGTTGCAGGCGTTCCACGTTGTCCCGGGTCGTTCCTGCGTTCCCGGTCTCCGATGAATCCTTGAGGTCTGCGCCGGCGCAAAAGGCCCGCCCGGCACCGGTGAAGATAATCACCCGGGTCTCCGGATCCTGATTGGCATCGGCAAATGCACTGCAGACCGCCTCGACCAGCGGACCGTTGATGGCGTTGAGGCTGTCAGGCCGATTGAGCGTGATGGTCCGGATCCCATTGTCGATGGAACTCAGTACGATAGGGTTCATAGGAAATCATCTCCTGAACCGGGACTCGAAAGGTCAGTCCCCGGTGGATTCAATAGGCTGCGGTCTTCACCAAGGGAAACTCCCCTGAGGAAACGAACCGACCTCATCAAGAAAAATGACACTAGCATCATCTTTGAAAATATATTGACCTTTGCGAACATTGTCAACAATAGCAATCCGAATCCAGGGGAAAGGCTCCAAGAAAGGTCAGTTTCTCCCTAGGTGTACAGAGGAATGACTTTGAGCCGAGGACGTGTCGAGACACCCAGAGACCGCCAAGAGTACTCGACAAAGTGGTATTGGTATCACATAATAAGGGGAGTACTATGATCGTATCGACGGGCAGATCGATCGTTCGTGAGCGAACCAGGTCAGAGAACGGCCGGAATCGGCGTCCCTCGTGAGTGTCGAATCGTCAGCGAATGCCGAGTGAGGAAAACAATGGATACCACAGTGACACAACCACCCACATTTGATTACACCGAGCACCTGACTTTGGCGATGGAGGAAGCGCAGGACCTTCCAAAGGGCCAGCGAACCCGGCTCAGGATTACGGCAGCGGCGTCGCGGATTCTTGCCGAGAACGGCTATCACAATCTGCGGATGGCTGATATTGCGAATGAGGCCGGGGTTTCTCATGGAGCTGTCTATCGCTACTTCGAGAACAAGAGAATTGTCACCTTTGAGGTCTTGCGCGGGCATGCTCTGTGGGCCATGGACCTCTTGCCCCCTTCAGTCGCAACCATGTCTGCGTATCAGCGCATCCATTCCACGATGAGCCGTTTTGTCAGCCTCTTTCGAGCCAACATCGGCCTGAACCGCTGCAGCCGGCAACTCTCGGATGAATATCCCGAGTTTGCAAAACTGCAGATGGAGTACAACGGCTCCTGGTATCACAAGGTGGCGGCGGGACTGGCACGCAGGTCGGCCACCACCGAGCGGGCGGCAGCCGAGGCACTGGGGGTTGCCTGGGCCCTCGGTGGGATGGTGGACGAGATGCTCCATAACATCTTTGTGCGGGAAGATCCGTCATTGACCCATTTTCGGCGGGCGCCCGCCAAGCTGGTGACGATGCTTTCAATCCTCTGGTATCGCGCCGCCTTTGCCGAGAATCCTCCAGCGGCTGATGTCAGTGGAAGCCACCCGCTCCTCGAGCTCAAGGGTGTGGCGACCGAAAACCTGAGGGTCGTCTCAGGCAACGAAGCTCCGTGATGTACTCGTTGTCATTGCAAAAGGAAAACACATGAAAACACAATTCCCGTTCGTCCATAAGACCTGCTTCTCTTTGGCCCTGATCCTTGCGGCAACACCGTTGATCGCTGGTGAACTCAATACGACAATCGATAGGATCGCCCAGGGAGCGATCGACTCGGGCATGGCGCCAGGGATCTCGATCGCGGTCACCCGCGACGGCAAGATCATCCACGCCGCCGGGTATGGTTTGGCAGACATTGAAAACGACGTCGCCGTAACGGCGAAGACCAACTTTCGGATTGCCTCGATCACCAAGAGCTTCACCGCTGCGGCGATCATGCAGCTGGTGGAAGCCGACAAGATCGAGCTGTCCGATCCAATCACGAAGCATATTCCCGACTACAACACCCACGACCACACCATAACCGTGCAGCAGCTTCTCAATCACACGTCCGGCATCCCCAACTACACCGAGATTGAGGCCAAAGACCGGACGGCCTGGCGGCGCCATCGCAGCCACGAGGAGATGCGCGCAATCTTCGAAGACAAGGAACTGGATTTCGAGCCGGGCATGAGCTGGCACTACTCCAACTCGGGCTACTATCTCCTGGGAATGATCATCGAAAAGGCCAGCGGCGTGAGCTACCAGGAGTACCTGGAAGCTCACCTCATCGCCCCAGCCGGGCTGTCAAACACCCAGTACGGGGGCCAACGCCCCCTGATTGATCACCGATGCCGGGGCTACGAACGCACAGAAACCGGCTGGGTCAACGCCCAACCGATCAGCATGACAACGC
>CAYSHZ010000355.1:0-4048 GCA_964430905.1 uncultured Thermoanaerobaculia bacterium | reverse complement strand
CCGGGACCGTGGGCCGGAACGGTTGACCGGGACCGGGACCGTTGTCCGACGCCGTCCCTGCCATCTGCCGCTGAGTCCTGACCCTGTCATCTGACGCCGACCCTGACGCTGTCCTCCGCCCCGGCCACCCGGAGCGCGAGTCATACCGGGGTGTCCGGGTCATGCGAATGATGCCCCCCGTTGTGTTCATGGAGTATCGATAGCCGACGCTCCACAGAACTCTCCGAGAATCCGGCGCAGGAAACCTCGGGTTTCCCGGTAGGGCGGGACGTCGCCGTAGCGGTCAACGGTCGCTGCGCCGGCGTTGTAGGCTGCCAGGGCCAGCGGGAGGCTTTCGAATCGGTTGAGGAGCAGGCGCAGGTGTGTGGCGCCGCCGCGAAGGTTATCCGCCGGGTCAAAAACGTCTCGGACTTTGTGGTCGGCGGCTGCCGAGGGCATCAACTGGCACAGGCCGCGGGCACCGACCCGGGAAACGGCTACGGGGTCAAAATTGCTCTCTGCGTGGACCAGGGCCGCCAACAATCGGGGGTCGAGGTTTGCGACTCGGGCCGCATCCTCGATCAGATCGGCGTAGGGCACGGTGTCCGGGAGGCGGATTTCGTGCCACGAGGCTTGACAGTCTCCGCCGAAAGCCCCGGCCGGCTCGGAGTGGTCGATTTCATCGTCAACGACCCGATCAATCCGAGTGGCAGGGATCTCCAATGACCCACCGCCGATCAACAGAAGGTGAATCTCGTCGCCGACCAATCGGGCGTCTTCGACTCGCAACACACGCCCGTCAGTGAAGACCGCGAGGTCGGCAAAGACCAAGGGCGACGTGAGCACTATGACAGCGATGGCCGAGGCGACCTTGGGCGTTTTCATTACGGTGATTCTACGGTGTCGACGGCGGGATTGCCCATTGCCGGGCAAGTGGATCTTAATTAATTTTTTGAAAAACAACGATCACGGGTTCGTCTCAATGGGGAAATGTGTCCAGAACTATTTGAGAACCCGCCGTTTACCGATCTGCCTCCTCTTCTTTTCGGCCTGAGCCAAATCCTCGGCGACACCCGAGAAGTTACGGGCTTCGTCAATGGGGCGGCTGCCCTTGGAGTCGGTTGCCAGGACATCGGCTCCCGCAGAAACCAGAGCGTTGATTGAGCTTCGGAAGTCTCGGCAGGGAGGGTTGGTTCTGGCCGCAGCGATGGCGTGATGAAGAGGTGTCCTTCCGTCGTTGTCTGAGGTGTTGACCCGTGCACCCCATTGGAGGAAAAGGAGAACGACTTGGGAATCGCAGGACCGGGCGGCCCAGATCAGTGGAGTTCGACCGTCTTCGTCGGGTTCCTCAATGTCAACCCCCGAGGCCCACAACGCTTCGACGACTCGTGTTCGCCACAGAGTCAAATGGGTTGTCTTTTCTCTCAGTCCAATCATGAGGGGTGTCCATCCGGCATGATCCCTGCTGTCGATCCGGGCTCCGGCCTCTGCGAGGAGGCGAATGATTTCCCCTTGACCCTGCTCAGCGGCGTGCGCGATCGCGGTTCTTCCATTGTTGCTCTTCGCCTCAATATTTGCGTTTGCGCCGAGGAGAGTCTGGACGATTGCGCCCTGACCAGCGGCTGCCGCAAGCATCAGGGCTGTTCGACTTTCCGAATCTCGTGCATCGACGTTGGCTCCCGCGTCCAGCAGCAAGCGCACAGCGTCAATATCCCCGATCATGGCCATCAAAACGGTCCGTTTTCCTCCAACTGCCGACACGTTGACATCGACCGGAGGTGAGCCTCTGGGCTGTGATTTCAGCAAGGCGCGGAAGGTTGAGGAATCGGAGGCGAATGAGATCGGCGTGTAACCCTCTTTGTCTCGGAGGTTGGCATCTGCTCCGGCCTCGACCAAGGCTCGCTCGACCTCCAGATTCTTTCCGAGCACGGCATGGTGGAGTGGCGAGCGAAGATAGCCGTCGACTGTATTGACCTCGGCCCCGGCCCGCAACAGTGTGTTGACACACTTGAGATTACCAATCCCGGCGGCTGCTCCGAGAGCGGTTCCCTCGAAATTCCCCTTCTGATTGACATCTGCCCCTGCCCTGATCAGGATCTTGATAATCGTGTTGTGGCCGCGCTCTGCGGCGGTCATTACTACAGGGCTCCCCCGGTGATCTCTCGTCTGAACCCAGGCACCGGCGAGCAATGCCTTCTTGACGCTCTTGAAGTCTCCATTCTCTACCGCCTTGACGAGGAGATGTTCAAGTTCCGGCGTCGAGTTTTGTCCACCGCAGTTGTACTTTTCCATTCCCACCAAGCCCAGCAAACGATTCCCCAGGCCCGCCCAGTCCAGGTTCAGGAATCTCTCCCTGAGTGTTTCCGGTGGTCTGCCCTTCGGGGCAGGTTTTTTTGTGTTCTGTGGTTGATCCGGACGGGAATCTGGTTCTGAAGAAAGGGCGCACTCGATGCCGGGGAAGTCACAGAGAAGTTCGACAATTTGCTGATGCCCCTCATTTTTTGCGATGGTCAGTGGTGACTGGTCGCCGCGGTTCTTGACGTGAGGGTCGGCGCCGGCTGTAAGCAGAGCCCTGACGATCTCGATATCACCCCTCTTGATAGCCCAGTGGAGGGCGGTTTCTCGGTACGCCCGTTTGATATTGGGATTGGCGCCCAAGTCGAGAAGGGTCTTGACGGCGTCAACCGAGCCGAAGGTCACTGCAACCAGGAGAGGTGTGGTTCCATTTCGGTCTCTGGCGTCGATTTTTGCGCCGGCCTGAACGAGCCTTTCGATGATGGTGCCCTGAACGGGTTCGCGTCTTTTCAAGGGTCGGTGTTTCTTGAATTCGATCACAGATGCGTCATAGTCCGCCTCCGAAAGAGCCCAGCGGTCCGGAGCGGGGCGATTGGCAGCGTGCATCAGGATTGTCAAGCCAGAACTGGTCCTGTTGACATCGGCCCCGGCATTGATCAGAGCTTCCACGGCTTTGAGTTTGCGAAGGTTGACGGCGACCCACAAGGCGGTGTCGCCTCTCCAGCGAACTGCGTTGGGAGAAACTCCGGCTTTAAAAAGGCGTCCGATTGTATCGCCCTGATCGGCATAGATGGCGAGCATCAGAGCCTTGGTACCCGCATGTTCAGTCCTCCTGCTGATGGGTAACCGGGGCGGCTCGATAGCGCCGGCCAGACCTTCGTTGCCGGCAACCGCCGCCAACAGAGCCGCAGTTTGACCGTCCTCGTCCGGAACAGTTGGATCGGCACCGTGTTCCAGGAGAAGCTCGACCAGTGTGTAGTTCCTGGTCTCGGCGGCGATGGAGATTGAATTTTTCTTGTCAATGGCGCCGGAATTGGCATCTGCCCCCGCCTGGAGAAGCACGCGGGCCAATGAAGGATCGCTGCACGCGCAGGCGTGAACCAAGGGCGTTTCCTTGGAGTTGTTCTGACGGCTGACGTCGGCGTGATGGCGCAGGAGCAACAGGGTTGTTTCAAGGTCGCAGTGCCGAGCGGCTTCCAGGAGAGCCGTGTTGTGTCGCGTGTTTGGAGAATTGGGCTTGGCGCCTGCGTTTAACAGGATCTCAGCAATCTCCGTGTGCCCCCGGGTTGCCGCCAGCCACAACGGAGGGTGGTAGTTGCTCGAGGAGCCCCCGAGAGAAGCACCTCGGTCGAGCACCCACAACACCATTTCGGTCTGGCCTTCTTCCACGGCCCGTTCGAGAACCGTATAGCCGCGGGAATCAGCACCATGGACTCCGGCACCCCGTGCGATGGCCGTTTCCGCCAAGGGAATCTGCCCTGTCGATACGCTCCAAAACAGAAGTGCCTGTCCCGAGAGATTTTCAATGGACCCGCCGTTTTCCACGATTGCCTTGATGACCTTGGGGCGCCAGTACAGCGTGGCTGATTCGAGGGCAGCCTGTCGGGCATGGGGATCTGCTTCAACGAGGTGTTGAATGATTTCAAGGGCACTTTGATCCTGTTGGTACCCCAAAGCCAGGCTCAATGGGGTCCTTCCTTGGGAATTGACCGAAGCCGGATCGGCGCCGGCCTCAAGCAGTTTCGAGACGATCTTCGGATGTTTTGAGGCGACT
>CAYSHZ010000354.1:0-4053 GCA_964430905.1 uncultured Thermoanaerobaculia bacterium | reverse complement strand
GATCGGCGGAGGACATCGCCGAAGACATGCTGGCGGGCCTTCTCGTCAAGCGCATTGATGACCTTGATCGAGGTTGTGACCCGGCCTTCCTGCCACCTCTTGCCCAGGGTCAGTCCGACCAGGGTGTAGGCGTCGCTGTATCCCAGAAAGGACGGGTTAAGTCCCTGGGCAAAGAAGGCCTCGTCAGAGTAGTTGACACTCACACTGCCGAGATACTTTTCCGAGTCAAAGGCGAGGCCGAGATTGAACCGATGGGTCGGCGGGACGCTGACCGACTCCGACGGTGGTCGATTGAGATCCCCGACCGGATCGAGCATCTCCGGCTTGTCCTGGAAGGAGTAGTTTCCCCAGAGAGTCCAGCCTCCACGAAAGATCTGTCGCACCGAGAACTCGATGCCCCGGTTGCGGATGGATCCGATATTGAGGATCTGGATCGTCGAGGGGAAGCGGATGCCCATCTGCTCGAGGAAGTCGAGCACAATCGGGTGGAGAGGCCATCCCTCCGGCGGATTCTCCGATGAGTAGAAGGGGTCGATGCCGGCCTGCTCCAGGGCCTCGGGGGAGGGTGAGTAGCTGATGACATCGCTGGTGTCGGAGGTGTAGAGGTTGAGGTCCAGCCGGGTGGCGCCACTGTTGAGGACTGCTGAATAACCGATCTCGTAGGCGTCGATGATCTCGGGTTTGAGGTCGGGATTGCCGATGGTTCTGACGACGATGGGGAAGTCGTCTTCCAGTCGGGGATCGAACTCACTGACCGGGAAATAGCCGCCGGTGATCGAGATGTCCAGATGGTTGTCGATGGCCGATGGGGTCCGAAAGGCCCGGTTGTAGGACAGCTTGAGGGTGTGGCCGTGGGTCGGCGTCCAGATCAGGGCCAGACGCGGCGAGAGATTGATCCCGCTGAAGTTGTCGTAGTCGTCGGCCCTGAGTGCGGCTGCCACCCGGAAGGCGCCCAGGTTGATTTCGTCCTGGACGTAGACGCCGGCCTGACGCTGGTTGGAGGCGTCGGGTGCGATCGAGATGTCGAAGGTATTGAGTCGGATGTTGCCGCCGAAGGTCATCAAGTGCCGGTTGAAAAAGAGGTCGCGCCAGCCCAGGTCAAGGTTGTAGACACCGTTGGTGAAGTCGATATCGAGGGGGTTGCCATCGCCATCGACCGACACCAGCGCCGGTGCATCCCCGGAGAGGTAATTTGCGAAGGCCGTCGCGTGGAACCCGCCCCGGGTGTAGGCCACCTGTCCATAGCCCAGGCGGGTATTGTCCAGGAGCTCGAAAGGTCCTATCGGTGTGTGGATCACGCCCTGGGTTTGGGCGAATCCGGCGCCGTAGACGATCTTTCCATCGCCTCCCAGCTCCTGGTCCACTCGAAGGTCAAACTTCGGTTGTCGGGTGCCGGTGTTGTTGTAGACAACATCGTCAAACGATCCGCCGCCGACCGTGACCGAAGGCTCGATTGGGGTTTCCACCAGGGGGAGGGCGCCGGTTGGCCGTTCGAAGGGGTCGCTGGTGACGTAGGAGGCAGAAATTCGGTAGGCGATGGTGTCACTGGGGGCGTCGGTCCAGCTGACGGCCGCGCTCCCCATCTGGCCGGTTCCGCCGGCCTGGGAGTTCCGGGCCAGAAGTCCACCGCTGAGGGTTACCAGGAGACCCTGGGAATCCCGGGGCGCTCTGGTGACAATATTGACGACACCGGTCGCAGCGTTTGCGCCCCACATTGCGGAGGCCGGCCCGCGAACCACTTCGATCTGCTGCACGTCAGGCGTTGAGACACTGAGGAGATCCCAGAAGACGACGTTGAAGAAGTCGAAGTAGAGGGGGCGACCATCGACCATGGCCAGTTGGGACCCCGTCAGAAAGGTGCTGGACTGGCGGCTGGCAACGTTGACGTCGCGGGCCGAGGACTGGATGACGTTGACCCCCGGGACTGCCCGGAGGAGATCGCCGACGTTGCGGGCCGCGGTGGTTTCGATCGTTGACCGGTCGATGACACTGACTGTTGTTGGTGCATCCTCGAGGGCAACTCCCGACCGGGAGGCCGAAACGACGACCGTGTCCTGGAAGGCTTGCCGCATCTGGAAGTCCAGGGTGACGGGCTCTGGGCCGACATTCTCGATGTCTTCTTCCAGGGTGGCGAATCCGGGCATCGTGGCCGTGACGTGGTACCGGCCGACGGGGAGATCGGACAGGTGGTACTGGCCGTCCGGTCCGGTCAGGACGGCCCGGGAAACCGGGCCCGTGATCGAGACCGTAACCCCGGGAAGCCCCAGGGCGTTATGGTCGATGATCCGGCCCTGGATGATGGCATCTTCGGCATACACTCCTCCCGCGAGCGTGCTCATACACGCCAGAAGGACGAGAATTCTTCGGGGGAACGTCGATATCATGGTGTGTCTCTCGAGACTTCGATGGTTGTGTCGGACATTTCGTGGTCTTCCTCCGAAGGCCGTTCCCTGAAAAAGATCCACAGTGCGGCCGGCAGGGCGGTGAAATCGGCCAGCATCGCCAGGGCAAAGGCCATCGAGGTGATGATCCCAAATTGGCGCATCGGTGGCAAATCGGACAGGGCCAGTGCGAGGAAACCCCCGGCGTTGATGATGGTGGCAAAGAGGATTGCGTGGCCGGCAACCCGAATCGTGTGGGCCAGTGCTTCCTCCGTCGTCCCTGTTCTTCGGCGTTCGAGGAAGTGATAGAAGAAGTGGATCTGGTCGTTCTCCGTGACGCCGAGGACCGTCGTCGCGATCAAAATCGTGGCGATATTGAGCGGAATTCCCGTCAGTCGCATGACCAGGAAGGTCACGAGGATGGCAAAGAGTGACGGCACCATGGCGTTCAATCGGGCAGGTCCGGATCTGAAGACCAGGATGAATGTCACGAAGATGATCGTGAAGGTGATGGCGAAGCTCTGGACCAGGGTGGGAACCAGATGGTTTGCGATAGTTTCCTGCATGACGGCAGCGCCGGCGAGGCGGAAGGAGCATCCCTTAAGCCCATTTTCGGTTTCGGTGACCGTGAGCCAAGCCCGTTCAACCACGGCCCCAAGATCTTTCATCCCGGTCGAACTTCCGGCGCTCGTCGTGACCACCAGATAGGTCGAGGCCAGGGACTCCAGATCGACCCAGCGAGAGAGACTGGGTTCGCTGATCAACAGCATCTCGAGGTCGTTAAAATTGACGGTGTCGCCCCTGGCGCCCGGGGACGATGAGGCCGCAAGCTCGGTCCGCAGACGGAGAACGGGAACGAGGCCGACGACCGAACCGATGTCCGGGTCGCTCGCGATCTCGCGTCCAAGCCGGTCGAGGGCCTGCAGGAAGGTCGGGTCGATCACGCCATACTCCGGTGTCGTGATCCAGACGTCCGCTGAAACCAGACCCAGGACATTTTCCGAAAAGTGACGGGTATCCCGGGCTGCCGGCAGGTCGGGATCAACGTAGGCCAGTGCGTCGGTCTCCAACTGCATTCCGGGAAGGACCCCCGGGATTCCGGTCAAAGCCAACAGTCCGGCGAGGGAAAGAAGTGATGCGGTGATGACCAACGGCCATCGCCACCGGTAGGACCATCGGGGAATGAAATCCGCCGCCGTGATGACCCAACCCCCGGCCACCTTGCGTTTCAGTCGGGTCGGTGTGCACAGGATTGATTGCAGAGCAGGATAGAGGGTGAAGCACACGATCCAGCCGAGGAGGAGACCGCCGGAGGTCCAGATGCCCAGCTCGCGGATCGGACGGATGTTGGATACCGTCAGTGCGGCGAAGCCGACGGAGGCGGCAAACACCGAGGCCGTGACGGCGACAAACTTGTTGGCCAGGGCCCAAACGCGGTGGGCCTCGAGATCGGTGCCCTCCGGCTGATCGACGAAGCGTGAATGGAGGTAGACCAATCCGGCAGTGGCCGTCACCATCAGGGTCAGGGGAACCAGGGCAGAGACGATTGTGAAGGAAAGACCGGCAATGCCTGCGAACGCCATACCGAGGAGCACGGCCGTACCCAAAGAAATGAGGATGGCGGCGAGCGCCCTCCAGGAGCGGAAGAGGCCCAGTACCAGCAGGATGATGA
>CAYSHZ010000353.1:0-4055 GCA_964430905.1 uncultured Thermoanaerobaculia bacterium | reverse complement strand
CTGGATCTCGGTGCACACGATCCCGGTCTGGAAACCGAGGCGTACTTGTCAACGCTGCCGGTGCGTTCGATCGAAGGGGCTGACGCATCCAGGGACCCCTTCTGGGAACTCGGGGAGCAGAAGAGGATCGACGTGGGCCATTACGATGTCATCCTCCAACGCAAGGATCCGCCCGTCGATGATGTCTTCATTCAGCACCATCGTCACTTCGTGGCCGCTCCGGAAAGGGTTTTGCAGATCAACCGACCTCCTGCGACCTACGAACTCTGTGAGCACACCGTTGCCTTGAGATTTCCGGAATTCGCGGCGCCAACGACTGTTTGTTCCTCCTTCGATCAGCTGGTGGACGCCGTCCGGGCCCAGGATGGGGAGGCGGTCTGCAAGCCGAAGAACACCTATTGCGGGATCGGGGTTTCTTTCGTTCCTTCGAACGTCGATCCGGAGGATCTTCGTTCCTATTGGGAACAATGGGCGCCCGAGGTGATCGTTCAGCCCTACCTCAAGGCCATCGAGGACAGCGGGGATCTGAGAATATTGACCCTGGGCGATGTGGTTCTGGGGTCGGTCTTGAGGGTCCCCGCCGAGGGTTCACGTTTGGCCAATCTTCACCAGGGGGCCACGGCCGAGCGGTTGGCGCCGACTCTCCGTCAGTTGGAATGTTGCCGGCGGGTGGCTGACGACCTCAATCCCCTCGGTTTGCACCTTCTGGGGCTGGATTTCATCGGCGAGCATCTGACGGAGGTCAATTTCACCAGCCCGACAACACTGGTCCAGATCAACCAGGTCAACGGTATTCGAGCCGACAAGACCATGGTCGACCAGCTGGAAAAAATGGTCAGATTAAGCCGGCCTTGAGCGCCTTGGTCACCGCTTCCGACTTGGTATGAACGTGGAGTTTTTCGTAAACTGACCGGACGTAGTTCCTGATGGAATTGATACTGACACCGAGCTCGTCTGCAGCCTTCTGGTAGCTGTAGCCTTCGGCGAGAAGGGCCAGAAACTGGGTTTCTTGCGCCGTGAGGGGCGCCCCAAGATCTGGTGGGGGGCCGAAACGATTGAAGAGGCCCACAACCTTTCGGGCAATCTCAGGTGACATCGGGGCGCCGCCGGTTCCCGCTTCCCTGATACCTGCGAGGAGTTCATCCGGCCTGCTTCGTTTGAGGAGATAGCCTCCGGCGCCGTTGCACAGGGAACGGAAAATCCTGTCCTCGTCCTCGAAGATCGTCAACATCAACACGGTTGCCTCTGGAAACCGGGCGCTGATGTCTCTGACGCCGATATCACCGGGGATGCCCGGAAGCCCAATATCCAGCAGGACAACGTTGGGCAGATGGATGGGTTTGGAAGCCAAGATCTGTTCGACGGAGCCATATTGGGCGAGCAGATCAAGCCCGTCGGCACTCCGAAGGAGGAGGGAGAGCATTTTGCGAATTTTGGGATCGTCTTCTACGATCACGACTCCGAGTGGAGGGACCTCCCCGATGGATTCGGCTTGTTCATTCATCTCCTGAGTTATACAACCTCTGGTCGATCGTGCCAACGCATGTTCATGCGGTAGTTTGGTCGGTGTCATAGGGGGATGGAAAGGCTGATCACGGTTCCGGATTTGGGAGAGCTTTGGATCTGAAAATTTCCCCCGAGAGCCAGGGCACGCTGGGTCATGGACTGGAGACCGTTACCCATTCCCGAGATCCGGGCCGCATCCAGGTCGAAGCCTCGGCCGTCGTCCCGGATCGTTGTCAACAACCTGCGGTCCCGTACGTGGATCTCGACAACAACCTGGGTCGCTTGGGCGTGTCGGGCGACGTTATTCAATGCCTCCTTCAAGATCAGGAAGAGGTGGCGGCGGCGTTCCCCGTCGAGAGAGATATCCGTTGTCTGAGAGGCATCCAGGCGCCAACGAATACCTGAGGGCTCAAAGACATTCGACATCAGTCGCCGAAGCCGTGTCAGAAGGCTCTGTAATTCGTCGTGGGTTGGGTTGAGGGCCCACGCCAGGTCGCCGGTCGAATCGATCAACTGGCGGGCTTCCTCCCCGATGCCGTCGAGCTCTTCACTGGGACCGTCATCACCCTGTCGAAGACCGGCGATGTCGCTCAGCATGGCGATCCGGGTCAGGCCGAGACCGATCTCGTCGTGGAGGTCGGCGCCAATGCGTTCCCTCAGCTGCTTTTCGGCCAGAATCCTCTGCACCCGGACGTGTTGAAACAGTCCAATGAAGCCCAACGGCAGGAGAGCGCACAGTCCGAGGAACCACCATGACTTCCACCAGGGAGGGGGAATCCGGAAGATAATCCCGGCTTCGTCGCTCAGGCTTCCGTCGTTGCCGACAACCCTGATTCTCAAGTTGTAATGGCCGGCGCCCAATCCCGCGAGTTGCAGCCGGGACTGTTCCATCGGGGAACTCCAGGTCTCTGAGAGATCGAATGAATACTGATAGCGAACGATTCGACCGGGAACGAAGTCAACACAGGTGAGGCCGATCTCCATCAAATGGTCTCCGGCCCGCAACGTCCCCAGCCGGAGTTCTCTGATACCCAGTTCGGGAACCGTGAAGCTTCGCCCCTGGACAGAAACCCGGAGAATCCGAATGACGGGAGGAGGTGAGATCTCGCTCAAATGCGGCTGAAGGTGAGAGGCGCCGCTGGGAGTCGCAAACCACAGAGATCCATCATCGGAGGACCACGAGCCCTGAATGGTGTTGCTGATCAGGCCGTTTGAGGTGTCAAAATGCGCGATACTTCCGGTCTCATGATCGAGACGGTCCAATCCCCGGGATGTTCCCAGCCAGATTTTCCCCTGGAGATCCTCCGCCAGTGACATGATTGTGTCTGCGGCCAGGCCGTCCTTTTTGCCCATGCGGGACCACCGTGGTCGTTCCTCTTCCGGGTTTTCGGTGAAGATCAGTCCACCCCCGAGGGTGCCAATCCAGAGCCGGCCTCTCCGGTCGACCTTGATGGCATTGATGAAGTTCTTCGGTTCCTCCGGGAAAGGATCGATGAACTCAAGGCGACCGCGCCGGAACCGGGCGATCCTGCCGGAATACAGTCCGATCCAGACGGTTCCCCCAAGGTCTTCGGCAAAGGCCGTTCCGACGTCTTCCAGCGGAGATCCACCGGTCTCAACGATCTCAATCTTCCCGGATTCCCTGATCCATCGAACGAGACGAGACGGCCTGAGGACACCCATCCAGACATCGCCCTGTTGGTCCTCCCAGAGTCGGAAGACCCCCTCGCCGCCGAGGCCCTTCTCCTTCGTCAGAAACAGATCAGGCGTGCCGGCCGCAAGATCGTCGATGTGCTCGAGACGCGGAAACCGGAGCGCGCCGCCCTGGGTGGGAACCCACCACTGCCCCAGGTGATCCATGAAGGTCACCTGATTCAGGCCCCATGTGTTGGCGGGGACTCCGGGAGGCAACGGGATCTTGATCGGAACAACTCCGTCTCCATCGACCCTGTGGATCCAGCTGGAAGGAGGAAATCCGACGATGACAGGGCGTCCGTCGGGGCCACTGGTCACGGATGACACCCCCTCCGTAGCCATACCGTCCTCCCGAGAGAAATTTCTGAATCCATCCCGGCTCAGTTCCATCAGGCCTCGAGAATCGCATCCGATCCAGATATTGGAGCATCGGTCCTCAATGATGCACTGCAAACTGTTTTCCGCGAGCCCCTGATCGGTGGTGATGATCCTCAGTGACGATGAACCGATCTCGAATGCACCGTGGGGCGTTGCGACCCACATCGTGTCGGTGTCTGATTGATGAAAACCCAGGGCCCACCAGCCTCCAAGGGCGCCGGGAACCGAAAAACGAAGGGCCTCTCCAGTTCTTTGGGGCAGCGTGAAGGAAGGGCCTGCGTTCGTCACTCCGCCGTAGACCGAGAAGCCCTTGGCATCCGCCGCCGGTTCGGGAAGAAAGACCAGGATGCCTTGACTCGGACACCAGACCCGACCCAACGCGTCGACGCCCAGGGCTGTTACGCGTGTTCGTCCGGGTTTGGGTTCGAGAGGGTATTCGAGAACGTCCCCATTGGGCAATCGGCGAAACAAACCCA
>CAYSHZ010000352.1:0-4058 GCA_964430905.1 uncultured Thermoanaerobaculia bacterium | reverse complement strand
TGATGGTCTGTCCGGAGTGCTCCCGGAAACAGCAGCCCAGGGCCTCCCTTCGGGGCGTACTCGAGTGCGAGATTCTCGATGGGCCGACCGCATGGCCCGACGGCTCTCCAGCCGATCCGGAGTTCCTGCAACGGGTACTGCCGCTGGCCGATCCGGACTTCCTCGCACCGCTGCCGGTCGGTGGAACCCCCCTCCTCGAGGTTCCGCGCCTTCGAAAAGAACTGAACATGCCCCGTCTGTGGCTCAAGGACGACAGCCGCAATCCTTCGGGCTCGACCAAGGACCGGGCCTCCCTCCTGGTTGCCGCCAAGGCTGCAGAGTATGGGTTCAAGACCATCGCCACGGCCTCGACGGGCAATGCCGCAACGGCCCTATCGGCCGTCTGTGCGGCCTCGGGCCAGCGCGCCGTTGTGCTGGTTCCCGCCGCCGCCCCCCCTGCCAAGTTGACCCAGATGTTGGCCTATGGCGCCGAGGTCGTACCGGTGGACGGTTCCTATGATCAGGCCTTCGAACTCTGCATGGAGGCCTGCACCGAGTTCGGCTGGTACAACCGAAACACCGCCCTCAACCCCTTTACCACCGAGGGCAAAAAGACCCTGGGCCTGGAGATCGCCCTCCAACTCCTGCCGGAGACGCCCGACGCCGTCATCGTACCGACCGGGGACGGCGTGATTCTCGCCGGCATCGCCAAGGCCTTTGCCGATCTCGTCGCGTGGGGATTGATGGACCACCTGCCCCGCCTGATCGCCGTGCAACCGGAAGGTGCATCAGCGATTGTCAACGCTCTCGATACCGGCGCCAATGATGTCACGCCGGTCACCGGCGCCTCGAGCGTCGCCGACTCTCTGGTGGTCGAGGCGCCCCGCAATGCCCGCCTGGCTCTCAGCAGAATCCGGCAGTCTGGAGGAGGCGGCGTCACGGTCCCCGACGATGCGATCATTCACTCGATCGCTCGCCTGGCCCGGCTGACCGGGGTCTTTGCCGAACCTGCGGCAGCAACGGCCCTTGCCGGCCTGGAGGCTGCCCTCAAGGCCAATCTGATCGGTCACGACGAGCGTATTGTCCTTGTCGTCACCGGAACCGGGCTCAAGGACCGCGACGCCGCAGCCCGATCCGTCACCTTGCCGCCACCGATTCGACCGGGTCTTGGAGATCTTGCCAGAAGAATCAACTAGGTTATCGGTTCTGATAGGGTCAAACCATGACATCGAACACTGACCGTCCCCTGCGCGAGGATGTCCGGTTGCTGGGTGAGATCCTTGGAGATGTCATCCGACGCCAGGAGGGTGATGCCGTTTATGCCCTGGTTGAGAAGACTCGGACCCTCTCCAAGGCTGCCCGTCGGGGTGACACCCCGGCCGAAGCAGAGCTGGATACCCTGATTCAATCCCTTCCGATCGAACAGGCTCATCTGGTTGCACGGGCTTTCGCCCATTTCCTGACGCTGGCCAATATCGCCGAACAACACCACCGGATTCGGCGGCGGCGGTTCCATGCCGCCCAAACCGATGCGAAACCCCAGAAGGCCGGCCTGGATGACACCTTCAGCCGACTGATCAACGCGGGTATCCCTGCCGAGGAACTCCAGCAAACAGTCGCCGCCCTGGATATCGGTCTGGTCCTGACGGCCCATCCAACCCAGGCCCTGAGGCGTACGATCATCCTCAAACACGGGCGAATCGCCGCCCTTCTGGATCACAGGGATCTCGGAACTCGAACGAGCGAAACAATCCGCACAGATCTTGAGCGGGTCATCACCGAGAGCTGGGGCACCGACGAAATTCGCCACGAGAAACCAACCCCGGAAGACGAGGTCCGCAACGGCCTTGCATGGTTCGAGCAGGTTCTCTGGGATGCGGTTCCCTCCCAGTTGCGCGCTCTCGACAGGGCCCTCAAAACCCACACAGGCCGGCCCCTTCCGCTCAAGGCCGCACCCATCCGATTCCAGTCCTGGATGGGAGGCGACCGGGACGGCAATCCCAACGTCACACCCGAAACGACACGCAGGGCCATTCTGCTGGCCCGATGGCAGGCCGCGGCGCTCTACCTCCGAGAGATCGAGGCATTACTGGAAGAACTCTCCCTCAACGAAGCCTCCCCAGAACTCCTGAAAGAGGTCGGACAGGTCTGGGAACCCTACCGGGAACTGTTGAAACCAGTCAAAGGCCGGCTTGAGGCGACTCTTGCCTTCTGTGAGACCGGTCTGGAAGATCCCTCCGCAGTTCCCGGACCCGAGATCCTTCTCGATCCAGAGGACCTCCGAAGGCCGTTGGACCTCTGCCTGCAATCCCTCGAAGCCTGCGGGGATGAAACGGTTGCCGAAGGGCGCCTGACGGACCTGCTCCGCAGGATCTCGGTCTTTGGACTGACCCTGGTCGAACTGGATCTCCGCCAGGAGGCCGATCGCCACACCGAAAGCCTGGACTTCCTGACTCGGGCGGCAGGACATACACCCTACGGTGAGATGCCCGAGGAAGACCGCCAGACTTTTCTGATCGAACGACTGGAGAACGGGACACCATTGGCTGGGCGGGAATACTGGATCGACGGTGCGACAACCCCAGAGTCCGTTGCCCACGTGCTCGGCGCCTTTAGGGTCGCCGCCCAGCAGGGCCCCGGCGCACTGGGGGCGTACGTTATCTCGATGGCTTCTCGACCATCCGATGTACTGGCGGTCGAGTTTCTTCAAGACGAGGCACGGAGGTTGTTCGGTCAAAATATCACCGCACCACCGATGCGGGTCGTTCCCCTGTTCGAGACCCTGGCCGACCTCGAGACCATCGAGGGGGCCGTTCGCCAACTCCTGGCCCTCCCCTGGTTCACCCAGCGTCTCACCGAAGTCCACGGCAAGAAGCTGGAGATCATGCTGGGATACTCGGACTCGGCCAAGGATGCGGGACGACTGGCGGCTTCGTGGGCCCTCTACAAGGCCCAGGAGGACGTCGTCCGGGTCGGAAACGAACAGGGCATCCAAATCGTCCTCTTCCACGGACGCGGTGGAACCGTCGGGAGAGGCGGCGGGCCGACGCACGCAGCCATCCTCGGACAACCCCCGGGCTCGGTCGACCGGTCCATCAGGGTCACCGAACAGGGCGAGATGATCGCCGCCAAGTTCGGCCTTCCCGAACTGGCCGAGCGCAACCTCGAACTCTACATCAGTGCTGTCACCGAGGCCTCCCTGCAGACCAAGGCGCCTGTGGCCGCCGAATGGCGCTCACTGATGGATCGACTGGCCGAACACTCGACCCGGGCCTATCGAGCCATCGTCCGGAACGAGCCTCGCTTCGTTCCCTATTTCCGAACAGCAACACCGGAAACGGAGCTTGCCCGACTCAATATCGGATCGCGTCCCGCCCGAAGGCCCTCCAACACGCCGCTCGCCCAACAGGGAATCGAGACCCTCAGGGCCATTCCCTGGATCTTCGCCTGGACCCAAATTCGCCTGATGCTGCCCGCCTGGCTGGGCCTCGGCGAGGCCCTGGCAACCGTTGAAAACAACGACCGACTGATCCTGGAAGAGATGGCACGGGACTGGCCCTTTTTCTCGACCTTCCTCGATCTGATCGAGATGGTCCTGGCCAAGAGCCTGCCCGATATTGCCGCCCATTACGACTCTCTTCTGGTCCCGCCCGACCTGCAGCCTCTCGGGGCCGACCTCAGGGAGCGACTCGAACAGACCCGAAGGGAAGTCCTGGCCCTCAGGAAACGGGAGGCGCCCCTGGACGACAATCCGGTCCTCTCCCGGTCGATTGAGGTCCGTAACCCCTACGTCGATCCAATCAATCGGTTCCAGACGGAGTTCCTCCGGCGTCTTCGAGAAGGGACCGCAGACCCGGCAGAAATGGACCGCCTTCGTGCTGCACTCTTGACGACGATTAACGGGATAGCCGCGGGGATGCGGAACACCGGCTAGCCCACACTTCTCACCGGTGATCTACTACGACGCCCGATACACCGCACCTTGCCGTGCTTTTCACAACTCGCCCTCCTCGACGTACCGCAAGTATGCCTGCGTCGGTCGAGCTGCCAAAAACCCGCCATGGCACGGCGTCTCGGGC
>CAYSHZ010000351.1:0-4060 GCA_964430905.1 uncultured Thermoanaerobaculia bacterium | reverse complement strand
ACCTACGACACCACGAACGCGGAGGATCCGTTCGTCTGGTCTTTGAACCGTCAGACCTCGTCGGAGGTCTTTGACGAGGCAAACCCCACGGCCAAGACCAAGACCGCCACGACATGGACCAACCTCTCCGACACAGGAACCGGCGTCCAGCATCATTACGCCGTCCATACCGAGGTCTCCAACCCCGATGGCAACGGAAACTGCACCGCCGATTGCACCGAGCATACGTATCTTTATGACGCGCTTGGGAACCTGTGGAAAGACACACTGCGTGGCGGGTACGGCACGGGAATCGGTTTTGACTCGTTGATCACGACGACCGAAACTCTCTTCGCCCATGGCGCTCCCCAGAAGAAAATCCTCAATTCCGCGTCGGGCGCCACGCTACTTCTTTGGGAACGTGAAATCGACCCCAACACCGGCCTCCCGCGATGGCATGTCGATGGAGCGGGAATCGGCTTCGCCTACCTTTGGGACGCGTTGGGACGGCCGACCGACATCGCCCCGATCTATGGCACATCGTCGGGAGGCGCCCAGCCCAAAGGCTTATGGACCCTCCATCACCAGAAGACCGGGGATTCGGGAGACGTTGGGGTCGTCGGAGCTCACATCGACTATGTGCCACCTGACGCCGGAACCCTCCTCGAGAACCGGATCTACGACGCCACCTGGTCGGGAGGACTTCTCTCGGGCTCACTGGCGCCCGGAACCAATGGAGTCCTCAGGGCCAAAGCCCTCTTCAACGGACTCGGACGAATGACCCAAGAGACTGAGAGATATCCCGGAGGCGCCCGAACCCGCTTTCACCTGCGCTTCGTGCACGACCCAAACGACGACTTCGAGCAATGCGACTCCAATCATTCATGGGACATTCCCGACAAGAGCAGGGTCGCCCTCGACAGTGAGTGGATCGACGGCGAAGACTTCCCGGGAAACTGCGCCTCGTTGCCGTGGACCGAGACCCAGCAAGACGCCCTGGGGAGGACGGCCGTCCAAGAGCTTCCGGACGGCGCCTTGACCGACATGGTCTTCTTCGGAGATTCGACGACCCGGACGACCCGGACCGTCGTCACCGGAATCGATTCTTCCGGCGACGCTGTCTCCACAGCCCTTTCGACCATTGCCGTTTCGGATGCCCTCGGGCGGTTGCGAAGCATCGACGAAGAAGTGGAGACAAACTTGTTCTTGACGACCGAGTACACCTACGATCAAAGCGACCGGTTGACCCGAGTCAGGCTCTTCGAACCCGACAGCGTCCCAACGAACCCGCTGGATCCGATCTACTCGCAAACGAGGACCTGGACCTACTCCGGCGCCGGATTTATGACCAACAGCGACGAGCCCGAGCGCGAGATCGACTATCTGGGCTACAACGCGTCCGGCGCCGTCACCAAGAGGTCCAGAGTCGGTTCGAGCGTCAGTCACATCAATGACTACGACGCCTTCGGCCGGTTTTGGAAAACAACCGAGAGTGGGCAGGTCTTGATCGAGCAAGAGTGGAGCACCGCTCACATAGGCCTTCCGAGCTATAATCGGGTCATCGACGCCACACGACACAACCGTTTCGGGGCATCGGACGTCGCCGTCACCCACCACTGGACCTACGGTGGCCCGGGAGGTCGAGTGAGCGCACGGACGACCGCGATCACCCATCTCGGCGCAGCCGGAGACGCCTTCGGAGTCGCCTACAGCTATGATCCCTGGGGCAACCTCTCACGAACCGACCTCCCGGAATGGAACGGGTGCAGGCACTCTGCGGTGAGGGCGCTTCAGACGACCTACGACGGGCCGTGGGCGGAGAGCCTTGAGGTCGTCGACAGCCTCGGAGTATCCGAAAACTTGGCGACGGCGACCTACCATCCGACCGGACGGATTCACGAGTTGACCTACGGGACGCGGACCAATCCCAAGGTCGTCTGGGAAGAAGTGGCCGACGACGACGGGATGGCCAGGCCGAAAGAGATCAGGGTATCGGGGGCTGATCCGACCGTGGCTGCTTACGGGCGCGTTTCAGGATATTCCTACGACTCCTCCGGCAACGTCTGGAATATGGGTGGAAGGAGGTTTTTCTACGACGGCCTCAATCGTCTTCGGGGCGAAACGAAAAGCATCTCCGGGCGATCGTTCGGCCCCATTCAGGAATTCGACTTCGACCGTTGGGGCAACGCCAAGACCGTCAAGACCTATGATGGAACCGGGTCGCTCGAAAGCCATGTGAGTTTCACCGTGGATACGGTCAACGGCGTCCCGACGACCAACCGAATCGAAACCGTCGAGGACGTCCAATCCAAATCAAGCGTCGATCTGACCTGGGACGATCGGGGCAACCTCGAGCATCAGCCCGCCATCGGTCCCTTGAGGGAGAAGGATTTCTTCTGGAGTGACGACGACCGCCTGATGCAGAGCGTGGACGTCGCCGGGGGGGCCACGGCGACCTGGCGCTACGCCTATGACGCCGAAGGCGAACGAGTGCTCAAGTGGCATGACGCCGGTACGGGCGTCGAGGCGACCGTCTACATCCGAGACGAGGCCGGGCAAACGCTGTCCGAGTGGCGAAACGTCCCCGGAACCCAGCACTTCGGAGTCGTCTCCGACTACCTCAACCTCGGGGCCAGACAGGTCGCGGAACTCAGCCACCAAACCGCGCCTGATCGGGTTCATTTCATCGCTCCAGATCACTTGGGCAGTCCCAAGGTCCTCTTCGACGACCAAGGGAATCTGGTCGATTGGATGGAGTTTGAGGCCTTTGGGACCCTCAAGGGAAGCAGCGGCGCTACGCCAGAGACCTCGCATCTGTTTACCGGGCATGAGAGGGATCTCGGGGACTATTCAAGCGAGTTGGACTCTATGCATGCCCGGTACTATTCGCCGTTCTTGGCACGGTTTGTGTCGGTGGATCCGGTGCAGGGGAAGGTCGGAGGATCTCAGTCTTGGAATCGGTATTCTTATGTGCTGAATAATCCGATTGCGTTGATTGATCCAGACGGCCGATCAGGAGTTGGTGTCTTTTTTCCGAAATACAAAGCAAGCTGGAATGGAAGAAGGATGCCGTTCACAGGCCATGCGGGGGTCCTCATGATAAACGACAACACTGGCTTCACCAGGTACTTTGAGTTTGGAAGATACGGCGGGAACAGTAATGGCGTCATTCGTTCGTATTCAGTCTCGAACGTTGAAATAGACTCAAATGGCCTTCCCACGCCTGACTCGTTGACGAATGTATTGAGGGAAATCCACAATAGATCCGGTGGAGGCGGCGTCATCGAGGCCGGCTATTTTGGCGACGCCGATTTCGACGCGATGCTCGACTTCGCTACAAACGCTGCGGCGGATAAGGATCGGGAACCATACAGTATTTTTGACAACAACTGCGCCACATTCACCAGGCAAACACTCGAAGCAGGTGGAGCTAATCTTCCTGGCGGGCTCATTCCAAGCCCTTATGCGTACGGCGATAATCTCAAGGGGAACGCCGATATTGGTCTCACCGATAATATTGAGAAGAACAAGGTTCGAGTGATCAATTCGGAAGTTGTTAGGGTGGATGGCAAACTTCAGTTTATTCCCCGGCAGTGATTGAGGGAGATTCCGTAATGAACCTACGCACGCTGTTGTTACTGGCATTTGTATTCTTTGTATACGCCTGTGAAAAGGTGGAGATGCCACCACCTAGGCCAACAAACGTACCCGAAGAGGCAGTTTGGGCAGGCGGCGAGGACGGAGGCGCTTGGATTGATTGCAGTCTGGACATCGAAAAGGGCGCAAATTTCTGTACCGTCTACTTTGACAGAGATGGCGATGTGTGGGCGCGTACTCACTTTGTCTTACGGGATAGTGGTACCGGTCTTCCGAAGTCAGAACTTACTTACTCGGGATTCGACGGCCTGGTTATCTATCTGAGCGAAGGACGTGTCCTCGAACCATTGAGATATCATCTCGGTGAGAAGATCAGCCTTGCCCCAATCGATAATGGCCCAAACTCCGATGCTGAGTGAACTCTATAAAGGACACTCCTATGAGGGTCGTCCTGTCAAGTAGGCAGTCGATCGGGTAAGAGAGT
>CAYSHZ010000350.1:0-4063 GCA_964430905.1 uncultured Thermoanaerobaculia bacterium | reverse complement strand
CGGATTGCACCGATGGTCTTCTCCAGGATAAAGTCCTCCTGATTGGCAAAGGTCCGGATCTTCGTATACAAATCCGACATCGTCCGGTCTCGCCCATTCTTCGACCGTGTATTGTTCCGCTCCGCACGCCGAACCTCACGTTGAATCCTCTGGTGATCTTCGTCCCGCTGATCAAGCGCCGCCTCGGACATTCGCAAGAGTCTGAGGGAATTCACCACTTCTCGAGGGTTGTCGGTGAAAGGCTGCACAACATCGATCCCATTCAAGTGGCTGACCACCATCACTTGGACCGGTCCCGTCATGATGCCGTCGATAAAACTCCGCATGGACCGCAAGACCCGATTGCGATCAGCGTAACGCAGGTTCAGATTGTCTATGAACAGGATGATATAGACCGGCGCGGCATCATTGATGCCCGCGATATCCGCATCGGGCCCGCCACTCTGGGCGCCTTCACCGGCTCCCGGGAGATTTCGATTGAACGATCTCTCGGTGAAGGCCGCAAAGTGCGAAATCGGCGCCTCGACACCATCTTGAAACAGATGGAACCGTTCCCGTTTCAGCCCAGTGACGGGGTCCCCTGCCCCATCACGCACGAAGACATCAATCCCGACAGTCGTCTTATCGTAGGAATCCGAATAGGGTAAACCCCCGACCTGTTCCATTTCTTCCTGATCGGTGCCAAGGACGACAGGCGGTGAAATCAACCCGATGACCATCACAAAGGCCGGCACAGCACCCCAGGAAAAAACTGATCTCAAAGCAACCTCCATCAGCGATCCAGTATACAGGCCAAGCCCCGACACGAAGATGCCTCCGAGGGATCCCTGACCTCAATCCCGTGTCATAATGACCCCCGCCGAAAAGGGGTACCTCGATGGAAACACGTATTCGACCCTTTCTCATCTCAATGTTGATAATCGCCTGTGCCGGCCCCGGTCAGACTGAGCCATTGCAGCGCGCCGTCGTTGCTCTTCGTTCGGTGATCATCGATGCCGACCGGGCCGCCGCAACTTCGGCCCGGATACCTGATGAGAACCTTCAAGTCATCAAGTTTCCCGGCCCGATCAGCAGCGATCAGCAGCATCTCCTTTCGGTCGCAACCCAACGGGTCTTCACCTATTTGCCGTTTGATGCTTTCCTCGTACGGGTCAAACCGGGTCGATCGGCCGATCTTCTTTCGAGGCTCGGCGCCGACTGGTCGGCACCCTGGCTGCCGGAATACAAGATCTCGCCCGAGATTCGTCAGACCGACATCGGCGATGAATCGCTCCACGCGGTAATGATCCACCTCTTCCCCGATTCCGATATCGATGCTGCCGTCCAAAAGATCGAGACTCTGGTTGGTCGCCGGGTTGAGGGTTCTTCGAGCAAGACCCGGTTCGCCAGGGCGCGCGTTCTGCTCTCGGGCAGGGAAATTGCGGAACTCAGAGAGCCCCTGGCGGAGATGCCGGAGGTTTATTGGCTCGAAAGAGAGTCGCGCCGGGTCTTTCTCAACGATACGACCATCTGGGTTGGTCAGTCCGGGACCACCGGTGGAGGGACGACACCGGTCTTCGATCACGGTATTCTCGGCGCCGGTCAGATCGTCGGCATCCTCGATACCGGGATCGATATCGACTCCTGCTACTTTCGGGATACGGCTCAGGCGCCTGCGATCAATGAATGCAACGGCGGAACACTGGTCAATTCCGCCCATCGAAAGGTGCCGGCCGTCGACTTTCTGTGGAGTGACGAGTGTAGCGGCGGTATTTCGAACACCGAATGGGACACCCAGGACCACGGGACCCACGTCGCAGGAACGGTTGCCGGTGATGACCTTGCCGTTCCCGGCGCTCATAACGGTCGGGACGGCATGGCGCCACAGGCCAAACTGGTCATCCAGGACTGCGGCTATGAATACAACGTCTGCGCCGATTGTCCGGGTATTGGATGCCCCGTGATTGACCTGGTCCCGGTTTTCGAGCAACCCTATTTCCAGGGCGCACGAATTCACACCAACTCGTGGGGAGACGAGGAAGAAGATTCCAATTACGGCGAGTACACGTCCGGGTCCGAGGATGCCGACACCGTGATGTGGAACCACAAGGATTTTCTCCTGGTATTTGCGGCCGGAAACAACGGGGGTGTCTCGAACACCGTTGACAGTCCATCGACCGCCAAGAGCGTCCTGTCCGTAGGTTCGACCCGGCACGCTTCATCGGCCGACTCCATCTCCTCGTTTTCAAGCCGTGGACCAACAGATGACGGCCGCAACAAACCGTCGATCACAATCGTGGGCTCCGATGTCATGTCGGCCGCCAATGACGGCACGATCAACTCCAACAACTGCAACTCCCAGAGTATGAGCGGAACCAGTATGGCTTCGCCGGGGGCCGCCGGCCTTGCCGCCCTCATCCGCCAGTATTTCGTCGATGGTTTCTATCCCTCCGGTGCCGCGGTTTCTTCGGACGGGTTCGCCCCAACTGCGGCCCTTCTTCGCGCCGCACTGGTCAACTCCGGGGAGGAAATGACCGGGGAGGGCTCGATCCCCAATGCAGCCCAGGGATGGGGACGAATCCTACTTGACAACGTCCTGTACTTCCCGGGTGACACCCGGAAGCTGTGGCTGAACGATGCCAACATTGGCTTTCCGAACGGCTCATCCAGTGAGAGTCGGTCCTTTCAGCTCAACGTCGTCGGCAATGGACAGCCGCTCGAAGTCACCCTCGCGTGGACCGACTACCCCTCAACGCCTGCGGCCAGCCCCAACATCAACAACGATCTTGACCTGTCGGTCTCGGGTCCAGGCGGCACCTACCACGGAAATGTCTTTGCCTCCGGTCAATCGATACCTGGCGGTTCAGCCGACCGCATCAATACACTCGAAAACGTTCTCCTCAAGGCGCCGACACCCGGGCTCTGGACGATCACCGTTTCCTCCTTCAGCGTTCCCAATGGACCGCAACCCTTCGCCGTCGTGGCGACCGGAGACCTCGTGGCCTGTTCCGGCGCCGGAAACGCTGCCGCCGTTCCCGGAGGTGAGATCCTGACGATCAACAGCGGCGACGGCGACGCATTCCTCGACAACTGCGAGAGCGCCAGGCTGGGCTTCACGGTTGCCAATACCGGTGCAACCCAGGCCACCAACGTCAGGATCATCTCTGTTGCCTCGCCGAGCCACCCGTCGACCCTGTTTGCAACACCAACATGGACGGCTGCCTCCATCAGCGCCTGCACTTCCGACCCTACGGCCTTCATCGAGATCACCCAGGCGGCAGGGCTCAGTCATGGGGACAGCTTTGAGGTCGACGTTGAAATCACCAATGACGAGATCGCTCCGCTGACCAGAACAACGACCTTCACAATCGACGACACCGAGACCGATTGGGTTCTTGTTCCCCTGATGACCTACGACTTCGAAACCGATCTTGAGGGCTGGACCGTACAATCCGGAACCTTCGTCCGAGACGACACCACAAGCCCACCCGGCGGTACCTCATACCTTCAATCCTCGTCCGATCTCGGAGACCAGTGCGACGTCATTCGGTCCCCGGAGATTGTCCTGACAGAAACCTCCACCGTCAACCTTTGGACCCGCTACAACATCGAAGGTGGAACCCCATGGTATGACCGGGCCAACGTCAGGATCATAGACTCCGGGTCGGAAACCGTCATCGAACCCGATGGAGGACGATCCTACGACGTACCTTCCGGCAGCAGCAACGGCTCGTGTGGAACGACCAACCAAAGTGGCTGGGCCGGTTCCAATACCGCCTGGGCATCATCGGCTTTCAGTACCTCGGCCCTCGATTCGACCAGCCTTGACGGGCACGAGGTCAGTTTTGAGATTCATTACGGCACCGATTCCTCAGTGCATTACGAAGGGTTTGCCTTTGATCTCTTTGAAATCACCGACGTGATGGAAAAACGACCCGACACCCACAGTGACTCCTGCGGTTCGGGACTGATCTTCACCGATGGCTTCGAGTCCGGCAACACGTCCAACTGGTCGGATTGACATCCTAACCCGCACTCTTAAGAAACTCCCTCCGTGACGGGGGAAGATGGGACGAGTTGAAAA
>CAYSHZ010000349.1:0-4065 GCA_964430905.1 uncultured Thermoanaerobaculia bacterium | reverse complement strand
GTAGAACGTTGGGGCCGCTGGACGGAGTTGTGGCGTTCGGGGGAGTGCCACACGAGATCATTAACAGCGAAAGGACGGCAAGGCTGCGGAGATGAAGCATCGATCAGACCCTAGTGTACTGCGTCTAACCCGCACTTCATCTGTAATCAAAGCGAAAAGTGCAAAACGTAGTTAGATTTGGTGTTCTCGTTATTGAGAGAGCGAAGGCGTACTGTCTGTACGTTAAGAGAGCGTTGGATCCCGGTGTCCAAAGACGGGTCGAATACCACGCAGCAGGAAACCGTCAGCGGTATGCCTCGCTTCCCCTTCTCGTCGCGCCCGATGACCGTTTCAGCACCGGACCGGTATCTCGGGAGGGGATAAACCCCTTCCCTACATTCGTTTGCAAATGACAATTGGCAATAACAGGGAACACTACTCTTTTCTCGAAGGATCCTGCTTCGGCCGATCCCACCGCCGCCCCTTGGTGCTCCTTCGCGTTCTCCGCGAGAACTGTCTTCTACCAGCTCCTCGGCACACGGCCCGTTCGTCGGTCAATCGCCCATTGATAGAGTTCCTCGTACCGAGCCGCCGAATCTTCCCACCGGAAACGTTTTTGCATCGCCCGGACACGCATCGCGTCGATCTGATCTCGACGGTTGTACCAGGTCCATACGGCCCAGCCGACAGTGTCGTAGATCGCACGCGGCGTCAGTAGATCAAAGACGAAGCCCGTTCCCTCCCCGGTTTCGGGATCAAAATTCTCGACGGTGTCCGCCAACCCTCCGGTCCTGTGAACGATCGGCAAGGTCCCGTAGCGCAGGGAATACATCTGGTTGAGTCCGCAGGGTTCATAGCGGCTGGGCATCAAGAAGAAGTCGCTCCCGGCCTCGACCAGATGCGCCAAGGCGTTGTCGAACGCCAACTTGACTCCGAGATTCGGCAAGCGGTCCGCCAGGGCCATCAGCTCTTCCTCGCACCAGCGGTCTCCCGTCCCCAAAACGACGACGTCAAGTTCAAGGTCCGTGCAGATCTCGTAGAGTGAGCCGTGGGTCGGACCGCAAAGCTCCCCGAAACCCTTCTGGTCCGCCAATCGGGACACGATGCCGATCACCGGTCGTTCCGGGTCGTCAGGCAGGCCGAAAGCCTCCTGAAGAGCTGCCTTGTTCCGTGCCTTCCCCTCAAGATTCGTCTCGGAATACTGTTGCGGGATCAGTGGATCGTTTTCCGGATTCCACGCTTCGTAGTCCATCCCGTTCAGTACGCCGAAGAGGTCGTTCGAGCGATGGCGAAGCAGGCCCTCCATCTGGTGCCCATATTCGACGGTCTGGATCTCACGGGCGTAGGTGGGCGAGACCGTCGTCAGAATATCGGCGTTCCTCAATCCGGCCTTGAGAAGATTGAGCTTCCCGAAGAACTCGAACCCGGAACCGTGGTAGTGCTCCCACTCCAGCTGCATGATGTG
Organism: uncultured Thermoanaerobaculia bacterium; assembly: GCA_964430905.1. Classification (GTDB taxonomy): domain Bacteria; phylum Acidobacteriota; class Thermoanaerobaculia; order Thermoanaerobaculales; family Sulfomarinibacteraceae; genus DAOWGJ01. The sequence goes on along the minus strand of CAYSHZ010000349.1, from coordinate 2,621 downwards.
GATGTCTTCCTTGGGATAGACCCCCTGGTAGCCCAAATTGTGTATGGTCAGAACGCTGCCGGTCTCGGCAAAGGAACCGGTCTTCTCCCAGGTATTGAGATAGACCGGAGCCAGGGCCGCAGGCCAGTCATGTCCATGGATGACCTCTGGAGTCCAGCCCAGGCTCTTGCACAACTGAAATGCCCCGCGGCACAAGAGCGTGAAGCGTTGCACATTGTCCGAAAAATCAGGTTCCTCGCGGGTACCGTAGATACCATCCCGACCGAAGAATTTCTCATGATCCAGCAGGTAGACCGGAACCCCGGCGCTGCCGACCCGGCTCTCGAAAACCCCCGCCCATTCCTCGCCAAACGACAGAGGAATACCAAGGGGAGCATCGTGTTTCTCATACCCCCCAACATCGATGGCGTAGTACCGGGGCATGACAACCCTGACATCGTGCCCCATCCGCATCAGTTCCGCGGACAGGGCGCCCACCATGTCCGCCAGCCCCCCGGTCTTGGCCAGGGGCACGAACTCGCTGGTGACCATCAAGATCTTCATGCAGGTTATACCCTGTCGAATGCCTGCTGCAGGTCGGCAATCAGATCCTCGACGTCCTCACACCCGACCGAAAGCCTGACGAGACCGTCGCTGATCCCGGCCTCGACCCGATCCTCGGGCCGCATGGCAGCATGGGTCATGCTCGAAGGATGCTGAATCAGGCTCTCGACGCCTCCCAGCGACACCGCCAACGTCATCAGCTGAACAGCGTCCAGAAGTTTGGCACCGGCCTCGAGTCCGCCCTTGACCTCGAAGGAAATCAGGGACCCGGGGCCGTCCATCTGTCTCTGGGCCAGCTCATGCTGGGGATGGCTGGCCAGGCCCGGATAGCGGACCCACTCGACCTTCTCGTGATACTCCAGCCATTGCGCCAGTTTCTGCGCCCCTTCCTGGGCTGCCAGAACTCTCAAAGACAAGGTCTTGAAACCCCTCAGGGCCAACCACGCCTGGTGGGGATCCATGCAGGCGCCGACATAGAAATGGACCGAGCGAATCTGCTTGAACAGGGCCTCGGTCAAAGGAACGATCATGCCCGCCACGACATCGGTGTGACCGTTGATGAACTTGGTCATCGAGTGCATGACAATATCGGCCCCCAGTTCCAGGGGACGCTGCAGGATCGGAGAGGCAAAAGTGTTGTCGACCAGGACAAGGACTCCGTGTTCATGAGCGATTTCTGCAATCGCCGTGATGTCGGTCAGAACGATCGTCGGATTGGCCGGCGTCTCGATGAAGACCAACTTTGTATTCGGCCTGATCGCCGCCCGAACCGCCTCGGGATTCGACGTATCGACAAAGGTTGATTCGATCCCAAAGCGGGAGAAATCGCGTTCAACCACAACCCGGGATGGACCGTAGACCGACGACGTTCCCACCATGTGATCCCCTTGGTTGAGGACGGCGAACAGTGTCGTCGTCAGGGCGGCCATCCCGGATCCCGTGGCCAACCCGCCGAAACCGCACTCCAGCGTAGAGACGGCCTCTTCAAGACGGGCGATCGTCGGATTCCCCATCCGCGTGTAGATGAATCCCTCTTCGGCGCCCGCGAACCGGCCGGCACCCTGGGCACAATCATCGAAAGAAAAGGTCGAAGTCTGAAAAATAGGTGGTGCAACTGCGCCGGTAGCCTCATCCGCGTACTGACCCGCATGAATCGTCTGTGTGGAACGGGAAAGATGTTTGACGTCGTGACTCATAACGTCCTCCTCTGTGGCTGGAGTGTAACCGATACACCGATCCGGTGATTCCAATTTTCAAACCGTGTAGAATTTGTCACTCGAAGAAATGGAGACCACATGAGCCGTTCGCCAAAGAACCCCAAGAAAACAGCCACATGGCTCAAGATTGTCATCTGGATGCTCGCAATCTTCCTGATGGGCGCGTCGGTCGTCTACCAGCGCAAAACCGGGCCGACCCATCCAAAGCGTGACTCCTTCGTTGCCGGAGGCACAACCCACAGCTGTCGCTTGGTTCGCAGCGGCATCACGACGACCCCCGCCCAGGTCAGTATCCCCGATCCCGGCGGAGAGACTTCTGCCATTCTTGAATTCAGACGCTATCCGACCCAGGAGGACTTCAACTCTGTCCCAATGACCAGCAGCGATGGCCACCTGATCGGTGATTTGCCCCAGCAACCTGCTGCGGGAAAAATTGAGTACTCAATCACGATCAACACGCCGGAGGGTCCGATTCACCTGCCGTCCGAGGGTGAGGAAACAGTGATTCTCCGCTACAAGGACCCCGTCCCGGCCTCGGTCCTGGTCCCCCACATTCTCCTGATGTTCTTCGCAGTCCTGTTCGGCATCAGGACCGGACTCTGCGCTCTATTTGCACCGTCGGGAATGCGCTGGAGCGCCTGGACGACCCTTGCCGGAATGACCGTGGGCGGCATGGTCCTGGGGCCAATTGTCCAGAAGTATGCCTTCGGCGCCTACTGGACCGGCTGGCCCTTCGGCGGAGACCTGACCGACAACAAGGTGATGATCATGTGGATCGTTTGGATCGTGGCCTGCTCGGCGATGGCGCTCCTGCCCAGCAAGAAGGCGTGGTTGGGTCGCGTTCTGGTCGTGGCCGCCGCC
>CAYSHZ010000348.1:0-4100 GCA_964430905.1 uncultured Thermoanaerobaculia bacterium | reverse complement strand
TCAAGAGACGAGCCAACAACCTCGGTTCTCAACTCGTCCCATCTTCCCCCGTCACGGAGGGAGTTTCTTAAGAGGTGTTCGATGAGAAAAAAAGCAAACTCCTGGAAAAGAAGGCCTGGGCTACTTATGGCCAAGTACCTCTCGTGAATTATCAACACCGTTGGATTGCTTCTTGTAAATTCTTGTAAATTGTCCATCACTACTCATCTTTCTGAATGGTGAATGCGGAATGCGGAAAGATGAAAAAACGCACACCGTAACCCGCCCCACCGCGATGCCCGCACGAACTTCCCGCTTTCATCTTTCATCATTCCAAACTCCTGGCGAGGCGGACACCGATGCCGCCGTAGTCGCCGCGGGACGACGGGCTGCCGTAGCTACGATCCGCCGACCGGCAGTACTGGGAGTAGCCGTACCAGAGGCCGCCACGTAGGACACGGGCCGAGCCCGATGTGGGACCGGTAGGATCGGTCTGCGCGCTCGTTCCCAGCGATGATGTGTACCAGTCCGCCACCCACTCAACAAGGTTCCCGTGCATGTCAAACAACCCGTAGGGGTTCGACTGCTTCGAGCCCACCTCCTTGGTGCCGTTCGGGTCGTTGTTCCCACACCACCACATGTAGGCGTCCGCCTCAGGGAAATTTCCACATCGGGTGTCCCAGTTCGAGTTGTTCGAGGTGTCAAACGAAAACTCCGTCTGCGTCCCCGCACGCGCCGCTCGCTCCCACTCCGCCTCCGTCGGCATCCGGAATGTGGTTGCCCCTTGTTGAGCATTCAAACGGCCGATGAACGAATCCGCCGCGCAGTCCGAACCCGTCGTTCCCCCGCAAACATCGTTCCAGGAGATGTAGTACACCGGGTAGTCGTCCCCGACTCCGTAGCCGTGCGCCGGGTTCGTCCCCATCACCGCCTCCCACTGCTCCTGGGTGACCTCGTATTTGCCCAGGTAGTAGCCGTGCGTCAGGGTCACCTGATGCAGATCCTCGTTCGGACCCCGTCCCCACTCACCGGTCGGCGATCCCATCATGAACGTCCCCGGTTCGATATAGACCAGCTCCATCGTCACGCCGCCCGGGAGTGTGATGGTGATGTCCTGGGTCGGCGGTGGAGGCAACGCTCCACTTCCACCGGCAGCCCCCATGTACACCGGATCTCCAGACCGATTGTCGACGACCGAGGCGTAGGCGAAAAAGCGTCCTCCGGAAGTTTGCGTCGTCACGACGGCGAATCCATTGTCAACGTCGCCCGAGGTCACCTTGCCCAAGACGTCATCGACCTGGTCGTACTCGTAGGGCTGGAGTGTGTATGACCGTGCCCCGAGCCGCGTCCCATCCCCGTCGAACATCTCGACCTTGACCGTCATGCTCGACGGCGTCGGATTGACGAAGCCGACATTGGTCCGGAACCCCCTGGACCCATTCCTCGACCGCGACAGCTGGATCAACCGGCCCTCCTGATCCTCGGCGACCGCTGCAGATGCGATGGTCATCCCGGGAATGAACTGTCCGAAAGTCCCCGACGGTAGATCGTTGTAGGTCCGGGCACTGACCATGACTTTGCCCGCCGTCGGCGTCACACGCAGGCCCGCCGAACCGTCGTACCCGAAGACATCGTCAAGCACATCCTCGTACCGCATACTCTGCCCCGCGCCAAGACTGAAGGTCCGGGTCACCGGCGAAGTATTCGCCAGGTTCTTTTTCAACAGCGAAACTTTGAAACCGGCCTGGGTCGATCCCGGGTTATGCACCTCGAGGTCGGTCCGCCAGTTGGTCCCGGCCGCACCGGCAACGTGTGCTGCGCCGGGCACGAAGACGTCCGTCCCGGTCGTGGCAACCGTTGAAGGAAGCACCAGCACGGGATCCCCGGAGTCGTTATCGACCACCGAGGCATAGGTGAAGTACTTCGCGCCTGCCGTACTGGATGAAACGATGGCATAGGCGTCGTTGACATTCGTACCAATGATGTCGTTTTTCTGAAGGTAACCGTAAGGCTCGACGGTGTAAGTCTTCTGTTTGATCCGGTCGCCGTTCTTGCGGTGCAGGTCGACCGTCACGCTCAGCGCTTGGCCGGTCGCGTTGGCGAAACCGATGTTGGTTCTGAAGTCCGCGTTGCGGGTCAGCTGGATCAGACGAGCCTCGTCACCTTGACCCAGGGCCACCGAGGTCGAAAGCCCCGGCACGTATTGGCCGAAGGTGCCGTCGGCAGCGTTGTTGTAGGTTCGGGAAGTGATCAGGAGGGGTTGGTCGGCGCCGATGAGGATGGCGCCGGTTGCTGATGAGAATTCGAACATGTCCTCGACGACGTCGGCCAAGGCAACGGAATCCCCAGGCAGGACCTCCACCCCGACACCCCGCGAACGAGCGTTGTCGGCGCCTGCCGGCAGGAAGAAGATCGAGGCGATGGCTACACTCCCTCCGGGGTTGTAGATTGTCAGATCGGTCAACCACCGGGTGTCCTCGGCACCGGCTGCATGGGCGGAGGCCGGCACCATCGTCAACTCGGCGACATCGAGCTGGGAAAGTTCGGACGTGGGCTGCGGAACGACCGCCAGAATGCGGACGTTGAGATCGCAGACCCCGTCGTCATGGTGAATGCGAATGGTCGCCTCAACCGGGAAATCCACCCCGTCGAGCACCGAAGGATCGACGGTGAGATCCAACACCGTTGTGGCCCCAGGTTCGATGGCGGTCGTCTCCAGGGATATTTCAAAAGCCAAGGTGGACACCTGATCCCCGCCGGCATCCCGGGCGTTGACCACATTGACGCGAAGGCCGGTGGCCGAATCGACACCGGTTCGCTCCGACAGGGCGTCAATACCGAATTCCAGGGAATCCGGCGTTGCCAACACAACGGCGCCGGACGCCGGTACCAGGACGGCCTGGACCGTGAAGGCCGACCCCGCGTCGTTCTTGAAACATCCGGGCTTGGCCCAGGCGTTCTTTCCCATCAGCTTCCCGGTTTCGTGGTCCCGAATCTCGATTCGATACGTCACGTCGTTCCTCTTCCGGACGCTGATTTCTTCGGGGGTCGTTTCCGATCCCGAATACCTCGCATCGGGAATTTCCACCTCGTCCAAACCCGCCGAGTGATCCCAACCGACATGCCGGTTGTGATCATCAAACACGTGCAAATCGAGGTCACCACTGTCCGTGAAGAGCCGGAAGGTCACCCGCCACCACCCGCTGTCCACTGTGTAGGAGGAAACAGCCGTGCCTCCCTCGGTGATCACACCTTCGTCAATAGTTTCGCTTTCGATCCCTTCCGCCAAATCGGCCTCGTCATCGGACCCCGTGATCAAGAATCCACCTTTCTCCAGAATGTCACCGGCCATGGTACTGACCAACGCCGGTCCGAAGGCCGCTCGGACGTCGAGATGAAAAGGATCGAGGCCGCCCGAAGGCACCCCCGTTGAAAAGGGTACAGCCACAACTCGTGACTCCCCTGACGCCAGGATCATTTCTTCGGGGTTGTCGCAGTATGCCAACAACTTCAGTCCGCCGGCGGTTGGGCCGTAAATATAACCCCAGATCCGCACCGGGGCCGTCCGCGTTCCCGTGTTCTCGACGCGAACGAAGGCCTCGCCCTGGGCATAACCTTCTTCCGCCTCGAGATCAGGCACGATCAAATCGGTGATCGCTCCCCCATAGCCATCCAAATCGGTCGCCCCCGAAACGCCCTCCTCAACCCAGTCCAGTAGGTCCAACACGGCGCCCCGCCCGCGCAACCCGTCCAGATCATCAGGATCCCACACGGTCATGACCTCCGCCTTGAAGCTGTGAACAGCCCGCAGGTACTGCAAGGTGGCATGAATGTCGTTCTTGGCCTCGCTGCCGAACGACAATGTGCCCAGACCGACACCGAGCGCCACATCGCCACCCACCCCTGCAATCAGACCCACCAGGACATCGGCAATCTCCGCCGCGTTGCCGGCAACTTCGGTCAGATCCTCAATCTCCTCGGACATCCGAATCAGCTCATGTTGGCTGGATTCTCCTGCAATTTTAATGGAAAGGACGAGCGTCCATGCCAGATCGTCCGCATCGGATTCGAGATTCTGTGTAAACGGACGGACACCGATGTTGAAGCATTCAAAAAAAAAC
>CAYSHZ010000347.1:0-4105 GCA_964430905.1 uncultured Thermoanaerobaculia bacterium | reverse complement strand
TGGGTATTTCCGGCTTCGAGAGCTCCGCCAACTTCGTCGAGGAACAGGCCGACGGCGTCTTCCCCAAGACCCTCCGCAACATGTGGATCGCCGTCACCTTCTTCAACCCGGCGATGGCCCTGCTCGCCCTCTCCCTGGTGCCGATCGCCGAGGTCCAGGGCCACAAGGAAGCCCTCCTCTCTCACATTGGTTTCCTCGCCGGCGGACCGTGGCTGTCTGTCCTGATTTCGGTCGATGCCGCCCTGGTGCTCTCCGGTGCGGTCTTGACCTCGTTCATCGGAGTCACCGGCCTGATGCGACGAATGACCCTCGATCGGTGTCTGCCCCAGGCCCTGCTCAAGACCAACCGAATGGGGACAACCCATCGGATCATCATCGGCTTCTTTCTTCTGTGTGTCTCGGTTCTCTTCATCACCCGGGGTGATCTCGGCGCCCTTGCCGGGGTCTACACCATTTCGTTCCTGGCCGTGATGGCTCTCTTCGGCGTCGGCAACATCCTGCTCAAGGTCAGAAGGGCACGCTTGCCTCGGCCGACAAAGGCATCCTGGCCGGCCGTCCTGATCGCGGTCGTTGCGGTTCTCGTCGCTCTCGTCGGCAACGGGGTCATGAATCCCCAGTACCTCAAGGTCTTCTTCGCCTACTTCGTTCCGACCGTCCTGGCCGTCGGAATCATGCTGGGCCGGATGGCCATCCTCCGCGTCTTCCTCTTCTTCATCCACGGAATATCCGAGAATGTCCTCAAATACACGACAAACGCAACCGACACGATTCTGAAGAAGATCGACGAGATCAACTCCCAGCAGTTTGTCTTCTTCACCCGCGGCGACAGCGTGGCCAACCTCAACCAGGTCATGCTCTACGTTTCGAACAACGAACACACGGGGAGAATCAAGGTTGTCACCGTGTACGAAAAAGAGTCCGATATCCCAGAGCGATTGAAGGACGATCTGGAGTTCCTCGACGAGGCCTATCCCCGAATCGATATCGAGTACCTGGCCGTCAAGGGAACCTTCGGACCACAGTTGATTCAGAAGCTCTCGAAAAAGTGGGGCATCGCTCCCAACTTCATGTTCATCGGATCCCCCGGCGACCGTTTCCCCCATCGTTTGGAGGATCTTGGGGGAGTCCGCCTGATCATCTAGTTCCCGTCCGGAAACGGCACTTTTTCGCCCTTCGTCCCTAGGGCGCTGCGATGCCGCCTTCCGAAATTCCCAGTGGAATGTTCGACTGTGGTGGTTTGAGGTAACGACCCAGGAATTCGTAGATCATCTTCCGGGCATCCCAGGCCTCCGGCGTATCGAGGCGGTCGAAGCTGTGCCCTCCGGGGACGTCGAAGATTCTGTACTCGAAGTCCTTCTCCTCGGCCTTCAGGGCCTGGATCAAATGTTCGACCTCGATGAAGGTGACGTCCTCGTCATGGGGATTGGTGTGAATTCTCAAGGGTTTCTTGAGCTTTTTGACATTCCACACCGGCGAACGCCTCTTGTACTCTTCGAGATTCTCCTCGGGGGTCTGGCCGATGTGGTAGGGAGCGTCGTAGTAGGCCTGATATTCGGGGCCCCAGACTCCCATACGCATGACGAGGTCCGACACCGGCACCCCGGCGAAGGCACAGGCGTAGGACTCCGGATGATCAAAGAGACTCATCAGGGCGATCAGGCCGCCATGACTCCAGCCGAGAATGCCCACACGCCCAGAATCGACCCTTGGATGATTCTCGACGGCCCAATCCCGCGCCGCAAGGCAGTCCCCAACCTCACGTCCTCCGTAGTCGATTGCCTCGTAAAACGACTTACCGTAACCGGTCGAACCCCGATATTCCGGCGCGACGACAATGTAGCCCTGGGCCATCAATTCGCGCACGATATGGGCGTAGTAGGTCGTGAAATCGGCATGGACACCACCGTGGGGAAGCACCAGGAGAGGCAAAGACTGATCCCCAAAGCCCTTGGGAGTGAAGACGTAGCAGTAGAATTTGACCGGGTTGCCGGCGCCGATGCCGTCAGGCTTCTCCTCCTTCCAACGAGGAGGACCGTAAATCCGGACCTTGTCGACGGTCGCGATGTCCCCGACCCGTTGGAACCAGAGCAGGTCGTCAACTTTCTTGCCGAGACTATCCATCTGGTGTCGAAGCGTCTCGTGATGACCGTCAAGCGCAGTGATCACCTCGGAATCGGAAATGGGTATCTGGGCAGCAGAAGCAAAAGGACTGATGAGGAGCAGGGCCACGATGAAAACAGAAAAACGGCGCATCTCCAACCTCCACGGGGCGTCTCGATCAGAACAGCCAACCAACCCCTCGGGGAGCATAGCAGGATATCGCCCCCTCCCCGATCGAACCCGACCTGCCGATACGATTCAGATTCCTTCCCGGACTTTCTGGAAGGGAACTCGCTATACTCTCCATGAGTCAAGGTCCCCCTCCCGGAGGAATTCGCCATGTCGCTCTTTGGACGACTGCTAAAGCCCAATGTCAAGAAACTCGAAAGCCATGGCAATGTCGAGGCCCTGGCCGATCTTGTGGAGTCGGACGAGCCCGGCGATATCCGCCGCGCAGCGATCGAGGCCCTGGGCAGAATCGGTGGTCCGGAGGTCACGACCCCGCTGGTCGCCGCTCTTGGTGATCAGGACGGCGAGGTCGCCCACGCGGCCGAGGAGGCCGTCGGTAGACTCGAGCCTCTTCCAGGATCAGAATTGGTTGAGGCCCTGGCCGGACCCGGCGCCGATGTTGCCCTGAAAATCCTCCGTGATCTCGACGCCGATGCCGTCGAGTGGATCCACAACGCATGCTCACACGCCGACGAGGCCGTCAGGCATCGGGCCCTTGGCGTCCTGGTTGAACTTGAGGCCGAACACGGTACGCCCGAGGTCCGGGAGACGCTTTTCAGGACCCTGCTCGCGACACTTGGCGACCGGTCTCCCCAGTGCCGCGTGCTGGCGGCAACACGCTTGGAAGGCCTGGCCGACCCCAAGGCGGGGCGCGCACTCGCCGCCCAGCTCAAGGACGGAGACGAGACGGTTCGCAAGGCCTGCCGCCAGGCGCTGCTGGCGATAGGAGAACCTGCGGTACCCAACATCCTCGACGCTCTGGCCGACCGCAACAAGAATTCCAGAAGAATAGCGGCTGAAGTGCTCGGCGAAGTCTGCAGTGGAGAGGTCTCCCAAAAGAGCCGGAGAATCACCCTCTTCGCCTTGGCCGACCGGGCATCGGACTCCAACCCCGAAATTGCCACCGCCGTTCACCAGGCCCTCCAGGCCATCCCCAACGAGACCGTCATCACGGCCCAACTCAAGTACCTCTCCGCAGAGGAACAACCGTCCGACCCCGAGGAGATTCAGGACTTCCTCGGCCGGATGCTCAAATACGCCCCAATCTCACCGGGACTTGAGGCACGGATCGAAAGGGTCATTCCCGAATAGCCCGACCGCCAATGTGAAATTGCCCTCTGCCGGCTTGCCCATCCATTGTCTTGATGGCCCCAGATATGAGATCCTGAAGCGTTGATTGGAGGCCAACCATGCGACTGCCCCGCGAACTGGATCCCGCCGAGATTCGCGTACTGGGGTGCCTGCTCGAAAAGGAGAGCACCACACCCGACGCCTACCCCCTGACCCTCAAGTCCCTGGTCTCCGCGTGCAACCAGAAGTCCAGCCGGTCTCCCGTGATGCAGCTCTCGGAAGCCGATGTTCGGGCCACCCTCGACCGCCTCCACCAAGAGGTTCTCGTCTGGCCCGTGTCGGGCGCCCGAGTCGAGCGGTGGCGCCACGCCCTCAACCGCCAATGGGACCTCGATGGTCCGGCGCATGCCGTGATGGCCCTCCTGCTGCTTCGGGGACCCCAGACGGTGGGCGCTCTGAGAAATCGGGCCGAACGAATGTATCCATTTTCCGACAACGGCGAGGTCGAGATCACCCTGGAAGCACTTCGCCAGGGAGAAGAACCTCTGACCGTTCTCCTCCAGCGACGACCCGGTCAGAACGAACCCCGCTGGATGCACCTGGTTGGCGGCCAACCCGACGAGGCAAGCCTGGTCTCGATCGAGGACGAGACGAGGGGGCCGTCATTGGCTCAAAGAGTTGCCGACCTCGAAGAACGCATGGCCCA
>CAYSHZ010000346.1:0-4129 GCA_964430905.1 uncultured Thermoanaerobaculia bacterium | reverse complement strand
GGTTTTGGGCCCGTGATCTTGACGATTGGCGCTATCCCGGCGATAGTGTCTCGATGATATTGGAGGTTCGTATGTCTCGATTGACATTGAGTGTGATGACTGTAGTGATGGTGGCCCTGGTGACGACCGCGTGTGCGGCTTCTCCCGCCGGTCAGTCCGTCGACCCGGATCAAGGGTCAGTGGTTGTGGCTCGGGTGGATGGCGTTGAGGTCACCTCCGGCGAGTTGGAAGCGGAGCCGGACCCGGCGATGATGAAGCTCAGGCAACAGATGTATGACGCGCAGATGAAGGTGTTGGACAGGAAAATCTTCAGCATTCTCAGCGCGAAGGCGGCCGAAGAGGCCGGAGTGCCTCTCGGAGAGTGGATCAAGCAGAACCTGGATTTGACCGAACCCTCCGAGGAAGAGATTGCCAAGGTCATGGCCCAGTATCGTGCCCGGCTGCCCAAGGAAGACGACGAGGCCCGGAAACAGGTTGTCGACTACCTCAAGCGAAACAGTGCGAATAAGGCCGAGTTTGCCTTGCAGAGAAAGCTGAAGGCAGCCGCCAGCATCGAAATCCTCATCGAGCCACCCAGGGTTGAACCCATTATCGGTGATCACAGCCCCAGCAGGGGACCCGCCGATGCTCCTGTCGTTCTCGTCGAGTACACCGATTTCCAATGCCCTTATTGCGGAAAGGTTCAGCCGACGCTGGAGAAACTCCGCGAACGCTATGGCGATTCGATCCGGATGGTTTTCAAGAATCTGCCGCTGGCGATGCATCAGCAGGCGGCGTTCGCGGCGGAAGCGGCGCTCTGCGCGGGTGACCAGGATGGATTCTGGCCGATGCATGACTGGCTCTTCGCCAACCACTCGGCCATTAGCCGTGAGGCGGTTCTGGCCCAGGCGAAGGAGCAGGGTTTGGATGTAGAGGCACTGACCGCTTGTATCGACGAGGGTCGGCACAAGGCAGAGATCCAGGCTGATGCGAAGGAAGCAAACTCCTTCGGCATTACCGGGACTCCTGGTTTTTCGGTCAACGGCCGTCTCTTGAACGGCGCCCAGCCGTTGGAGAGTTTCGTCAAGGTCATCGACGACGAGCTTCGGAGAGCGGGAGTGGCCGTGCCAGAGCCAAAGCCTGAGCCCAAGCCAGAGGCAGCGGAAGCTTCGGCGGAAGCCGCTTCGGAGAAAGCCGCAAGCTGACCTGATTGATTCGGCCGGATGAGTTCCTGCGGAAGCTTTTTGAGATAGCGATAGCTGCAGGTTCGCCCGAACGGAAATTGAAGGAGCATCTACCGGATCGCCCGAGAGGTCGGACCGTGGTGCTTGGTGCCGGCAAGGCGGCAGCGTCGATGGCCCGGGCTCTTGAGATGAATTGGCCGTGGCCCCTGGAAGGCTTGGTCGTGACTCCCTACGGTTATTCCCTCGAGACTCACCGGATCGAGGTCATCGAAGCCGCTCATCCCCTGCCGGACGCGGCCGGAATGGAAGTGGCGGAGCGGATGCTTGAGTTGGCGTCCGGTCTCGGCCCGGAAGATCTTGCCGTGTGCCTGATCTCCGGAGGAGGTTCGGCCCTGTTGGTGAAACCGGCGCCGCTCCTGACTCTTGGGGAAAAGAGGAGTGTCACCGGCGCCCTGCTCCGGTGCGGGGCGTCGATTGCAGAGATCAATGTCGTTCGCAAGCATCTCTCGGGAATCAAGGGGGGACGGCTGGCCGCGGCCTGCCATCCGGCGAGGGTCGTCACCCTTGCCATTTCGGACGTCCCTGGTGATGATCCTTCAACCATTGCGTCCGGTCCGACCGTGCCGGACCCATCGACCTGTGGAGAGGCTCTTGCTGTCCTGAAAAAGTACTCGATTGTTGTTTCAGACACGATCCTGAGCCATGTGGACTCGGCTGAGGGTGAGACGCCAAAACCAGGCGATCCCGGGTTTTCAAGGGATGAATTCCGGATGGTAGCCACGGCAGGCCACTCACTCGATGCTGCGGCATCTCATGTGAAAGCCGCCGGATACACACCCTTAATCCTTGGTGATGCTCTCGAAGGCGAGGCTCGGGAAGTCGGCCGAATGCTGGCCGGGCTTGCACTTAAGATCATTAGGGAACACGGGCCGATTGCCCCTCCATGCGTCATTCTCTCGGGTGGAGAGACAACTGTGACGGTTCGAGGAACGGGTCGCGGGGGTCGCAACACCGAGCTACAGTTGGCAATCGCCATCGCTCTGGAAGGTGAGGCCGGTATCTGGGCTTTTGCCGCAGACACCGACGGCATCGATGGTACTGGGGACAATGCCGGCGCCCTCGTTGTCCCCGATACCCTCTCCAGGGCCCGAGAGAAGGGACTCAATCCGGAGGCATATCTCGCCGACAACAACGCCTATGGGTTCTTTGAGGTTCTCGGTGACCTCGTTATTACTGGCCCAACCAGAACCAATGTCAATGACTTCCGTGCAATTCTGATTGATCCCGGAGTTTCGGAATAGGGTCGGTTACGGGAGTTCAGGAAAGGTCGAGATTGGTCTCAAGGGTTGTATTTGCCGGGATTACGACCGGTGCATTCTCGGCCTGAATCCGGACATCGCCGATGACTGTCACCCCTGACTCGAATACAACATCGCCCTCAACCCTGAGAGAAGAGCATTGTCGGAGACGCGGAGGCCCGCCAGGGAAACGACTCTCAAACTGGTCGATCTTTCGAAAAAACCTCGAATCCAGTTCGATATTCGGCGGGGCCTCTCGACCGGAATGCAGTCGAACCCTGAAATCATCGCCCATCTCAAAAGCGTCAGAACGAACGGCCAGAAGATCGTCGGTCGTTTTGACTGGGGAAAAGCGCTCTCTTCCTACCCTGATGGCGGCCCCATTCGGGAACAGTGACAGGGCCGAACCCATCGCGGTTTCAAGCTGGACGATATCCGGAGATTCGGGATCTCTGGGGTCAAGGGTCTTGGGGTTGACGATTGAACTGAGGGGCAGTACACCTTCGTTGCGGTCGAGCAGGACCCTCAAACTCGGCAGGTGGAGCCAGAGATTGTTGGTGTTGAAGTAACGGTGGGTTTTGATGTCCTGGAGTTCCTCCAACTCGTCGTCGGGGCACTGGGCCGTTTCCCGCAGAGCCAACCGACCGTTGGTCAGGCGGCAAAGGTGTCCGCCCTTGCGGTCGGCGTTGGTTCGGTCGGCGACCTCCATCAGGAAATCCACGTTATTTTCGACCATGAAGCCCAGGATTTCGGCGTCAAACACGGCGCCGAGGTTGTCGGCATTGGACATGAATACGTAGTCAATGCCTTGAGCGAGAAGGGTATTGAGGATTCCAGTTGTCTCAAGAGCCGTATAGATATCGCCATGACCGGGGGGGCACCAATCGAGTTCCGGATTCGTGGGGTGGTGCGCCGGAACGTGACCTCTATTGAGGATCTTCGGGACCTTGTGTTGCAGAAATCCGAGGGGTAGTCCGCTGGTCGAAAGATCGGGGTAGGCGGCGAGGGCTGCAATCGTATCGCCTTCTGTACGGAAACTGTTCATGAAAAGAATTGGGACTACCGTTGATGAAGATTGACGCAACTCAAGGACTTGGCGGGCAATCAGATCGAGAAACGTGAGTCCGGCGCGAACGGGCAGGAGAGATTTGGCCCTTTCCAAACCCATGCTTGTCCCCAGACCGCCGTTGAGCTTGATCATCGCCAGTCTGCCGAGGGAGCCGTATCCGGTGTCCCTGTACGTGGTCGAGTCCTCGGCGTTGGGGACGTCTGTGACCGGACCAATGTCCTCCCGGCCGAGTTTTCCGGTCTCACCGCGGCTCAGTCGTTCGAGATGAAGGCAGAAGGTGCGGATTGCCAGTTCCGGGATACCTTCGGTCCTCATGGTCGAAACGCACTTATCAAGAGTCTCGTTCATGACACCCCCGGCCAAAAGCATAACCTGTTCCCATCCGATAACTCGTTCCCCACTGATCTGGATGTCCGAGCCGAAAGCAAAGGCGCTTGCAAGATGCAGGAATGCCCGGGCGGGGGAAAACCCTCCCGTTCTTCGACTGGTCGATCACATCGGCCTTTGGAAGGAATGATTGCAAGAGCCAAGACTGACAGCTGACAGCTTAGGCGCTTGCAAAAACCCCAGAAACAGGAACCACAGAGGCACAGAGAACA
>CAYSHZ010000345.1:0-4157 GCA_964430905.1 uncultured Thermoanaerobaculia bacterium | reverse complement strand
CATCCTCGCCGACCCTGCGATCTTCACCGACGGCTTCGAGGGCGGTGATACATCGTCATGGGGTTCATGACCGGACGCCTCAGAGAAAGAGAGGCATCAGTGCCCAGGAAATGAGGGGCCAGAGAGAGTGACAAACTCAAGGGCCGCAGTGCTCACTCTTGACGGGTCTGATCAAGGTCCATAGTCCGCCTGTTCCGCCGGCCTGCTATAGTCCCTCCGGTCCTGAGATTGAACTCTGAGGGGGTGTGTGTGGAGCAGACGATCGACTATGAAGAGGTTGGATTCAAGGCCGGTCTCGAGGTTCACCAGCAACTCCTGACGGCAACCAAGTTGTTCTGCAGATGTCCCGCAGGGCTCTACACCAAAGAGCATGACGGAACGGTCCTTCGCCACATGCGCCCGACCCTGTCGGAACTGGGCGAGTACGACGGCACGGCCCTGATGGAATTCAAGACCCGGAAAAACATCGTCTACCTTCTGCACGAGAGCAACACCTGTACCTACGAGATGGACGACACGCCCCCCTTCCTGATCAACCCCGAGGGCGTCGACGTCGCCATCGAGCAGTGCCTGATGCTGGGGTGCGATATCGTCGACGAGTTGCATATCGCCCGCAAACAGTACCTGGACGGCTCGATCCCGACGGGCTTCCAGCGCACGGCGATCGTAGGTGTGAACGGACTCCTGCCCTTCAGGGGCCGACAGCTCTCGATCACCCAGGTCAGCGTCGAGGAAGACTCCTGCCGAGAGGTCTCCGACATCGGCCATCTGATCGTCTGGCGCACGGACCGCCTGGGCATGCCCCTGATCGAGACCGTCACCGGGCCCGACCTTCGCACGCCCGACGAGGTCGAGGAGGCCATCCTCCTGATCGGCCGGGTCTGCCGCTCCACGGGCCATGTCCGGGTCGGAATGGGCGCCAGCCGCCAGGACGTCAACGTCTCGGTCCGGGGAGGGACGCGCATCGAGATCAAGGGGGTTCCCAAGGCCGGATGGGCGCCGGCCCTGGTCCACGGCGAGGCCATTCGCCAGGTCAATCTGCTCAAGCTCAAGGACGAACTCCACCGACGAGGGTTCTCGTCCCCCGAAGATATCGTCGTTACCCATGGCGACGTGACAACGATCCTTGCATCCTCGGCTATCGACCATTTTCGGGCCGACGGATGGCAGAGATTCCTCGACACGACCGATCGCCGCCAGGGTTTCGAATGCGGCAGTGGCCCGTTCACCGTTCGGGGCATCCGGCTTGCGGGCCTCAAGGGCACACTGGAACACCCGACCCAGCCGGATTTGACCTTCACTCACGAACTCCAGGGGCGCATCCGCGTGATCGCCGGCCTGGACCAGCCGCCGATACTGGTCCACGACGCCTCGTGGCCCGGCACGGCGGCGGAACTCAAGGCTGCGCGTTCGGAACTGGGCTGCAAACCCCAGGATGCCCTGGTCGTCGTCTGGGGCGCCGAGGGCGACACCCTGACTGCAGTCGAGGAGATCCGCTTGAGGTTCATCGACGCGATCAACGGGATTCCTCCGGAGACCCGGCAACCCTTTGCCGACGGCCACACCAATTTCGAGCGCATCCTGCCGGGACCCGACCGCATGTATCCGGACACCGACAGCCCTCCCCTTGCCCTGGATCGGGACCGCGTCGACAAACTCCAGCGCACGCTGCCCGAGGCCCCCTGGATCCGGGAAGAACGCTACACCAAGGCGGGTCTCCCGCTTGAGACCATTCACTTCCTGATCCGCCGGGGCGGCGCCCGTCTGGTCGATCTGGTGGTCAACACGGCCGATGCCGACATCCGGACGGCCGGGTTCTTTTTCGGCGAGCGAATCAAGGGCCTCAGGCGCAAAGGTGTTGCCGTAGATGCCATCACCGACGAGCAATGGATCTCGTGGTTTTCGATCGTGCAACACCATCCGGTCGTCACCGAGGATACCAATCAGGCCGTCCGGTGGATGGCCAGGAACCCCGGCCAGGACCCAGTCAACTACCTGGAGATCTCCGGGGCGGGTTCCCCGCCGGAGGACTGGGCACACGGCCTGTCCGAGGCCGTCCTGCCACAGCTCCCCGACCATCCCAATCAATCTCCGGGCCAGTTGCTGAGATTCCACATGGGGCCGGCCATGAAGGAGCTTCGAGGCCGCGTCGCCGCAAAGGATGTCTCCCGGATCCTCGAGAACCCGGTTGGAGGCGCCGCATGACGACCACGACCACCGATCCCCTTAAGGGCTACCGCAACCCGGCCCGAAAGACCCTGGAACGCTTCGGCGTCAAGGTGTGGTCCGATGTCAAATGCACGAACGATGCGGGCAGTGTCTTCGAGGGCGTCATCCTGCCACGCTCGGAAACCTTTGACGAGTTCCATATCGTCATCAAGCTCAAGACCGGCTACAACGTCGGCGTCCACGTCGACCGGGTCGTCTCAATCGAGGAACTGGGCTACAAGGAGGCGATCTACAAGATCCCGGAACAGGAGTTTCCCAAGCGGCCACATTTGCCGAAGGTCACGCTGCTGGGAACCGGCGGCACGATTGCATCCAGGCTGGACTATCGCACGGGCGCGGTCATCCCGGCCTTCACCCCGGGTGAACTCTACGGCGCAGTTCCAGAGTTGGCCGATCTGTGCAATCTGACGACGCGCAAGATCTTCGGGGTCTTCTCTGAGAACATGGCCTGGAAGGAATACGTCATCCTGGCTGAGGAAGTAGGCAAGGAGATCGAAGCCGGAGCGGACGGCATCGTCATCGGCCACGGTACGGATACGATGGGCCACACGGCAGCCATCCTCTCCTTCATGGTGCAGAATTCGCCGGTGCCGATCGTTGTCGTAGGGTCTCAACGATCCTCAGACAGACCGTCCTCGGACGCCGCCCTCAATCTGATTCATGCGGTCAAGACCGCAGGTGAGGGCGAGATCGCAGAGGTCCAGATCTGCATGTTCGGCCCGACCTCCGACCGCTACGGCCTCCTCCACCGGGGAACACGCTGCCGGAAGATGCACTCGTCCTATCGATCGACCTTCCGGACCCTGAGCGACATCCCGCTGGCCGTCGTCAGTCGCGAGGGCTTCAGTCCGCTGAACAAGGACTTTCTGCCGCGCGACGCCTCCAGAAAGGTTCAGATCGATACGGCCCACGATCCCCGCGTGACGATCCTCTACTACTACCCAGGGATGGACCCCGACCTGGTCGACGCCCTGGTCGAAAAGGGCTACCACGGCATCGTCATCGCCGGCACGGGACTGGGACACGTCAACGCCCCCCTCTACCCAGCGCTGAAGCGGGCCATCGATGCCGGAGTCCACATCGTCATGACGGTCCAGACCCTCTGGGGCTACGCCCAGATGTACGTCTACGACACCGGCCGCGATCTTCTGGATATCGGAGTCGTGCCCCTGGACAACATGCTGCCGGAAACGGCCCTGATGAAGCTGGGCTGGGTCCTGGGCCACACGCGGGATCACGCCGAGGTTCTCAAGATGATGCGGAAAACGATCAACCACGAGATCACCCCACGGGAACCCCACAACGGCTATTTGATTCTCCAGGGAGGCCTCCCCGAAGTTGAGAGCTGGATCAATAGCCAGTGGAAGTAGGAGCAATTCGTCGAACGAATTGCATGGGTCTGGTATTGGCACTGATGGGACACGACGTCTCCATCCTCTTCTTTGTTGCGGCCTACCTGCTGCGCCCGGCAATGCGTGAATTCGGTCTTGCCACGCGCTCGACGGATGAGCGGGAATTGGTGATCCACTCCCGTTCAGGCAACATCGCCTTCGTCGTCGTCATCCTGGCGGCGGCAGGACTGGCCCTCTGGCGCCTCGCACGAGGACAGCGCCCCGAAGAGCTCTGCACCCTGGTCGGCATAGGCCTGGGAGCCCGTGCGATCGCAGGGCTGGTATTGGGCGGCGAGTATCGCAAGGCCGGCGCCGTCATCCTGGGAAGCATCGGCCTTTTTCTCGGTCTGTTCATCATCCTCGAGACCGGATTCTCCTGGGCCTCTCTCGCCGGAGTTGCAACGGCCCTACTGTTTGCAGGTGTCGCAATGCTTGCCCTTCGGATGCCCCGATTGGTCACCACCATCCTTGCGGTGATTGTAGTTGCCACAATTCTTAAGTTCGACCTCTGGGAATTCCGGTCGGCACAAACGGCAC
>CAYSHZ010000344.1:0-4166 GCA_964430905.1 uncultured Thermoanaerobaculia bacterium | reverse complement strand
CCGGCGGGCCCGATCCGCTCAACTTCAACGTTTTGCAGTGAAAATGGATATGAGCCATGAAGGCGCTTGTTTATTACTCGTTCGGCGATCCAAGTGTTCTTGAATGGGCCGAGAATTGGCCCAAACCTGCAGTCGGCACAAATCAGGTGCTGGTTCGAGTGATGGCGGGAAGCGTTAATCCAAAAGACGTGTTGCTTCGAAAGGGAAAATTCCGGAGAACACTGGCTCGCGCGCCATTACCCAGGGTTTCGGGGTTGGATATTGCTGGAGAGGTTGTTGAAATTGGAGAAGGGATTACAGCTCTTGTAACCGGTGACTTGGTCTACGGGATGACAAACCAGTTCTCGGGAGGAGTTCATTCCGAATATGCCGTACTGTACATCTGATCTCAATCAACTTCACGATTGGATTGAATCGAATACGCTTGTGCCGCATGTTGAAAAGGTCTACCCGATAACAGCGGCTCGACAGGCCCACCGGCACATTGAAAGCAAACACACAACAGGGAAGGTCGTACTCTCGTTCTAGCTCCGCTTCGGCAGTCCGGTCCGCTAAATTCGAAACGTAGACAAAAGCCAAGACCTTTGGAACTAATACGAACCAACGGTGTCTGACTTGAGTGATATGGAAGTTATTTGGTTTGGTTCGGGCGGTCGCGAGTTCCGAGGCTATCGGGTGGTTATCCACGGCTTCGTTTTGTTATCGGTCTGTCTGACTGGAACATTGATCTCGATTATGAGGCTAAACTTGAATTCCTATGATCCGGTACTGCCAAAAATCAGTTCTGGAATGCCAATTCGGGAAAGAAGACCCTTCATCGCGGTTGATTCAAGGGGGGTTATTAGGGTAAGCACTGGGGATATTATGGCTATTCCGGTTGCTACACTTGATGAAGTCCGGTTGTTTGCCGAAGTACAGTTGGCATCGAACCCAGGAAGTGTGTTCGAGCTTCGCATTGATAAAAACAATGAAATGAGGTTGGTTCTTGGATTACTTGAAACCCTTCGTATTTCCGGAGTCTCACGGTGTTCATTTTTGGGAGTTCCGGGGCGACGCGATTCCATGATTGTCGACCCCAAACCTCTGAGGCCCTCTCCTCCAATCCCGGATGAGTGATCCCAATCGGTACCTCCCATGAGCCTCTTTTTGGCAAGAAGGGATCGATTGAGGCCGGCAGGAGAAGGATTTGGAAATTCAGAAGCCATGAAGCCGTCGCTTCGAGGTTGAAGATTGGGAACAGGCACTGACCTCGCCGGCAACCCCAAAAGCACCAATCGGGTTGGAGTTGACACAAGGAGGGGCATTCCGTAGCCTGCCGGAGGGGCATTTCGTGTTGAGAAAGCTATTTTTTCTGTGGGCTCTGACAGTCCTGCCGGTAACGCCTCTTCTCGCCCAAGAGATCTTCTCCGACGGATTCGAATCCGGAGATGCGGGCAGGTGGCACGATGTCGTCGGCTGGGAGGTTCTTGATGCCCTGCGATTCAGTGATTCCGATCTCCGCGACCCTCATGTCTTTGTCGATACAGGCTTCCCTTTGGGGTGCAGAGACGTTACGGACGAGGGAGTCGGCGGGGTCGTTCCCTCCGTCAACGAGGAAGTCGAGACTTCGATGACGACGGATGGTGACGACGACGGGGACCTGGACTCCAGCACGCTGCTGATCTTCAGACCCTTCAACGCAGGGATCACCGATGGCTCGGTTATCCTGACGAAGGCTGACTGCACAGCGCCGGCAGAGAACACCCAATGCCGGCATTCCCCCGAAGCGAGTCCTCGGTATCTCCGGTACGACGGTCTTCCGGCCGGCCCCTGCCTTGAGGTGATTCCGGGCACGACTTCCGGCTACACGCCGGTGATCACCGAACCGGGTCCCGAGTGTTTTTTGACCCACGAGGCGGTGATCTTGGTTGACCTGAACGGCACGCCCGTACCACTGCACAATGCCCGGATCGGGGCACAGGAGACTGGTGGGACCATCGACCACACTGAGCCGGGGATCCTGATGGGTTTTCTCTTCGAGTCCGACGCCGATACCACTCTCCTGCCCGATGACACACCCCTGATCGGTGGTCAGCCGCTGAGCAGCGTACTGCCCGGCGGAACCGACTGTTGCGCCCCGGGAGACGACCGGGACACTCTCGACGGTGTCAGCGGCTGGTGGATGTACTTCAATTGGGTGGGAGACAGCGTACCTTTCACACCCTGAAGATGTCCCTTTTCCGCTGACAGTGGTTGTCATGAATGCCCGTTGGGCACTCCTGTTATGAGGAATTACCACCATCAGACGTTCCGTCACGATGCCGACGAACAGACAGACAACGAAGGCAACCTCAACCCAGCCCTCAGCCGGCGTTTACCAGGCCGAGGTATCTCCCGACTCAAAGCCATCCGAGAAGAGCTCAGCCGACTCAAGGATGAAATCGATGCCTCCAGAGGTCTCCTCGGGTTCGACGAGGATCGCTGTTCCCGACGTTGGGTCACAGCCAACAACACACTCGACGTTCTCCCACAACTGATCGACCAGATTGTCGTAATTGTGGGTAAGAAGGAAGTAGTCTCCGCCAGGCAGACTGCCGACGGAGAAGTCACCGTTCTCGTCGGTGAATGCGACGGTGACCAGTACTCCCTGGTCGTCAATAACGTGA
The DNA here is from genome assembly GCA_964430905.1 of uncultured Thermoanaerobaculia bacterium. Lineage (GTDB taxonomy): Bacteria > Acidobacteriota > Thermoanaerobaculia > Thermoanaerobaculales > Sulfomarinibacteraceae > DAOWGJ01. The sequence continues at coordinate 1,521 of CAYSHZ010000344.1, read as the reverse complement.
ACGTCACAATCAACTGCAGGCGTCCCGGCCTCGGACACAACCGACCCGGCAACCGCTCCCCCGAGACCCAACTGAATGGACAACGTGACGGTCTGTCCCCCAGCAACCACGATCGGCGTACCGGTTTCCGGCTCGCAGAAGTCCGCACAGGGGATGTCATCGTAGACCTCATCGACCATCCAGTCACCCCAGGAGTCGGTCACAGCGAAATACGTCCCCGCCGGTATGGCGCCCGAGTCGAAGTTGCCAAATGCATCGACCATGGCATCGACGACCGGCATCCCCTCATCGTCGAGAATCAGAACATCGGCGTTGGTGATCGGACTCCCCGAAGCCTCCTGGGTCACCGTGCCATTGATGATGGCCCCAATTCCGAGGGAGAAATCAATCCCCGAGGTAATCGCCGGCTGATTGACGGCAACCGGTGTAGCCTCCGAGAAATCACAGTCTTCAACACACACAACGTCGTCGTACAATTCGGCCACATAGCCCGCCCAGCTGTAGGCCCTGAGGATGAAGTTGCCGGTCGGTAGGCCCGAAGCCCAATAGACACCGCTGGAATCAGCCAGGGCGGTCATGACGCGGCGTCCATCTTCGGTGTAGACCTCGACTCCGGCATCCTCGATCGGTAATCCGGTCGCGCCGTCGGTAATGACACCGGTGATCCAACCGCCCGGATCAAGGGCAAAGTCGATTCCAGAGGTCGTTCCGGCCCCAACAACGATCGGTGTACCGTCAACCGGAGAACAGCCGGAAAAACAGGGAATATCGTCATAGAGTTCGTCGATATGGCCCCACCAATTGTCCGTGACGGCAAAGTAGGTCCCCGGCGAGAGTCCCGCATCGGTGACATAGGCGCCGTCAGTTCCAGGCGTCGCCGAGGTGGTCCATCCGCCACCTGCGTCGTAGATATCGATTCTCACCCGGTCGATCGGGGCGCCGTCACCACTGGAGGTGACCACTCCTGCGATCTGGCCGCCTGGAGACAACGAAAAATCGATGTCACCTGTGGTTGATCCCAGGGTCACCGTGACGATGTCGCCCACGGTCACATCACAGGCGCCGGGGCACGGGATGTCGTCCCAGACCTCGTCAAAGTAGCCGGCATCATTCGATGTCCGAACGAAGTAGTCTCCCGCCGGGAGTCCCGTTGGCGAGAGGTAGTCGCCGGAGGCCGAGGTCGTCCCAAGGGCAGTCAGGGACTCCAATGCGTCGTAGATCTTGACCTCGACTCCCTCAAGAGGCGTACTCGAGGACTCGTCGGTCACCGTCCCGGCGATCCGCCCGCCCGGCAACAGGATGAAGTCGATACCAGCGACATCCTGGCCGGCACCGAGGGGAACCGGAGTGCCACCGAAGGGGTTGCAGCCACCGGCACAGGGAATATCGTCGTACAGTTCATCGATGAATCCCTCGCCGTTTTTGGTCCAAATCAGGTAGGAGCCTGCATCCAGGATGTCGAAAACATAAGCCCCGGATTGATCGGTCGTCGTCAGGTTGAAGTAGTTACCACCGGTATCA
>CAYSHZ010000343.1:0-4173 GCA_964430905.1 uncultured Thermoanaerobaculia bacterium | reverse complement strand
CGCACGTTCGGGCAAATGGCCGTCGACCAGCCGTGGCGAACCGACCCGGTCGGGGCCCAGGCGAGCCGCCAGCCGGGCCAGGGTGATGGCCAGACGGTCGGGATGAATTTCAGGCGGGCCGAAAAGCGTCAACTGTCCGGTCCGGGGCCGATCCGGGTGGACGATGCACCTGAAGGCCGCAATTGGTTCCCCGGGAGGACGGGCCTCGATTTCCAGGCGGATCAGGGTCAGAAGGGATTCTACGTCCCGGGCCGGCGCCGGGAGACGAATCAGGCGGCGATCGACACCCTCGGGCTCCAATACCAACTCCAGTGCCGGGAGGGTACGGGCCAGGTCCCGCTGGGCCGGACGGAGGTGCGTGCGTTCGAGGCAGGGTTTAAGAATGGCCAGCAGGGGCTCCAGGGTCATGACCGGCCATTCCAACTCCTGTCCCTCGACCAGGGTCGCCGGAGGGTGATGGGGAATGAGGGGCTCGGGGTCCTCGCCTCGAGCGGCACGGTGGGCGGCCTCTCCGGTGGGACCCAGGCGGGCGGCAACCCTGTCGGCGGGGAGAGCTGCCAGTTGTCCGGCAGTCTGGATACCCCATGTGTCGAGGGTCTGTCTGAGTGTGGCCGGCAGGTCAAGCCTGGTCAGAGGCAGCGGGGCGAGGAATGCCGCCTCATTGCCTGATGGGATGACGGTGGGAGAGTCCGGGTTGGTGGCGGCGATCCGGGCGGCCAACTTGGTGTCGGCAATACCGACCTGGACGATCAGGGACAGGACCTCGGCGGCCAGCATGGCCGTGCGTCCGATTTCAGCTTCGCCGTTCGGGCCGGGGAAGAGTTCTCCCATGCCGGAGATGTCGGCAAAGGCCCTGTCCTCTGCGTTATTTTCGATCCTTGGCGAGAGGGTTGCGGCAGCTTCCAGCAGGGCCTCGGAGGTTGATTTTTCGGCAACGGCGTCATGGGCCCGGGCGATGACGTCCGGCAGCCGGCTGCGGGCCTGGGCCAGTGTTGTGCCGGGCCTGAGACCGAAGCGCCATGCCGCACGGGACACGGCGACGATACGGGCCGCCGTACCGTTGCCCCGGCAGATGACGACCGGCTTTCCGCTGAGATCCGGTTCGGCCCGAAGCCGGGCGGCCAGGGGAAAACACGGTGCGAAGATACAGGCAATGCGAGGCATGGGGATCGGGAGCTGTCAGCTCGAATTCACCACAGAGACACAGAGAACACAGAGGAACACAGAGCCCCCGTTCAAGGCGCTCCCGGCGTTCGCCCACCCGCCAAGGCGGGTCAGTCTCAAGGACCATTCGTCCATCGGAACCCAGGTGCTCCGATGGACGAATGACCCTTGAGAAAGTGGACTCCGTCCGCATGGGCGAACCAGTAGGGTTGCTGTTCCTTGTTTGATCGAATGAATCGTGGGAGCGCCAAGCCCGGCGTTACGCGAAGCGTATGTGGTTTGAGAGAGGCGGTCGACGAAAGCCATCTTTCGGAGAACGTGTCTCTCGAACCGCTGAGCGGACGGAGTCCGTGTGCCGAGCGTCAAGAAGCGGTCATCCTCTCTGTGATCCCCTCTGTGTTCTCTGTGACTCTGTGGTTCATTGTCCTCTGGGATTTCGAAAATGCCTCAGTTGGAGGGTTCACAAGCAAAAAACCAGGACCAGCAGGACATAGCCGATGGCCAGGAGGCCTGCGGCGCCGGCGGCAGCTTCGAAGATGTGGCGGGTAGTCAGTTCATAATGATCGTGCATTGTCGAACTCCTCTCGATTGAATGTGGGCAACGGTTCGCTTTCGGCAGGGCTGCCGAAGGCGGCTTCGGGCAGAGTCAGGACCAGCCGGGTGTGGGCATCGAGCCGGTGGTTTCTGTTTTTGGTCAGCTTGAGGTAACTCCGTGATCCTTCGAGTGTTCTCACGTCTCCGGGTCGACCGGACCAGCGGCCGCGCGTGCCTTCGGCCATGATTACGGTGCCGGCTGCGCATCCGCTGACGCGATAGGGGGAACCCACCACGGTGACGGTTTGGTACTCGGCGGTTCGGCGTGCCAATCGGAGCCATGCGGCCAGGGGCGCCCTGCCCTTGACCGGGGGCAGACCGAGGTCGATCACCACCAGGGGGAAGCCGGTCGCCACCAGGAGTTCGGCGGCGGCCAGGGTGTCGGGAAGGCGTTGCGGACAGATCCACAAGAGACGATCGAGGTCGATTCCGACCGTGGCGGCCGACTGGGGGTCAAGGTGGCCGCCCTGGTCGATCAGGGCAGCGGGCTCTCCAGACGAGGTGATCCGCTGGAGGGCAATCAGGAGGGTGGCGAACCGTCCGGACGAAGGTCGGCCGACCACTTCGGTCAGTGATCCTCGTGCCAGGCCGCCGTCCAGGAGTGTGTCCAGGGCGGGGATATCGGTCGACAGGGGGTGGAGTTGGGTTCCCCGCCGTCGGCTCAGGAGAAGATCCGAGGCTCGACCCACACCATCAGCGGCGGCATTGAGAACGGTTGTGATGGAGTGTCTTGTGGCGGTCATGTTGCTCCTCTCCGCCCGTGTACCGAGGCTATTTTGAGTGTAGGTATAAATAAGGCATAAGTCAAGAGCGACCTGAAGAGAAATATGACCGAAACGCCTGACCCTCAGACGAGTGACCCCTGCCAATGGTCGTACGATGCCCATACAAGGAGACAGATCCGTCTCGGTTTGCGGTTGACCCCGGTCGAACGTCTCCGTTGGCTTGAATCAACAGTCGAGGCCATGCGGAAAATCCAGGGCCGAGCGAGAAAGGACTCCACCGTCAAAGACTGAACTGGTGTCGGAGGCGGGAATCGGACCCGTCCGTTCGTACGATCAAAGGCAAGAATCGCTCTGCCTGGGTTAAGATGAATCCACCGGACGGTGACTGATTGATGCATTTCGATACTGACGGTTTGGATCTTCTGCCCAAGGATGGGGTTGTCTTTGGAGAGGGAAGCTCGGGCCCTTTGGCAGACTCACCGATCGTCCGATGGCGGACGAGTGCCGACGACCTCCTGATGTCGACGTCCCACCACGGCTACGGCTACAAGAGTGTCAACGAGGATCGGGTGGCCCTGGTGGAAGCCGAGGGAGAATTCGGCCGGGATGTTGCACTGTTCGTCGTTGACGGCATGGGCGGCCGTGAGAGCGGAGATCTTGCGGCTCAGATTCTTTCCGAGGAGTTGATTCGTGCGGCCTCGACTCCGGATACGGACGCCAAGACCGAAATAGGTCTTCTGGTCAAGGACCAGATCGAAACCGTTCTATGGAGACTGCCGGGCCGGGTCTTTGTACGTCAGACTTTGGCCCGTTGGCGGTCCCAGTGGCCGGACGAAGATGGTGTCGATGTTCCAAATCAGTTGATCCGCCTGGCGCTGGAGGCGGTCAACGCCGAGAGCCTTCAGAGTGGAGAGACCCGACCTGAGCACTTGCGCAGTATCGCCGAGGCCCTGCGGGAATTGGCGGAGATGAGTGTTCCCGACGTGACCGAGGTCGCCCTGCGACGGACCCAGCGCCGCATCGTTGTTCGGAATCCGGGCCCCGGTATGCCGGACGCCTGTTTCATCGGCGCCTTGATCCGTACCGAGGAGGACGGTCGCCGAACACTGGATGTCCGTCAGGTCGGAGATTGCAAACTGTTCGTCTGTTCTCAGGACGGACGCATCCGGTTCCGGACCATCGGCGAGTCGGTCATTGTCGAACCTCAGCTGGAGGATCCGACTCTTCCGCTGGCGGATCTGATGGCCTACAGCTTGCACCGCAACCTGGTCCGGAATTCGATCAATTCACCGAACCCGACCCTGAAGCGCTATCGGAAACGGGATTTGCCGATGCCGTTGAACAGGGGCGATCGGGTCTTCCTCTATTCCGACGGGGTGGACGATATTTTTACTCCGGAGGAACTGGTCGAGATGGAGTGCCGGCAGACGCCGGAGGCCTTCGTCCGAGACCTGCTCAAGCACAGTGAGCGTCGTATGAAGTTTGTCAGCGGGAAGTTGCGGGCCGAGAGGGAACGCCTACCCCGGGCCCAGAAGATGAGGGCCTACCCTCTGACGCACGAGCGCCTCAATCGCGGAAGGATCGAAGAAGGCTGCTACGTTGAGGCCTACCATGACGGTATCACCGGCCGCTGGACCAAACCCCCCAAGTGTGACAACACCTCGATCTGTGTGATGTGGGTGGGGTAGGG
>CAYSHZ010000342.1:0-4181 GCA_964430905.1 uncultured Thermoanaerobaculia bacterium | reverse complement strand
CTGGAATCGGTCCTTCTCAAGGTTGCGGAGGTGTGATGGCGAGAGGGAACCAGAGTCTGATCGTAGCCTACAGGGGGAAGCGGCTTCTGGATGTCACGTTTTCTATGCTGGGGCTTGTCGTAATGACGCCGGTCCTCGCCGCCGTGGCTGTGGCGGTTCGTCTGGCCATGGGATCTCCGGTGTTTTTCCGACAAGAACGGCCCGGGATCTTCGGTCGCCCGTTCTTGATATTTAAATTCAGAACGATGAGAGACGAAAAGGGGCTTGATGGAAAGCTCCTCCCCGATGGTGACCGGTTGACCGGGTTGGGCCGGTTATTGAGGCGAACGAGTCTCGATGAACTGCCCGAACTTTGGAACGTGCTGCGAGGCGACATGAGTCTGGTGGGGCCGCGACCGTTGCTCTTCCGATACCTGCCGTATTTTTCGGAAAGAGAAAGGACTCGTCTCAATGCCCGGCCTGGTATAACCGGGCTGGCACAGGTGTCCGGGCGCAACCTCGTTGATTGGGATCAACGGCTGGAATTGGATGCGATCTACGTCGAAACGATATCGTTTTTTCTTGACCTTCGAATTCTTGCGCGGACCCTGGTGGCGGTCGTTTCTCGGGGGGGCGCCCAGGAAGACACCGACACAGTCGAGACCTGGCTGGACGAGGAGCGGGCCGGCAGGGGTATCGTACCTGGGGAACAGGGGATGGAGATTCCCCTACCCCAGAAAGGCGAGCGTTCGTGAAAGTTGCGCTTCTCAAACCAGGCGATGCCCTTTGGGTTGGTTTTCTCGATCGAGTTCGGCATCAGTTCTACCAGCGACCGGAGTATGTGATGCTGGAGGCCGGCAGGACCGGGGGACATCCTGCTGCGCTCTACGTTGAGGGCGATGGTTGTTCTTTACTGGCGCCCCTTGTGTTGAACGGGGGCCGGGTCGGTGGGCAGGGCCCCGAGGTTGTGGACGCAATCTCGCCGTATGGCTACCCCGGGTTCCTTGTCGACGCTGAGGGTCAGGAGAGGTCCTTTGTACAGGATGCTCTGGGTGCCTCGATTCCGGTCTTGGCCGAGGCAGGGGTGACCAGTGTTTTCCTGCGTCTCGATCCCTTACGGAACAATCCAGCGAACCTCGAAGGTTTGGGGACACTGGTCGAACACGGTGCCTGCGTCTATGTCGATCTGGCTCTTCCTGAAGAGGAGCTTCAGCGACAGGTCAGAGGCCGGTTTCGAAGCTATATTCGTGCGATGGGCCGCGAAGGTGTGACCGCCGGATTTGACGACGAGTTTGAGAATTTTGACACCTTCATTGATTTCTACTACCGGACGATGGACGCGGTGGGCGCCGCCTCAATGTACTATTTCAAACCCTCCTACTTCTCCGGATTGAGAGAGGTTCTGGGTCGTGACCTGAAACTCTGTATCGTGGAGTACGAAGGGAGAGCTGTGGCAGCCGGTCTGTTTGCTGTGTCGGGCGGGGTGGTTCAATACCTTCTCTCCGGGAAGGAAGAGGGGGGAGGACATCCCCACGCAACCAAGCTGATGATGGTGCATGTTCGTGACTGGGCCAAGGAACAGGGTCTGAAGGTTCTCCATCTGGCGGGGGGTGTTGGGGGGCGTTCGGACGATGCCCTGAGTCGTTTCAAGAGGGGTTTTTCGAAGCTCTCGAAACCGTTCTATTCATGGCGGTTGATTGCCCACCAGGGAAGATTCGCCGAAGCTGTTGCGGACTGGGAACGCATGAGCGGCGAATCCGTGGGAGATGTGAGAGGGTTTTTCCCGCCCTACCGCCAGGCAATTGCAGATGGCCGGAAGATTGAAGGGTCGCAAGACACGAAGGAGAGAGGATGAGCCGGATTTACCTTTCGCCACCCCACATGGATGGGGGAGAGTTTCAGTTGCTTCGTGACGCTTTTGAGAGTAACTGGATCGCACCGCTGGGTCCCCATGTGGATGCCTTTGAAAAGGAGTTTTCCGAAGTGGTTGAGGTGCCTCACGCCGCCGCTTTGAGTTCCGGAACGGGCGGATTGCATTTGGCGCTGCTTCTGCTCGGTGTTGGGGAAGGCGACGAGGTTCTCTGTTCAGATCTGACGTTTGCGGCGACGGCATTCGCCATCACCTATGTTGGCGCCAAGCCGGTATTTATCGACTGTGATCGCACAACCTGGAATATGGACCCTACTCTTTTAGAGGAGGCTCTGGATTGTGGTGCGCGGAAGGGGAAGCTGCCGAAGGCTGTGATTGTCGTCGATCTTTATGGTCAGAGTGCCGACTGGGATCCGATCCTGGCGGCCTGCGAGCGATACGATGTGCCGGTGATCGAGGATGCGGCAGAAGCGTTGGGGGCGACCTACAAAGGAAGACCTGTTGGTGGGTTCGGCCGGTTCGGTGTGTTCTCGTTCAACGGGAACAAGATCATCACGACTTCGGGCGGCGGGATGCTGGTTTCGGATGACAGTGGCTCGATAGAACGGGCCAGGTTCCTGGCAACCCAGGCCAGGGACCCGGCGCCGCATTACCAGCATTCGACCATTGGCTTCAACTATCGGATGTCCAATTTGCTGGCGGCTGTTGGGAGGGGGCAGCTTCGAGTATTGGAACGTCGGGTCGAGGCCCGTCGCCGAATCTTTGATCGTTACGCCCAAGCTCTGGTTGACCTCCCTGGGGTGGAATTTATGCCGGATGCAGCATTCGGGCAGTCGAGTCGGTGGTTGACGTGTCTGACAATTGATCCGGAGGTATCTGGCGTGAATCGAGAAACCGTGAGGTTGGTACTCGAGGAACGGGACATCGAAAGTCGCCCTGTGTGGAAGCCGATGCACTTGCAGCCGGCGTTTTCGGGATGCCGGGTTTTTGGTGGCTCGGTCGGGGGAAGTCTATTCAAAGACGGGCTGTGTTTACCTTCGGGGTCGAACCTCGGGCGGGATGCCCAGGATCGTATTGTTGACAACGTGAGGCAGGTGTTTTTGTGCGAACGACAGGCGAAGAGAGAGTGAACAAAACGGTGGGAGACTCGGTTTTGATGTCTGTTCAAAAGGTTAAGTTAAGGCATCCAATTCTGGTGGCGGCCTGGGGCTATCCGCCGATCCCCGGCGGGTCTCCGATTATCATGAAGAACCTATTGGAGGGCATCGCTCCCGAGAGCTTGGTGCTGGCAACCTGCAAGCCTCTACCGGAAAGGGGACGGGAAATAGTGGCGACCTTTCCTTCTTTCTTTGTGTTGCGTGAGACCAGGCTGGCGGGTGCGGTTGAGCGGGTTCGACGTTTCCTTTTGAGACCCCTGGTGACACGGCGACTGGTTCGGTTCGGCAAGCGCCATGCTTGCGGCGCCGTGGTCGGCGTATATCCTGATCTGTTGTTCCTGGATGCCTCCGAACGAGCTGCCAGGATTCTTGGTGTGCCTTTCTTCCCCTACCTTCATGACACGGTTGCTGAGGCAGCATCGTCATCCCGGTTTGCGCTGTGGGCGCGCAAGGTCCAGGAAAGAGTCTTCAAGTCCGCGACTCGGGTCTTTGTCGCCACAAGGGGGATGGCGGAGCTTTATCGCCGAAAATACGGGCTGGATGCGGTTGCGCTGGTTCACATCTATCCGGAGGAGGTGCCGGTTGAGCTTCCCCCAGAGCTGGCTGAGCGCCAGACTCTCCTTTGGGCCGGCAATGCGTACTCGATCAACTCTTCGTCGTTTCTGAGGGTGTTTGAGGCCATGAAAAGGGTTGGCGGGTTGAGGCTGACGATGGCTACTGGGCAGTCGGAGGAGGATATCGAGGCGCTCGGGTTCGATATGAGTCTTGTCGATCGCACCTATGTTCCAGTCAACGAGCGCCCCAAATATCTTGACCTGATCAGGGAACACGCGGTGTTGGTGTTGGCTCTCAACTGGCCGGACGAGACACATATTCACGAGGATGAATTGGCGCCGATTTTCCCGACCAAGACCCCGGAATATCTGGCGTCGGGACGGCCGATCATTGTCCATTGCCCTACGCACTATCACCTTGCGCGGTTTTTTTCGGAACGTGGCTGCGGCGAAGTGGTCAGCGAACGGTCGGTGGAATCGGTAGAGGCTGCACTCGGCAGGATTCTGGCATCCGGGGAATATAGACAGAAATTGGGGAGGGCTGCGCTTCTGGCTGCAAAGGAATTCGCAAGTGGACCGGTGATTCGGATCTTCTCGGAGACGGTAGAGGCTGCCCTTCGA
>CAYSHZ010000341.1:0-4199 GCA_964430905.1 uncultured Thermoanaerobaculia bacterium | reverse complement strand
AGGGCCAACCGCCAGCCCTTGAGGTTCGTTTCCTGCGGAAGGTCTATGGACGGCCGGGACCGGTGGGGCGGGCACTCGGCTCGGGCCGGGACTTTGCCCAGAGAGTTCTGGACAGAGGCGGAGATCCCGTTGATCGATCCGAGGCTGTATCAAAGGCCGTCACCGCCGCCATCCTCGGCGCCGGTGTCGTCTACCTCGGTGTGGCCGTTTCCAGTATGTGGTGGACTCTGATTACATCGCTGGTCGCAGCAGCCGTGGCGGCATGGGGTCTGCGCTCCCTTCGAGTGGCCCGGGGTCACCATGATCTGTTGGGACGGGTCCTTCCGGGGGGAATCGAGAACGTTCTGGCGGCCTCGGCCCCGTGGGTGGCGGTCGGTCTCTTGGCATGGAAGAACACCGTGATTCCATGGGTCATTGGGGACAGGATCAGGTTGGCCCCTTTCGCACTGGTGGTGACGATGGTTGCCATTGCAGTCGTGCAGGCGGGTCGGAGGACCGCCGAAGCCCTGACCTCCGGGCGATTGGGGCACGAGCCCGTCGGTCGTCTCCGAACACTGTGGCGTGGGTTTTCAAGGGCCACCTTTGGACTTGATCTGCCCCGGGAGGAGGTCCAGGCTTTGGCGGGGATAGACTTCAGGGTCGACCGGGGCATGGTGGGGTTGCTGGGACCCAATGGCGCCGGGAAGACGACGGTCCTGCGGTTGTTGGCCGGAATTCTCGATCCGTCGGTCGGCGCCATGACCCTCGGAGGAGTTCCGATCAAGGCCATTCGGAAGCATTTGGCGCGGTGGGTCGGCTACCTGCCGCAGGAGTTTGGCCTTCCACAGGACGTGACGGCCCGGGAATACCTGGAGTACTTTGCCCTGCTCTATGGCGTGGGTCGAGGCACTGAGCGCCGCCGGCGGGTTAACGATCTCCTGGAAGAGGTCGGACTGGGCGATCGGGCCGATGAGAAGATCGGTGACTACTCCGGGGGGATGCGCCAAAGGGTGGCAGTGGCTCGGACGCTGTTGCGCCTTCCACCGGTGATCATCGTCGACGAACCGACGGTGGGCCTGGACCCACGGGAGAGGATCCGGTTTCGGAATCTGCTGTCCCGTCTGGCTCGTGGAAGAGTCGTTCTTTTCTCGACTCATGTCGTCGAGGATGTCGCCGTGGCTTGCGAGCGTGTCCTGGTGATGCGGCACGGAGAGGTGGTTTTTGATGGTGAACCGGTGGCCCTGGCGGAACATGCCCGTGGCCGGGTGTGGTCCATTCGAATCGGCCCTGATGAAGAACGAGATTTGGAGGGCCGGATGATTGATCGCGTACCGGAGGATGACGGGACCGCTCGATTGCGGGTGTTGGCCGAGCGGCGTCCCCATGGGGAGGCTGAACTGCTGGAACCCACGCTCGAAGATGGCTATCTGATGCTTGTTGGGGAGGCGGGATGAGGAGGAAGCCGTCAGCTGTCGGCGATCAGCTCTCAGCTGAGCCGCAACGACGCGGGGAGGCTGGGGTTCAAGGAGGTGTCCGGCTGTCGATTCTTCGGGCCCGGCTGGGTGACTGGTTCCGTTTCGTTGGGCTTTCCGCCCGGCTGATCGGTGGACGGCGATTCTGGATTGCACCCCTTTTGACCCTGTTGTGGCCGGCGTTTCAGGCTGTTCGATTGCTGATCGGGTGGCAACCGTCGGCATTCGAGCCGTCTTCGGTACAGACGGTCCTGGTTGGATTCCCGATGATCGTCCTGGCAATCGGTCTGGGTGTGAGGATCATCGCCGATGAGATGGACCGGCGAACACTGGAGATCGCCTATACCGTGCCCGGAGGCGCCTCTCGGGTGTGGCTGGGCAAGTTGGCGGCCGCCGTTGGAATGCTGGTTTCTGCAGAAGTATTGCTGGCGCTGGTGACCTTCGCGTTTTTTGCCGAGGTGACCCTGGGCGCCCTCTACGGGGCCCTTCAGGGGGCTGTCTTCTACCTGGTCCTGTCGATGGCATTGGCCGCCTTGACCCGTTCGGAGATCACCGGCGCCCTCGCGACAGCGGTCGTTCTCAGCCTCAACGGTGTCTTTACCGGCTTCGGCAACCAGCAGGTGCGCTTTGCCCCAACGTTCAATCCTCTCAGTTTGAGGGGATTGGCGCCGGAAGTAGTGGTGGCCCATACCGTCCAGAATCGAATTGGATTCATCTTGGCGATCGCCGCTGTTGTTGCATTGGCCTTCTCCCGAGCCGAGAGGCGTGAGAAACTTCTGGGGTAATGTTTCTCCGTCTCCTTCTCCTGTTTACGGTGGTTCCGGCACTGGAACTGATCCTGCTGATCCAGTTGGGGAGTTGGGTCGGTTTCTGGCCCACTGCAGCCCTGGTGCTGGGAACGGGAGTCGTTGGCGCATGGCTGACCAGGTACGAGGGCCTCAAGGTTCTCAGAGCTGTCAATGCCGAGATGGCCGAGGGCCGGATGCCGACCGATCACCTGCTGGATGGGCTGCTGATCCTGGTGGCAGGAGCGTTGTTGTTGACGCCGGGTCTCTTGACGGACGCAACAGGGTTTTTTCTCCTGGCGGCCCCGGGGCGGCGGTTGATACGAGGCGTCGTGTCGAAGGTGATCGCCAAACGCATCACCGTCGCGGGACCGATGACGATGGATGGGCAGTGGAGTAGGGTAGATTCCGATCCAGAGAACTCGCCGTCAACGGATTTCAGAATTCATCAATAGGGATTTCGGCCTTCCAAGTGATATCTAAGGAAAGGGGCCGGGATTGATACACTGCGCCCTATGGGGGGTCGGATGTCGATTGGCAAAAAGTTCCTGATGGGGATTGGTGTGACGATCGCCTTCTTTCTGGTACTCGAGGGTATCCTGGCGATCGTTGGTATCGAGCCCCGCCGTTTTGCAGAGGATCCCTTTGTTGGGTTCACCTCGATCTCTCCCCTGTTCGTCGAAGATGTCGATGCGGACGGCACCAGGGTCTTCAGGGTCTCCGACGGCAAACGGAGGCTCTTCAACCCCCAGTCCTTTCCGGTCGAAAAGGCCAAAGGCACGGTCCGGATCTTCTGTTTGGGAGGATCGACGACATTCGGGCGTCCTTTCGACGACTCGACGTCGTTCTGCGGATGGTTAAGGGAGCTACTTCCCGAGGTTGATCCATCGCACCGGTGGGAGGTGATCAACGCCGGTGGAGTCAGTTATGCATCCTATCGAGTGGCGCTGCTGATGGAGGAGTTGATCCACTACGATCCTGATCTCTTCATCATCTACTCGGGGCAGAATGAATTTCTCGAGGCTCGGACCTACCGTGATGTCATCGCCATGCCACCGGCAGTCAGAGGTCTCAGCGCAGTAGCGGCTCGGACCCGCATCTTCAGCGCCCTGGGAGGGGTCATCGACCGAGCTCGTTCCAGTGGGAAGGATTCCGCTTCGGTGACGAAACTCGGTGACGATGTGATCACCCGACTCGACGCGTCGATCGGTCCGGACGATTACCACCGGGACGAAATACAACGGCAGCAGATCATCAGCCACTTCCGTTTCAATCTCGCCCGGATGGCCGACATCGCGGCCTCGGTGGACGCGCGCGTTCATCTGGTTGTGCCTGCTTCCAATCTGGAGCACTGTAATCCCTTTAAGTCCGAGCATGGCGGGGATCTTGACGGGGAGGCCCTGGATCGCTGGAACGAGGCGACCGCCTCCGCCAGAGAGGCTGCGGCGGCGGGTGATATCGAGGGCGCCCTGAAGCATTTGGAAACAGCTCGGACTATCGATCCGCATTACGCTGCAGGGCAGTTTGCCGTGGGGGCCCTTCTGGTGCAGGAGGGTCGGTTAGATCAGGCCCGGGCGGCGTTCGAACAGGCACGGGACGAGGACATCTGTCCTTTGAGGATGCTGGGCGAAATGGGTGACGTTGTTCGTGAGGTCGCGGCCGACCGGGGATTGGGTCTGACGGACTTCGAGGAAATTGCCGATCTCAACGCCGCGGACGGCATCCCGGGGCAAGATCTCTTTCTCGATCATGTTCATCCGACGATCGAGGGCAACGGACTTCTGGCCCGCTCAATCCTGGATGATCTGATCCGGGACAAGGCTGTCACTGTGACCGCTGAATGGAACGGAGAGGTTTTTGAGTCGATCAGGGGACAGATACTTGGCGGCGTCGATGATTCCGACAGGGCTCAGGCATTGATGAAGCTGTCCAAGGTTCTGGGATGGGCTGGGAAGATGCGGGA
>CAYSHZ010000340.1:0-4224 GCA_964430905.1 uncultured Thermoanaerobaculia bacterium | reverse complement strand
ATGCCGATGGCGGCGGCGTGGGCAGGAGAGAATCCAAGCCACAGGGCGCCCAGGAAGGTCGAGAAGATCCCAACCTGGGCCGCCGCACCCAATAGGACGGATTTGGGACTGGACAAAAGGGCGCTGAAATCGGTCAGGGCACCGATGCCCAGGAAGATCATGGGCGGCAGGAGACCCGAGCGGACCCCGAAGTAGATCAGGCCCATCACCGAGTTGCCCGTCGTGTTGAAGGTGTATTGGTGGGTCACGGGGTCGATCATGTAGACCGAGATTGCGTCGAAGATCTGGAGGGGCAAGGGGATGTTCCCGATCAGTATTCCAAATCCGATAGGCACCAGCAGGAGGGGCTCGTACTCCTTGGCGATTCCCAGGTAGATGAAGAGGCATCCAATGCCCAGCATGACGAAGTTCAACCAGTGGAGGTTGAAGAACCCCGTTCCTCCGAGGATCTGATCGACGTAGCCCTGGAATCGGCCTTGGCGAAGATCCCGGTTGAAGATGCCCGTTGCGTAGTTGTTGATACGGCCGATACTTTCGGCGGCGCCGACGGCCACCACTGTGAAGAGAGCGTCTGTGGCCTCGCCGTCGGTCGAAAGGACGCCCTTGGCGCCATGCCGAAGCCCGGCGAAGGAGTCCTTCCAGCCCCGGTCGATCAGGAAGTACCTCTCGCTGTCCAGGGGCGAAAAGACCGAAAAGGGGATGTTCTGGTCGGGGACTGCCACATGGTCGGCTTCCGAGAGGGATCGCCCCGGCAGGATTTCCTCGACCTTGGCGATGGCGTCGAATTCACCGGCGTGGACCACGGTGAAACGGCCGATCAGACCGTCGGCCGGCCCACGGAGCTCTCCGGCGGTTGGCATCGAGGCCGAACCGTCGCCGGTCGGGTGTGAGTGTTCGAGGCCCTGGGCCGTCCCGAGGGAGAGTCCGATGTACCGGCTCTGGTCAAATCGGATGGAGAAGGTGTCGTCTTCGGCACCCGCCAGGCCCGGAACGAGGAGCAGCAGGGCCAAGGCAAGAACCGTCAACCTGGCACGACCCGTCTCCCAAGACAGGATTTCTGAGCCATTTTCCGCCTCATGGCCTGCGCTTCCCACGGATGTCCATCTCATGATCATCTCCCGCCTACAGCGTGGTCATTTCGGGGCGGGCGATCTCGACCAGGGCATCACCCTCGCCGACGGAATCGCCTTCGCCGACGAAGACCTTCTTGACCGAGCCGTTGTGAGGCGCGGTGATCTGGTTTTCCATCTTCATGGCCTCCATCACCATGACGCACTGGCCCGCATTGACGGTGTCACCTTCGGAGACTTTGAGTTGGAGGATCAGGCCGGGAAGAGGGGCGGTGATCGTGCCGGCATGGGTCGGCGCGGCAGTCGACGGGCGAGCCTTCCCGATCGCTACCGGTGCCGCCATCGGTGTCGTCGCCCGGAGAGGTTCGGCCGCCGGTCGCCGCCCCAATTCCAGCAGGTCAACCGTGTATTCAGTGTCATCGACGACGATACGAGCCTGCTCGGCGTTGATTTCCTTGACCTCGGCCGTGTATTGGCGGTCGTTGATTTTCAGGGTGTAGTGACTCATGTCTGGGGTTCCTCGTGTCGGCGGTTGATCGTCAATCGTCCGCCGGGGTCCGAGTGGTAGAGGCGCCGTTCGACTTCAAGGACGGCGGTGATGACCGAGAGGATCTCGCCGGGAATTGGGGGACCCTGTTCCGGTGTTGATGGGTTCTCACCCGTGGTCGGCGCCCCCGGAGTTCGGTTGAGCAGGCGAGGGATCAATGAAAAACTGGAGATCAGGGCAGCCGTCAGGAGGAGGCCGCTGAAGACGACCCCCAGGCCGAGAACGGTGATCGTCAGTGCGTCGGAGAATTCCATCGTTGTGACCTCGTGCCTCTTAGAGAGGCATGTTCGAATGTTTGACCGGAGGGTTGACCTCTCGTTTGTCGGCCAACATCTCAAGGGCCTTGATCACCCGGAAGCGGCTGGCAGCCGGTTCGATGACGTCGTCGATGTAGCCCTTGGCCGCAGCGGCGTAGGGGTTGGCGAAGAGTTCGCAGTACTCGGCCTTGAGGGCCTCGGTCCTGGCAGCGGGGTCGTCGGCCTTTTTCAACTCGGCCCGGTGGATGATCTCGACCGCGCCGTCGGGTCCCATGACGGCGATTTCTGCCGAGGGCCACGCCAGGTTGACGTCGGCCCGGATGTGCTTGGAATTCATGACGCAGTAGGCGCCGCCATAGGCCTTTCGGGTGACGATGGTGATTTTTGGGACCGTCGCTTCGGCAAAGGCGAAGAGGAGCTTGGCGCCGTTACGGATGATGCCGCCATATTCCTGGGTTGTGCCTGGCATGAAACCCGGCACGTCCTCGAAGACCACCAGGGGAATGTTGAAGGCATCGCAGAAACGGACGAAACGGGCCCCCTTGATCGAGGCGTCGTTGTCCAGGACACCGGCCATCGACTGCGGCTGATTGGCGACGATTCCCACCGAGCGACCGTTGAATCTGGCGAATCCGACCAGAAGATTGGGCGCCCACTGGGCGTGGATCTCGAAGAAGTGGTGGTCATCGACGACTGTTCGAATGATGTCGCCCATGTCGTAGGGCATCGATGGGCTGTCGGGAAGGATGAAGTTGAGCGAGGGATCGACGCGGTCGGCAGGATCGGAGGTTTCGGCAATCGGCGTCCGTTCCCGATGATTCTGGGGCAGGAAGGTCAAGAGTTCCTTGAGCATCTCGAACGCCTGGTCTTCGTCGTCTGCCACCAAATGTGTCACGCCGCTCTTGGATGCATGGATATCGGCACCGCCCAGCTGTTCGGTCGTGACCTCCTCGCGGGTGACCTGCCGAACGACCTTTGGCCCGGTCAGAAACATGTAGGACGAACCCCGCGTCATCATGACGAAGTCGGTGATCGCCGGGGAGTAGACCGCGCCCCCGGCACAGGGCCCGAGGACCATGGAAAGCTGCGGAACTTGTCCCGAGGCCAGGACATTCTTCAAGAAAATGTCCGCGTAGCCGGCCAGGGCATCGACGCCCTCCTGGATGCGGGCGCCGCCCGAGTCGTTGAGTCCGATGATCGGCGCACCCGCCCGGACCGCAAGGTCCATCACCTTGCAGATCTTCTCCGCGTAGGCCTTCGACAACGAGCCACCGAAGACGGTGAAATCCTGGGAGAAGACGAAGACCAGGCGGCCACCGATTGTTCCGTGCCCGGTGATGACGCCGTCCCCCAGAGGTCGGTTGTCCTCCATGTGGAAATCGGTGCAGCGATGGGTAACGAAGATGTCCATCTCTTCGAAACTGCCCTCGTCGAGGATGTGCTCCAACCGTTCCCGCGCGGTGTATTTGCCCTGGGCGTGTTGTTTCTCGATGCGGGTCTCTCCGCCACCCAGGTGGGCCTTCTGCCTCTTGTCGGCCAGCTCCAAAATCTTTCGTTCGATGCTCATCCGGCCCCCTCGCCGGGCCTGGTGGCCCTGGCGGCGGGCATTGTCCGCCCATGTATCGATAAAGGCAAGTATTTCCGCATTTGGTGATATTCGGAATGCTTGGTTGAGGTTGTGGCAATGATAGGATGCGGGGCCGATGGGTGGAGGAAAAAATGAGCGGTACGGTACTGATTTCAGTTTCAGACAAACGCAATATCGAGAGACTGGGTCTGCGTTTTGAGGCTCTTGGCTGGTCGATCCTTTCGACCGGCGGAACGGCGGAGGTTCTGCGTGGCGCAGGGTGCAACCCGACGGAGATCTCCGATTTCACCGGCTTCCCCGAGATGTTGGACGGCCGAGTCAAGACCCTGCACCCCAAGGTCTTTGCGGGGATTTTGGCGGCGCCGACGAAGGATCACCGGGCACAACTTTCCAAGTTGGACCTTCCGGAGATCGACGTCGTCGTTGTCAACCTCTATCCCTTCAGGGAAACGGTTGCCCGGGATGGCGTGACGCTGGCCCAGGCGATTGAACAGATTGACATTGGTGGTCCCAGCCTGATCCGGGCGGCGGCGAAGAATTTCGCACGCACGACGATCCTGGTAGACCCGGACGATTACGAGACTGTGCTCGAAGAGATGCTTGAGGGCGGGATCACCGAAGAGACCCGCAGGGGTCTCGCCATCAAGGCCTATCGACACACTGCTGCCTACGATGCGGCGATCTCGGCACATCTCCCGGGCCTCGTTCCCCAGGGGCAGAAATCCCGAACGGCCTCGGTGGCGCACGAACTCCTGATGGGTG
>CAYSHZ010000339.1:0-4248 GCA_964430905.1 uncultured Thermoanaerobaculia bacterium | reverse complement strand
TCAGCCGTCGGCGGAGGTGAGGATGCAACAACCAAAAAGCCGCCCGAGTGGGCGAAGTTGCTTAATGGTTGCGGGGACAGGATTTGCCGTCGTTTCGAACGACACGAAGACTGTCCGCACCGCAAAGAAATAGACGGCGCGAGAGCGCCGTCTATGATTTGCATGGTTGCGGGGACAGGATTTGAACCTGTGACCTTTGGGTTATGAGCCCAACGAGCTACCGGACTGCTCCACCCCGCGTCAAGGGAGCCGGAGTATAGGTTCGGACCCCTCTTCTGTCAAGTCTTCCAGTTGTGGTGGAGGGGTGGGTGTCGCGAGCACAATGACCTCTTCCCCCGGACCGATCCACCCAAGATCATGACGTGCGACAGACTCGACGGCTTCGGGGTTTGACGTCACCGCCTCGATCGTTGCCGCAAGGTCATCGATATGACGCTGCAACCGGAGGCGTTCCTCCTCCAACCGTCGTTTTTCCGCCCTGCCTGCCGCCAGGTCCAGGTAACTCTGGGTGACGATGCTCGACAGAAGCCCCAAGGCCACGAGAATTGCCAGGGCGGCCAGGATCAGGGGGAGTCTCTTCATTTCGGCGCGCGCAATAACCCTTTCGTTTCCTGTCCTCGATTACCGTTTGAACACTCCGGCGCCCTTGAATCGAGAGGTGGAATCAAGCTCTTCCTCAATTCTCAAGAGCTGGTTGTACTTGGCGATTCGATCGGTGCGGCAGGCACTTCCGGTCTTGATCTGGCCGGTGTTGAGACCGACGGCGAGGTCGGCAATGGTCGTGTCCTCGGTCTCCCCGGATCGGTGAGAGATGACGGTCGTCCAGCCGTTGGTGTGGGTCAGATTGATTGCGTCGATGGTCTCCGACAGCGTGCCGATCTGATTGAGCTTGATCAGGACGGAATTGGAAACGCCCTCTCGGATCCCGCGGGCGATGATTTCGGGGTTGGTGACGAAGATGTCATCTCCGACGATCTGGATTCGATTCCCAAGGCGATCCATCATCTTCTTCCAGCCATCCCAGTCGCTTTCGGCCAAGCCGTCCTCGATCGAGACGATGGGGAAGTCGTTGACCATCTCTTCGTAAAGATCGATCATGTCGGCGGCGCTGAGTCCCGTTCGTCCTTCGCCGGTCAGATTGTAGGTTCCGCCGGAAAAGAACTCGGATGCCGCAGGGTCCATGGCAAGGGCAATCTGGTCCCCGGGAACGTAGCCGGCTTTCTCGATCGCCTCCATGATCAGCTCAAGGGCAGCCCTGTTCGAGGCCAGATTGGGTGCGAAGCCGCCCTCATCGCCGACGGCCGTTGACAGCCCCCTATCGTGGAGGACCTTTTTGAGCGTATGGAAGGTCTCAACGCCGGCCCGAAGTGCCTCGGCAAAGGAGCTGAAGCCAAGGGGCATCACCATGAACTCCTGGATGTCGACCGAGTTGTCCGCGTGGGCCCCACCGTTGAGAATATTCATCATCGGAACGGGGAGATCCCGGGCGCCGCAGCCGCCGAGATACTGGTAGAGGGGCAAGCCGCAGGCCTCCGCTGCGGCGCGGGCGGTAGCCAGGGAAACTGCCAGAATTGCATTGGCGCCCATGTTTTCCTTGGTGTCTGTTCCGTCGGCTTCGATCAGCGCTTCGTCGACGCCCAATTGATCTCTGGCGTCCAACTCCTCGACCGCGTCCGCCAGAGGACCGTTGATATGTTCGACGGCCTTCAGGACGCCCTTGCCCATGAATCGACTCTGGTCGCCATCTCTCAGTTCCAGGGCCTCGCGGGACCCGGTCGAGGCGCCGGATGGCACGATGGCCCTTCCAACGACGCCGGACGAGAGGATGACTTCCGCTTCGACGGTGGGGTTGCCCCGGGAATCCAGAACTTCACGGCCAATGACATAATCAATATCAAACACTAGAGCCTCCTGTCGTTGAACATCTGTCGTGCCTGGTGCATCAGTTGACGCATCTCTTCGCCGGTGCGTCCCTCTGCATACAGGCGGAATTTCTTTTCGGTCCCAGCTTCCCGGATCAGGAGCCAGGCACCTCCCTCGAATGTCAATTTGAGACCGTCTTGCCTTTCGACCCCGACGATGGGGCGTCCGCCAAGACTGGTCCACTCTTGCTGCCGCCGCTTCTCGAAGAGATCTCTCCGACCGGTGGTCAGGGGGAGTTGGGTCCTTCTGAAGAAGAAATGTCCGACCCTCTTCTCCAACGCGTGAACCTGGTCGAAGATTGTCTTGCCTTCGACCGCCACCATTTCCACCGTCAAGAGACATGCGAGGAGGCCGTCGCGCTCGGGGAGGTGTTTCGCCCAGGCGAGGCCGGCACTCTCCTCGCCGGCAAACTCCAGAGTGCCGTCGACCAGCATCGGGCCGAAACTCTTGAATCCGACCGGGGTTTCGATGACCTCAAGGCCATGCTCGCTGGCAACGGCGTCTATCAAGGTTGAGGTTGCCAAGGAACGGCCGACCCGTCCCTTGAGTCCGCGTCGCCGGGCGAGGTAGTCCAGGATCAGAGCGATCAGATGACTGGAGTCGCACATTCTGGCGCCCTGGTCCAGGATTCCGAACCGATCCCCATCCCCGTCGGTGGCCAGTCCGAGATGGGCGCCCGTTCGCCGCATCACGTCCCGCAACCGCCCCAGGTTGACCGAAGAACAGTTGGGCGCGTAGCCTCCAAAAAACGGGTCTCGGGTGTTGTGGATGATTGATGCATCCAGCGAGTTCTCCAGAAGGATATGATCGAGGTATTCCCGGGTCGAACCAAAGAGGGGATCGACGACCAGTCTGAGGCCGCTCCGCCGAATAGCCTCCCAATCAATCAGGGCCTGGAGCTGTTCCAAATAGGCGGGTTGTGGGTCGTGTTCGGAATGGAGCCGGCAGTCGGGAAGAAACACGTCGTCCCAGTCCTTCTCAAGTTCCCGATATCGTGCTTCGATCGGGGTCGTGTAATCTTCCGGCGCCAGATTTCCGTCGGCGGTGTAGATTTTGAGCCCGTTGTATTCCGGTGCGTTGTGGGAGCCCG
Organism: uncultured Thermoanaerobaculia bacterium; assembly: GCA_964430905.1. Taxonomy (GTDB): domain Bacteria; phylum Acidobacteriota; class Thermoanaerobaculia; order Thermoanaerobaculales; family Sulfomarinibacteraceae; genus DAOWGJ01. Next base: position 1,235 of record CAYSHZ010000339.1, on the reverse strand, counting down.
TGAACATCAGCCCGGCGGTGGCACCACGCCTTCGAACCGCGGATGACAGAACGGGTGAGGGGCAGTCCCGCGCGACGGTTTCCACGTTGACTCCGTTTGAAGTCAGAATCTTTGCTGCCGTCGCCGCAAACTTCTCCGACAGCATTCGCGTGTCATACCCGATGAGAAACGGACCCTTGAGCGGTCCCTGGGACCGAAGGGTGTCCAGAACGGCCTGCGTGACGATCCTGACCTTTCGGAAGGTGATATCGCGCCCAATCACGCCGCGCCACCCGGAGGTTCCAAAGTACACCATGATAGGCGCAGTGTAGTACAAAGGCCGGATTCTGTGTGAAAATCCGGCCTTCGCCGGGTTAAGATATTTGAATGTTCCTGTACCGAGAAGATGCTGCAAGCGGTGCTTGGGTGATTCCCCAAGCCTCACATTCGTGGTTGGCCTGGCAACTGGCGTCCCATTGGGGCAATCGACGGTTCCCCCGACCGGTTCCCAGGGCGGAATGCGGCGCCGCAGTTCTCCTGCATGACTGCGGATGGACGGAATATGATGTGGCGCCCGCGATCGACTCCGAGGGCAGGCCGGTGACCTTCGATCGGATGGCGGTGGTTGAACACCTTGATATTTGGCGTGCATCGGTCGCAAGGACCGCAATCCACAGCCGTTATGCATCGTTACTGGTGGCGGCCCACTTTGCCGATCTTGCGCAACGGAAGGCCTCCGATCTCCTGGCATCCGGAGATACCGCCGGTGCGCGGCTGACCCAGGCATTCAGGGCGGAGATGGAACGTCTTCAGGACGGATGGATTGAAGAACTGGAGATCGATGCCCGGTATGACAAGGCGCTCGAGGGGGAAGGGCGAAAGATCAATGCTGCGGTCCTTGCTGCCTGTGACCTCATCTCGGTCATGCTGTGTGCCTCGATCCCATTCACGATCCCGGTCCACGGCGTCAACAGCACGAGTAAGATCGAGGAGTTGAAGATCACAAGCGTCGAGGAGAGGGTCTTCAAGATGTCACCATGGCCATTCGAAGGGACCCGAATCAAGGTTCACTGCGAGGGGCGACATCTCAGGATCATCCGTTTTTCGTCACTCGAGGTCTTTCATGAGACCCTGATGAGATCCCGAATCGAAAGGCTGGATTTCGAGTTTGTCAGACCAGGAAGCGTGTAGGGGGCTCTCAGCTCTTTGGTGGGGCGCTTGCAAAATCCAGGAGTACCCGTGCGGGGATGAACCCC
>CAYSHZ010000338.1:0-4252 GCA_964430905.1 uncultured Thermoanaerobaculia bacterium | reverse complement strand
GATTCAGGGGGGGTACGCTTATGTCGCAGACGGTGACTCCGGCCTCCGGGTAATCGACATCTCCTCACCATCCGTTCCTTCTGAGGTCGGTCACATTGACACTCCAGGATATGCGTTCAACCTCGTTGTCGATCGTGATCTTGCGTATGTTGCGGACTTCGACGGAGGATTGAGGATCATCGATGTTTCCGTGCCATCGGCACCGGTCGAAGTCGGATTCATCGACACACCGGGCGATGCGGTAGACGTCGCCATATCGGCGGGATACGCCTTTGTGGCGGACCGACACGAAGGTCTCCGTGTGATCGACGTGACCACGCCCGGATCACCCACCGAAATTGCAAGTTTTTTGACGCCCGACTGGGTCAGCTCCGTCGAAGTTGCCGGTGGATATGTATTCATCGTGGATTGGGATCTCCATGTGATTGACGTCAGTTCACCTCGAGAACCGGTGGAGGTGGGCTTCCTCGATATGCCGAGGTTCTCAGGGGGTCTCAATATTTCCTCAGGCCTAGCCTACGTCAGGGCCCCCGGTGACGAAATTTGGATCATCAACATCGCCACACCCTCAGCCCCGGTCAAGGTCGGATCAATCTCTTCCACAGGCTTCGTTACCGCTGTTGTTCCGGGGGCCGGATACGCATTTGTGGCCGCCTTGAGATCAGGAATGGCGATCGCCCGGATCTGTGTCCCCGAGTGTTCCCCCATCTCCATTGCCGCGGCCGCATCCGGTCCCGGCGCAGGCGACTCGCAGTGGGCTACCGATATGGGCATCAACAATCGTGGCGACGAAATTCTGACCTACAAGCTCCAGATACTACCCCGTGGCGAAGACAATACCGACGCACCCTTCACTGATGAATTCACCCTCGGCCCCAACACCAGCACCAATTTCGTTGATGTTTGGAGGCTCTCCACCGGCGGCCAAGGCTCAGGGGCAATCAATGTCTGCCTCAGCAACCCTGATGCCGCAGGAGTCACCAGTCGCACCTACAACACCAGCGAGGAGGGCTCCTTCGGCCAAACGATCGTCGGCGTCAAGGCTGCGGCGGCAGGCAATGTCATCACGACCGGTGACACGGCACGCCTGGGCTTTCTGACCGAAAACAACGACTTCCGCACCAATGTCGGATTCATGAACACCGGCACGACCACCATCACCGTCAACGCCGAGTTCTTCGATGCGATGGGAAGCTCTCTGGGGGCCCAGACAGTCGACGTCCTTCCCTTTTCCAACGACCAGTGGAACCAGGCCTTTCGACACGTCACGACCGATGTCGTTGATCTTGGATATATCGATGTATGGTCGGACACGCCTGATGCGGCGTTCCTGACCTATGCCTCGGTCATCGACAACACAACAGGCGACCCAACCACCATCTGGCCCTTTGCAACAGATCAGATCCTCGGAGGCGCCCCATTCGACTGCACACCGGTCTGGATCGCCGCTGCCGCCTCGGCCACCGGCGCCGGTCAGTCACTTTGGGCAACCGATCTCGGGCTGAACAATCTGGGCGCCGATCCGCTGACCTATCGGTTCCAGTTCTTGCCGCGGGGAGGAGACAACACCGACGTGGCCATGAGCGACCCTTTCACCCTGGGCGGCAACCAGGCCGTGGCCTATTCCGATGTCTGGAAGAGCCTCTCCGGCGGTCGCGGCGTTGGCGCCATCAATGTCTGTGTCGACAATGCCGATGCCGCAGGAATCGTCAGCCGTACCTACAACCAGGGAGACCTGGGTACCTTTGGGCAGACCATCGTCGGCAGACGGGGCTCTTCGTCTGCCAAGATCTCCACCGGTGAGAAGGCTCGCCTGGGTTTCTTGTTCGAAAATGACCAATTTCGAACCAACCTCGGTTTCATGAACGCCGGCGCCGGTGAAATATCGATCACGGTCGAGTTCTTCAATATGCAGGGCGTCTCACTGGGAATGAAGAGCCTGACCCTGGTCCCCTTTTCCAACATCCAGTGGAACAGAGCCTTCACGCTCGATCCTGTATTTGCGGACAGTATCGCCGCGGGCTTTGTCGATGTCTGGACCGAGACACCGAACGCCGCCTTCCTGACCTATGCCTCGGTCATCGACAACACAACCGGAGATCCGACCACCATCTGGCCGTATGAGTGAAGGCCGAGGCTGACGGCCCCCCTATTTGCTCTTGTCCGGATAGGGCGGATGATCGGGGACAGGCCGAGGATCAGCCGCGATCTTGGCCGTGAGAATTTCGACAGCCTTCTCCAACTGGGCATCCCTGCCGGCGAGGACGTCGACCGGTTCATTCTCGACGACGATGTCGGGATCGACGCCGTGCCCCTCGATCAACCACCGGCCATCGAGCCCGTAGGGGGCGAACTGCGGAGGCGTGGTCACGCCGCCATCGACCAGGTTCTGGTGGGGTTCGATGCCGACGGCGCCACCCCATGTCCGGGTCCCGATCAGGGGCGCCAGACCCTTGATCTTGATCGCTTCGGCGAAGTACTCACCGTTGGAACCCGTATCCTGGTTGATCAATACCGCCAGGTGGGCCCTCGTTCCCCTTTCGGATCCCGGGATCGGCTTGCCCTCCCGAGGCTGGGTGAAGGACCACATCTTGCGTTCCAACCGGTCGATGATCATGTCGCCGACGAACCCGCCACCGTTATAGCGTTCGTCGATGATGAAACCGACTTTGCCGAAGTCGTGATACCAGCCCCGGGCAAATTCGACCAGCCCGCTGTCCATCATGTTGGGGATATGGAGGTAGCCGATTCGTCCGCCTGAAGCCTCTTCGACAGCCTTGCGATTGGCCTCGACCCAGGCACGATAGCGGAGAGAGCGTTCGCTGGCCAACGGCCTGATACGGCATTCTTTTGCACCCTCGAAGGAGTCCACCGAATTGGTCGTCACGGTGACACTCCGTCCAACGGTGTCCTCGAGAGCAGCGAAGGCATTGTCCCCGACGCCGATCTCAACCCCGTTGATCGCCAGAAGCCAGTCTCCGTCGGCAATCGAGCACCCAGGCTCTTGCAGTGGAGACCTTTCGGAGGGGTGCCAGTGGTTGCCGGGCACGATGTGTCGGATTTGAAAATGAGCCGCGCCCTCGGGCATCGACAGATCAGCGCCCAGGAGTCCCACCTGAATTCGTTCGGCGCCATGACCCATCTCGCCACCATAAATGTATGTATGGCCAGCGTTGAGCTCGCCGATCATCTCGCCGATCAGATAGTTGAGGTCCGCCCTGTTGCCGCAGTTGGGAATGAAACGGCGGTATTTCTCGCCGACGGCATCCCAGTCGAGGCCGTGCATCCCGGGATCGTAGAACCAGTCACGCTGGATCCGCCACGCCTCGTTATAAATCTGCAGAAACTCGGCCTCCCGGTCGAGCCGGAGTCTGACCTTCCCGGGATCGACACCGCCGTCACCCAGCTCTGCCTTGGTGCCGGTCTCAACCACTCCATAGCTGCCCGAGACGTTGTAGGCCATCTGTGATCCGTCATTTGAGAGATGATAGTTGGAAACGCAGGACATCACCTTTTCCGCCTCCGCATCAGACAGCGAATATGCCCAGAGTTCCAGTGTCTCGGTGCCCGTGTCGGTCACTTCCTGGTACTTCAGGAAGGGGTGATCGGTGCGCGACAGGTAGAGGAATCCATCCTCGGTGGCCTCCAACCGGTCATAGTCTCCCGCCCCGATCCCCTCGACCAGAACGACGCGATCGGTGATTCCATCGGCATCAACCGTCACCGTGATCTCATCATCCTCGTCGTCGGTTTTTTCGTCAGCGGCAACCTCATCGCCCATTGGGCCGACGAAGGGGGACGGGTCGTCGGCGTCGAGCAGCACCAGGTAGGCCCTCGTCATATCGAGGAAGATGTGGTTCTGGTCCATGCGTCCCATGATCGGATTGAAGGTTCGGTCGGAGAGGAAGAAGAGGTACTTTCCGTCCCTGGAAAAGGCCGGGGTCCAGTCCCTGGTCTCGGGACCGGTCACCCTGACCCGCCGGCCCGTCGCAACCTCGTACAAGAAGACCGAATCATTGAGCGAATCCTCGACTTTCGAATAGGCGATCCAGGCGGAATCGGGAGATACCGCCCATTCCTGAATACCCCACCGATACCATGCGTCGTCGTATTCGCCTCGATCAACCTCTGTCGTTGCGCCACTGGAAGCATCGACCATCAACAGTCTCAGGCTCTTGTCGCCATAAAGGATGAAGGCGCCATCGGGTGACAAGAGCCTGAGACTGTTGATGGTCGATGCTTCCAGTGGCGC
>CAYSHZ010000337.1:0-4252 GCA_964430905.1 uncultured Thermoanaerobaculia bacterium | reverse complement strand
AGGATCATCATGAAGGCCGCCTGCTGCTCGGGCTCGACCTTTTCGATGACGGCCAGGCAGGCCGTGCTGTCGAAGGCCTCGTGGAGACGTTCGGCCGGGTGGGACGAGGAGATGATGATCCTTTTGGGGTTGACCCCGGCCTCGATTGCCTTCTCGAAGACCTCCAGGCCGTCCATCACCGGCATTTCCCAGTCCAGGAGCATCAGGTGAATATCGGGACCGAGAACTCCGACCGCTTCGAGGGGATTGGTGTAGGTCTCCACCACCGCGCGGTCCGGGTATCGCCTCTCCAGCATCCGCCGCCACAAGACACATTGCAGCAGAGAATCATCGACGACGACGACTCGGCGACCCTTGTCCGGCGAATCCATCACCGGAAGAATATCACCGGTCAGGATGAACGCAAACGAATCCCAGGGACTTGACCGTGGAACACAGGGTGTCGGGGTCCAGATTCCCCCCTCTCACGATGGCTCGTCCCTTGGCCAGATCCACCGTGACATCCTCGACCCCGTCGATCTCTCCAAGAGCTCGACCGATACTCGTCACACACCCGTTGCACCGCATGCCTTCGATTGACAACTCGACCGGAGCCGTCCCTGCCTCGGTCTCCGGAAGCTCGTCAGATCCCAACGAACGCCGGGGCCACATCGCCGCAACCAGGACGGCCAGCAAGACCACCGCGCACGTCTCCTTGAATCCCCATGCCGCTGCGTCCATCCCTGCCGCGTGACGATGGGCCGAGTTGACGACGGCAGCCGCCGTTCCCCTGAGAACCCACCCACCCAGCACGAAATCAACCAACAAACCCGTCGCCAACGACCCCACCACCACCGTTCCCAGGTAGACCGCAACAACCCGGCGGCCCAGGACCCGAAGCAGCGTCGTAATCGAGGCGACGTTGGTCGCCGGACCCGAAATCAAAAACACCAGAGCCGCTCCGGGGGACAGTCCCGCACCGATCAGGCTGGCGGCAATCGGAGTCGATGCCGTCGCACAGACGTACAGCGGAATCCCCACCGCCATCGCCACGATGTAGGGCAGGATCCCTCCCCCGAACACCGCCTCGACGTGGCGGGGTCCCAGGAACGCGGCGATGATGCCCGACAGGACCAGCCCGACGACCAGGGCCCGACCGATGTCCCGGGGCAGCGTGACAAAACCGTACCGAAGAGCCCGAATCAGAGCCGGCGCCGGCTTCTCCTCACTGCAGCACGAATCGGAGCATGTGGCGGAATCCGCCTCGGGGGCCGGCTTCGGTCCATCCTCGGGTTCGACCGCCTGAACGACCATTCCACCCAGAATGCCCGTCACGAAGGCGGCCACCGGCCGAAGGATGGCGATCACGGGACCCAACAGGGCCCAGGTCACGGCCACACTGTCGACGCCCGTCTGCGGAGTCGAGAGCAGAAAGGCCGTCGTCGCACCCTTGCCGGCCCCGTGCTGTCTCAAAGAGGCCGCAACCGGCAAAACCCCGCAGGAGCACAAGGGCAGCGGGACCCCGAACAGGCTGGCCTTGACGACCTGGCCGAATCCTTTCTGGCCGAGGTGCTTTTCAACCCATTCCGGCGAGACAAAGACCGACAACAACCCGGCCACGAGGAAACCGAAGAGCAGATAGGGCGCCATCTCTCCAAGGAGGGTCCATGAGGCCACGAGGATCTGAATTACAATCTCCATGAAACCATCATATGCTCGAATATCAAAATGTGCGAGCGGCAGCCGGAATCAACCCTGCAACACCGGACCCGAATTCTGTGGCTCGTCGACGAACAACAGGCGCTGGGCCGACCAGTCCACCCCGACGATGCAGGCAGTCCCAACGAAACGATCGATGCCCAGATCCTGCATCAGTGACCGAATAACACCCCCGTGCACGAACAGGAGATGACGTCCCGAGGGCAGGTCTTCGAGAAAGGCCTCGAGTCTCGCCCGGAAGGCGGCATTGCTCTCTCCGCCGGGCGCCTCAAAATCCCGGAACCGCATCGCCTTTTCCGCCAGTTGGGGATCGATGTCCGTGAACGGGACCTCTTCCATATCTCCAAAATTGAACTCTCTCAATCGGGGGTCCGGGGCGGCATCACCCCAGGCAAGCTCGGCCGTCGTCTTTGCTCGATCCAGATCCGAACACCAGACGCCGTCGAACACCTGACCCTCCAGCTTTGGTCTCAAGGCCCGGGCCTCGCTCCGACCGCAGTCCGTCAGTGGCGGATCGCTCCATCCCGCGATCTCACGGGCAACGCTGCGAGTGGTCTCGCCGTGTCGCACCAGCCAAAGCTCCAGTTTTCCCCTCATCAATCCCCCGACACAGTGTAGCGTAATTGAGATCAGATCGACGGGGATGGAGAGGAACCGGGTTCAAGACCGTGGTTCACGCCCTCTGAAACTCGGTTCCTTCGCTGAGAACCGATGGAGTTCCCGACCTCATTCGACCCCATCCGAAAACCAAAAAAGATCACCGTCTTCCCTGGGTGGCGGTCTGACCAAGGATAAATGCAACGTGGTTCAATCAGTCATCGGTTCCAAGGGTGGCGGCTTCAGCCCCAAGGGCGCCAGGACAAAAACGGCCCCCTATTCGTGTGCGCTATTTCAATGCCCCACACCCTCCTGGCGCCGACGCTGCATGGTACGATGAGACCGGAGTCATTGATGGACACCGAGCTGGTTTTCTTTGCTGAAGAAGCCCCCGAGGGCGGTACCCCGGAAGACCTTGAGGCAAACGTCCGCGGCGCAGTTCGGTGTCACTTCGACGAGAAGAAACTTCCGAAGATCATCCGTCTGCACTTTGTTCGTGACCAAGTTATCGCCGTATGACGGACGCCCCTGCTCCCGCGCGATATCTCTGCGGCTGTTTGCTCCTGCTCTTGGTGAGTTCTCCCTGCCGGGCGGACTGGACAGCGATGTATGAGACCTCGAACGACTTCATCGCGATGACACCCCTGTCACCATCGGGCTTGGTTACCGCCGGAGGTCCTGATGTGACCCGTTTGGGTGGCGACGGCAGCGTTTCCTGGGGGCGACGGGCGATCGAAGATGAACACACCATTCATTTCATGAGCTGCGCAACGCTTTCGGACAACTCCGTCGCCCTCATCGCGCGACTCGATATTGCATCGGGTTACGAAACGCCGATGGTCTGCAAAATCGATCCCCAAGGGGAAATCAGTTGGGCCCGGCAATTCCCCGGCGCTTCACCGAGCATACTCAACGGGATCGTCGTTGCCGAGGACGACACCATCATCTCGATCGGGAGCCGTGATTTGGGAACCGACACCGAGGTCCTCTGGATGATAGCCATGGATCCGTCCGGGCAGGTCCTGTGGGAACGGGCCTACCAGTCCTTCTGGTCGGCCGGACGAACCGTCTCCATCGCGAGAAACGGCGACCTGGTGATCTCGGGGAACCGATTCTTCCAAACAGTAGGTTCTTTGCCACCTGCGGGACCCGGATTTGTTGCTCGCCTTGATCCAGGCGGAAATGGCCAGTGGGGGGTTTTCTTTCCTCGACCGGAGGAACCTTTCGACACGACTACTCAGATCATCACCGCTGCGGTGGAACTTTCCAACGGGGATCTTCTGGCGGCGGGAGCCGGCGGGCCGATGGACACATCCGGTTGGGTGACCCTTTTCTGGTCCATCTCTGCCTACGGATATTCCCAGGGAGTTTGGTCCGCTCCGGACCTTGGGTGGCCGACAGCAGGATCAAGGGGAGTCGATGATTTCGGCCCTGTTTTTTGGGGTGGTCCAAAAATGGCAGGGATCGAGTCCTCGTGGTTCTGGTCAGGCCAACCGGGGGCGGCCGGCGCATGGGGGCGGCTGATAACCGGGCCGGACAATGAAGGCGGGCTCTTTGCCGGGTTCCGTGCCTCGAATGGCGATCTGCTGTTCTCGAGCTGGTTGGGAGGCCAAGGCCCCGTGATTTGGAGGACCTCCCCAGACGGGTTGATGCCGCAATGCGGTTTCACCGAAGAGACGGATCTCACATTTCAAGGCCCCTCGAATCAACCGATTCACGGATCCTTTTCCCTTTCCAGCGTCCAAACAACGGTCGAAAACTTCCCCATGGCTCTCGAGGTACATCAACTCGAACCCTCCTATTTCTGCGGTCAGCCCGTCGTTGCACCCGCCATTCCCGTTCATAATGATTTTGGTGTCGCCCTCCTCGTTCTCCTGCTTCTCGCAGCCGGGATGAGGGTGTTGTGCTGTACCTCGACGCGACGGTAATCGCCGACGCTGACCTCAAACGGCGGAGT
>CAYSHZ010000336.1:0-4263 GCA_964430905.1 uncultured Thermoanaerobaculia bacterium | reverse complement strand
GCTCGACTCCCGTGGCGGCGGCAACATATCCCGGAGCCCCATCGACGATTTTTCTGTTGCCGGCCTTGTTGACCAGGACCGGCGCCCAGAGCTCGAGGTCCAGTCCGGTCGATACGAAGAGATCGGCGTCGCGGAGCATCAGGGCATATGAGGGTTTGGGCTTGATGAAATGAGGGTCGGCGTTTCCCGCGACAATCGCTTCGACGTCGACCAGTTCCCCCCCGATCTCTCGGGTAATGGATGCGTAGTCCTGGAGTGTGGTGACGACTCTGACGGTTGCGTCCCCGACCCGTGCGGAAAAGAGGATGCCGAGAACGCCGAGGATGAGGAGCCTCTGTGTAGTTTTCATGGTGTGACCTCAGTAGCTGTCATGTTTGTGCGGGCCGGCCGCAACGGTCAATTGGAGCGTGAAGGCATGATCCGTCCCGAAGAGATTGTCTTTTCGGTAGCTGTACTGTGCCCTCAGTCGAACGAATTCGGACTGCCAGAAGGTCAGATAGGGAGAGAAACCCCAGTAGTGGTGCTCTTCTTCCCGCTGATCTTCAGTGGAGTCATAGCGCAGTCCGGCAATCCAATGGGGTGAAAATTTCATCTGAGAGTAGACAAATCCGCCCCAGGCGCTCCGAGAGGGTTGCCCTTGGAGATCGAGGTCGGAGTAGAGCAACATGCCGCGGAGGGTGAAATCCCGGTAGAGTTCCCGTCCTGCGGGATACCAGTTGAAGGCGAAATCCATGGCGTAGAAATCGTGGTTGAGCCGGCCGTCTTCGTCCGCTTTTCCGTGCATAGCATCGAGACCGATTTCCAGGTAGGAGTCGCTGGTCAGATCCCAGTAGGATTTGAGTCGTGCCAGGAAGGAGGGGTGTCTCCAATCCTCGCCGGCGAATGCTTTCTCGCTGTCCCCATTGAAGGCTTCGAAGGTCAGTTCATTGGTGTCGGCCCAGAGCCGAGGCATCAGCCAGTTGACCGAAAGACCCGTCTCGGTCAGGCCGTGTTCCCCAAAACTTTCCTGGAGTACGAGTGGCGCATCGACCTGGTCAAGGGCATGGAGGTGCCATCGGTTGAGGACGCCGAACTGGGCTCGTTTCTTGCCGACGGTCAGACTGACGTTTCCGGGAAGATTGAGCCAGCTGACGTAGGCCTCGCCGACACCGACGGTGGCATGGTGCTCGTGTTCTTCGGACGGATCACGACCGAATTCTGATTCTCGTCCGTTCCCGTGGAAACCCAGCACAAGATGGAAGAAGGTATAGGGGTCCAGGTAGGACTGAATGTCCAACTCGAAGTGTCGAGCCTGGATTTCTTCCGCCTGATGGTTGCCCCCGACGAAGAAGATATCGCCGGTCGCCGATATTTCAGGGTTGAGTTGAGGTTGCATCCGTGTCCCAGAGACGAATTTCTGTGTTGTATCGATTTGGGTGGCTTCGTTGCCTTTCGCAGCCTCGACATGGGCAGCCTGTTTGATGGCTGCAATTTCCGCACTCTGCTGTTCAGCTTCCCGTTGGGCCTTGAGTTCGTTCAGTTGTTGCTGAAGGGCCGCAAGCTGTTCGCTCAGGGCCTCTACCTTGTGTTCAAGCGCCGTCATGGCCGGGTCCTCTGGTGTGGTTTCCTGGGCGGCGACATCGCTCAACCCGAACACTGCCCCGATCAGCGTGACGGCGATGACACGCTTGCCGAATATCGTCTTTTTCATTTCTTTCCTTTGTTTTCAAGAGCCGAAAGACAGGGAAATCAGAGATACAGGGGTGGGCCGCGATTGTCTGGCAGTGGTGCCTGGTGGTGGGTGCGAGGGACTGCTGAAAAATCCTGTGGATTCTCTCTTACGATGTCCCGGTATGTGAAAGATTCGTCCTGGGCCCGGATGCCGGCCGAAGAGCCGGCTACCAGACAGGACAGACACACACCTGCTTCCAAGAGGTGGGAGATGGTATGGAAATGGGAATCCGGAGAACCGGTTCCGGAGAGGTCACAATGAACGACATATTTCGGGGCTGCGTCTTCGTGATGTGTATGGGGAAGTCCAGCCAGGACTCCATGCCATGCCAGCAGCAGTGCCAGCAGGACGGTTACAACCGGGGACGAGCCAACCCTTTTCACGAAGACAGGGTGCGCCCATCGGAGTTTGAAGTCAATCAGTCGCTCGCTTTGGTCCGCCCCTTGGCCTTGGAACCTTTCTTTTGTTCAGCCTGGTTGCCTTCGATGTCCGGATGGAGCATGCCCAGGACTTCCTCCCAGAAAAACGCCAGCCAGAAGACAAACGGGAAACTGAATTTACCGGGGAGGTCGGTGAAATAGCGCCAGAAGCCATAGAAATTTCTCATGAAGTTGGAGTAGGTCTGTTGACTCCACTCGCCGAGGGACAGAGCGTAAATGCACTTGACGTGCAGAAAGAGGTTGAGTGTCTGGGTCAAATACAGCATGAACCACGCCATCGCCAGTCGTTCCAGGTTCTCTCTCGAGAAACGTTTTGGGAGGGCCAAGAACAGCGCCAGGAGGACGATGGTATTGAAGTGGATTTCGGTCAAGGGGATCGTTGGAATACTCGAATCCGATCGGAAGTCACTTCTGAAGACTCGACTTCGATGATCGACGGCCTCGAGCCGTGTGACGCGGGGGTATTCGAAGGACCGAATGAGAATCTCTGCCAAGCCGGTGACTGTCGTGTCGAGAACTGGACGCAACGCCAGCCAGACCAGCATCGCAATCACGAGGGTCAGCGGCAACCTCTTGACGAAGGAGCCGGCGACCGGAGCTCGTACCATGATTCAGTCCGATCCTGACGAGCGTGGCAGTGCAAAGCGATCAGCCCAGAGCATCCAAAGGCTGACCCCGAAGAGAATAACGATCGACTGCCATATGAAGATGTGGGACGAGTTGAAGAAATCGGGGAGGTAGATTCCGATATAGAAAAGCGAGATGATTCTGATCAGATTGATCCCTTGAATTGCGGCCAGACCACCAAGAACCCCGAGGATCTTCGCGGGCCAGCGTGCCGGGAAAGCCAAGACGCCCGAGATGAAGATCAGACTGGTAATCAGGCCGTTACAGCCGTTGTAGATTGTCACGGCAAATCGTGGAGATGTCAGCTGACAACCGTTGACGGTCATGTCTTCGCCGAACAGCATGAGAATGTGGCCGGAAATTTTTGCGACCATTGTTGTAAAAGGAACAACAAAGGCCTGGTCGACCGGCCTCAGTGCCACAACCGTGAAACTGAGGCCGAGAATTGAGAGAAAAAGAATCAGGAAGCGCGTTTCCGGACGCTTCCAGAGTTGTCCGACATTCATGGTGCCTCCATCGGCATCGTGATCTTGGGTGATGCGCCCTGGAGCCGAAAGACCAGGTCGAGGGTGCCACCCGGGATGAAATCATACCTCGGATTCAAGAAAATGAACGAGATCGGCGCACGACGGGAATCTGTCTCCTGGTTTTTTCGCCAAACACCGAAGAATGCCCTCCGCAATATCTGAAGCCAGGTGGGGCGCGAAATCCCTGGGGTCCGGAGGATCGAGTTCGAGGTGAGCCTCGATGACGTTTCCAGAAGCGAAAGGGGGTCGGCCGGTGGCGAGGTGAAATGCCGTTGTGCCCAGCGAATAAATATCAGAGGCCGGAGTTGGAGTCTCGCCTCTGATCTGTTCCGGGGCCATATAGAAGGGTGTCCCACAGATGCCGGTCGATTCACCCTCTTCCCGGTCCAGACGAACTGCAATTCCGAAATCCAGGATCTTGACGTCTCCGTGGTCGGTCAGGAGAATGTTCGCCGGTTTGAGGTCGCGGTGAATGACGTGGTGGTTGTGGGCATAGCTCAGGGCCGTTGCCAACTGAATCAAGAGTGACCGGAGCTGGGAGCGAATGCGCTCCGGCGATGACTTGCACAGTTTGTCCAGAGGTGTCCCTCGAACCAGTTCCATCGCGATAAAGTAGCCGTCAAATCCGGCCTCGAAATCGTAGACCGTGACGATGTTGGGATGGTTGAGCGTGGCTGATGCTTTGGCCTCCAGCTCCAGCTTTGCGGCTTCCTCCTCCGATGTGGTTCTCAGAACCTTGATGGCAACATCTCGTTCCAATCGGGTATCACGTGCCAGATAAACGACCCCCATACCTCCACGGCCCAGTTCATGCCGAATTTCATATCGGAGGGGTCCCTGGGACAGCGAGGGAGATGTTGAAGAAGAACCTGAGAGTGCCGGGCGTGTCATCGAAAGATCAACCGAGGAGGGTTGAGCCTCAAGGACTGCCTTGAGCGCTTGTGCCGGCCGGTAGGAA
>CAYSHZ010000335.1:0-4298 GCA_964430905.1 uncultured Thermoanaerobaculia bacterium | reverse complement strand
AAAAACGTAGGCATACCTGTTTGTCTGTCGAGGCTTTTTGAAAGTGCCCAGAGCCCAAGGATTTGACGTAGGTCACCGATGAGAATCGCTCAGTTTAGGTTCATTCGATATCGAAAGACACTCCCTGGGCCAGGGGCAGTTCGGGTGACCAGTTGATCGTACAGGTCTGGCGGCGCATGTAGGCCTTCCAGGCATCCGATCCGGCCTCGCGTCCGCCGCCGGTCTCCTTCTCGCCGCCGAAGGCCCCGCCGATCTCGGCGCCCGAGGTGCCGATGTTGACGTTGGCGATTCCGCAGTCCGAGCCTTCGTGGGAGAGGAATTTCTCCGCCGAGTACATGCTCGAGGTGAAGACCGCCGAGGACAGACCCTGGTCAACGGAGTTGTGCATGGCGATCACTTCTTCGAAGTCCGAATACTCGAAGACGTAGAGGATTGGGGCGAAGGTCTCGTGGCGGACAATGTCCATGCCCATGTGGGCCTTGACGATCGTCGGCTCGACGTAGAAGCCGGGCCGATCGACACGGCCGCCGCCGACGAGGATCTCTCCGCCCTGTTCGCGGACCTTGTCCAGCGAGGCAAAGTGGGCCTCGACCGCCGCCTGGTTGACCAGGGGGCCCATCAGGATGCCGTCTTCAAGCGGATCACCGATCGTAATCGAGCCGTAGGCCTTGGTCAGTTTCTCCAGCATACCGGCGGAGATGTCCTTGTGGAGGAACAGCCGCCGAAGGCTGGTGCAGCGCTGGCCGGCGGTTCCCACCGCGGCGAAGAGGATGGCACGCAGGGCCAGATCCATCTTGGCGTCGGGTTCGACGATGATGGCGTTGTTGCCGCCGAGTTCGAGGATGCTCCGGCCGAAACGCTTGGCCGTTGTCTCCGAGACGTGCCGACCCATGTCGGTCGAGCCGGTGAAGGAGACCAGGGGCACGCGCTTGTCGTTGAGCATCGTCTCGCCGACCGTACGCCCGGGGCCGATCACCAGATTGAAGACGCCGGAGATGCCGTTGCGCTCCATGACGTCGTTGCAGATGTTCTGGACGGCAACGGCGGTCAAGGGAGTCGAGGACGAGGGCTTCCAGATCATCGTGTCACCGCAGATCGCTGCCAGGGCGGCATTCCACGCCCAGACCGCAACGGGGAAGTTGAAGGCCGAGATGATGCCGACAACGCCCAGGGGATGCCACTGCTCATACATCCGGTGACGGGGCCGTTCGGAGGCCATGTTCGGGCCATAGAGCTGTCGCGACAGGCCGACGGCGAAATCGCACATGTCGATCATCTCCTGGACCTCGCCGAGGCCTTCGGAGTAGATCTTGCCCATTTCGAGGGAGACCAGGCGCCCGAGGGCGTCCTTCTTCTCGCGCAGGGCCTCGCCCAGCTGACGGACGATTTCGCCGCGCTGGGGCGCCGGCATCATGCGCCAGGTCGGGAAGGTCTCGTGGGCCTTCTGGACCACCTTTTCGTAGGCAACCGTATCCGCCTGGATGACCGAGGCGATGGTCTCGCCGGTCGCGGGATTGATCGAGGCAAGGATTTTTTCTTCGGTCGGTTCGATCCACTGGCCCGTGCAGGCACCGGGGTTCATTTCTTTCAAGCCGAGTTCACTGAGAACCGTTGCGATATCAGACATTGATTTCCTCCAGCAGCCGGTCGCTGCGCGCCGGAGTGTAGCACTATTGAGGCTATGTCTCACTAAGCTGGTGTTCGATTTCCAGATTACCGTGAGCCCTGAGGCCTTCGAGGAAGGCGTGGGGATCCTCGGGGGAGAGGAAGAGCCGAAGGTCGGGGCTTTCGATCAGGACACCGTTCTTGGGGCGGGTGGCGTAGACCCTCGTGGCCATGCCGTCCAGGGAGAAGCGGCCTGAGTGGTAGCCCGGCAGGGACGAGCCCATGACCTTGGTGAAGGTCTCCGGGTCATAGAGTCGGGCGAGACAGTTGGTCGTATCGAATCGTTTTGTCCAGAAGGTCAGATCGACCTCGACGAAGCCCGGCGTGATCCTGTATTTCAACCTTCCGGGTGAGAGAAAGAAGATCACGGGGATGAAGAGGGTGGCTGCAGCTCCCAGGGATGTCAGGATCCGGAACCAGCGCCAGGTCGTTCCGCCATCACCGAGACGGATGGTCTCCCGATAGCGTTCGTTCCCGCCCAGGGCTGCGAGGAAGGCCTCTCTTCGCCCGGGTGTGATGACCATAGGCCGGGTGTTCTCGGTTGTGCGGAGCAGGACCGCATCACGGGAGCAGGTTGTCGCCAGCGTGCAGTCGCCGAGGTCGGGGAATCTGAAATGACCGGAGCAGTAGCCCGGCAGGGATGTGCCGTTGACCCGTTTTCCGGGCTTGAGCCGGACGGCGGTGGCCGAGGTGATCGTATTGAGGGGAAAGATCCGCCGGGTGGGATGGATCTTCAGGCCGTTGGTGACCACCACCTTTTCCCCATCGACCTCGTAGTCGAGAGCGCGCGGCAACCAGACGATGGCCGCGCCCAGGAGAGCGCCTCCGATGGCCAGGACCGAGAACACGATTCCCAGGAATACCCTCAGGCCCCTTCGGTGTCGGGGTGGCCTGAAGGTGAAGGGCTCATTGTTCCTGGCCATCAATTGATTCTACTCCCCCGGAGTCAATAGGGGAGATCGGTCTCGGCCTTCTCCGGCTGTGCCAGGCGGAACTGGTCGGGCCGTTCACCGACAACCGTCTCCAGCCACGACTGGGGATAACCCAGTTCAGGCTTTTCACCCTTGATGTTGACGTAGCCGTCGTTGTACTTCATCAGCAGGTACTCACCGAGCTTCTTCCAGCGATCGACGACCTCCTCGGCGTGGTTGACCGAGTAGTCGGTCAGAAAGCGCTGTGCCAATTCGGGGTTGCTCTCCATCAGTTCCAGGGCCGCCTTCTCGATGATCGGCTGGAGGGTGAAAAACTCGCCCTCGAGTTCCCGCTGGAGTTCGAGGATCTCCGGACCCATATATGAGAACTTGAGGTTGGCGATGTTGGCGACGAAGTTGAAGACCCACCAGGCGGAGTCCCAACTGAACTCACCGAGTGAGCCCGTAGTGAAGGACTCCGGAAGAGCCGTGATCCCGGCATAGAGCGGGACATAGCAGGTTGTCCACGTATCGTCGAGCCCGTACCAGTAGACGCCGCCGATGGAGTCCGGAAGCCACGAACGGCTCTGGGAGACGAAGGAGAATCCCGTCTGCTGGGTCGAGATCGGGCGCTCCCACGAGTACTTTTCGCCTTCAACCGCCCAGGCGATCGGACGCCACCGGTTAGGTGTTTTGAAGGGTCCGGCATCGACGCCGACTCTCATGTCGTAGGGCGTGCCCTCGTAGTGGTCCCGCATCAGGGCCATCACGTCGGCTGTCGAGAGCTTGTGATCGGGTTTGATCCAGAGGGGATAGGGTTCTGCGTTGGGATCACCGCGGTGGTAGGCCGGATCAAGGGAGGCATCGAGGGACGGCGCAGCCCGACGAAAGATCGACCAGACGCGGGTCGTCGTGTAGCGGCGGGACTGGACGGTCGGCGCGTCATAGGCTTCGGCGAAGCTGAAGGGGCGCGGGTCGTCGGCCTTCCAGTAGCCCTTTTCGACCGCGAAGTCGACGACGTCGGCCGCAAAGAGGCAGTTCTCGGGATCGTCCATCGGAAAGTCCCGGATTCGGATGCCGTTGGCGTAGGCCGAAATGTAACCGTCCGGGATGCGGCGGGCGACCCAGATGGCGCCCTTTTGTCCGGGGCCCTTCCCGATGATTTCCATCAACCAGACCTCGTTGGGATCGGCGATGGAGAAACTCTCGGCGGTCGAGCGGTAGCCGTGTTCGGCCACCAGGGACGTCATGACCTCGATGGCCTCGCGGGCCGTCCGCGCCCTCTTGAGGGCCAACCGCATCAGATCCCAGTAGTGGATCAGCCCTTCCGGGTTCTGGAGCTCTTCCCTTCCGGTCGTCGTCGTTTCAGAGATCGTCAGCTGGTGCTCGTTCATCAGTCCGACGACCGCGTAGGTATGCTCGACCTCAGGAATCTCGCCGCGGAGTTTTCCGCCCCATTCACGGATCTCCAGGGCGGTGTCCCCTTCGTGGTCCTCGGCATCAATCCGCCGAAGGTGAGGATGAAACCGACCGTCACAGGCGTAGGTGATCATCGTCGAACCGTCGGCGGAGGCACCCTTTGTCACTAGGATGTTGGTGCAGGCCGGCAGGATATCGGCGGTGATGAGTGACAAGGCCGCGATGGCAGTGATCCGAAGGCAGGTGGCGAGACTCATGACAACTCCTTCAGCCCGAACAGCGGGCAAGGCGATGGTAGCAGGC
>CAYSHZ010000334.1:0-4332 GCA_964430905.1 uncultured Thermoanaerobaculia bacterium | reverse complement strand
AGAACGACCCAACCCTCGTCCTGCGCCGAAGCCTCAAGGTCCTGGCCCACGAGACGGCCCACGCCTTCGGCATCCACCACTGCATCGAACACTCCTGCGTCATGAACGGCTCCAACAGCCTCGTGGAGAGTGACCTCCGCCCCCTCCACCTCTGCCCCAACGACCTCCGAAAACTCCAATGGAACGTTGGCTTCGACGTCCTTGAGCGCTACCGCCGTCTCTCCGAGTTCTACGAAGCCAACGGTATTGACGACGAGGCCACATGGGTTCGGAGACGGCTGGACCACCTGCGGGGCCGGGCGAAATGATCATTTCACCAAGAATGTCGCATTTGTGCATCTCTTTGTCGCTCCGGTGAATTCCCATTCTCGCGCTCGTGGCCCATATTGAAGATGACACACAGTCCAGCGTCATTCGGCGCACCGACAAGGAGAAAGGCCATGCTTCGAACCATCAGTTTTCTGCTACCCGTAACGTTGGCGAGCCTGCTGGTTACCGCCTCGGCAACCGAGGTTCCCTGGGACAGTCGCAACACCCTGGACCCCAGCTACACCGGTCCAACCTCTGTCGCAACCGGCGATCTCGACGCTGACGGCCTCTCCGACATCGTCGCCGCCAGCTTGATGGGGACGACGATTTCTTGGTGGAAAAGCCTGGGAAACGGCTCATTCACAAAATACGATATCGCCACCGGAGTCACCGACATCAACCACGTCGAGGTGGCAGACATCAACGGTGACGGTCACCTCGACGTCCTGGTGACCTCGTCGCTGGACACCGATGCGGTCGGATGGTTCGAAAACGACGGCACACCGACCACCGGCGCCTGGCCCCTGCGACTGATCGCGATCAATTTCAACGGGGCAATCTGCACGGCGGCGGGGGACTTTGACGGGGACGGCACCCTCGACGTCGCCGCCATCGCTTCCACCGCAAACACCGTATCGATCGCCTACAACACCAACGGCACGGGGATCGGATGGAGTTATGAGACCGTCTCTGCGGCTTTTGCCTCGCCGTATCAAATCGCGGCCGGAGACGTCGACAAGGACGGTGACCTCGACATCGGCGTCGCCTCCAGTTCATCCGGGGAACTCTCCTGGTGGTCAAACGATGGGAGTGGATGGACAAAGCATTCCATCACGGCGACCGGGTCCCTCCACATGATCCGGTGGGTCGACATGGACCGTGATGGTGACCTCGACGCCCTGGGCGCCGCACTGACCGGCGCCGCCACCTGGTGGGAGAACAACGGAAGCGGCGGAGGCTGGACCGAGCGAACCGTCGGCGACCCGGACGGAGAAATCCACTCCGTATCTCCGGTCGATCTCGATCTGGACGGTGATCTCGATATTCTCTTCGCCTCGTACGGTGGAGGCAGCGTCGGTTGGTTCGAGGATGTCGACGGGGATGCCAAGAACTGGCAGGCTCGGGTCGTCGACTCAGAGTTGGGCTTCGCCAACGACGCCTCCGCCGGGGACTTTGACAACGATGGCGACCCGGACATCGCCGGGATTGCCTTCGACGACAGTGATGTCGTCGCCTGGGAGAACCTCTCCATTCACCGAAACGCGACCTTCCCGGAATCGGCAACCGTAACGGACAGCCTGATTTCGGTCAGGGACCTGGTCGCCAACGATCTCGATGGCGACGGCGACATCGACCTGCTGGTGGCCGATTCCTCTTCGGAACTCGTCGTTTGGTTGGAAAACGCCTCGAATGACGGAACGAGCTGGACGTTCAACACAGTCGGGACCTTCTTCGCCGCCAAAGCGGTTGCCGCCGGAGATCTCAACGGAGACGGACGAACCGATGTCGTCGGCGCATCCGATGACTCCCTCAAATGGTGGCTGGCCGGCGCCGGCGGCGCCTGGGCAGAGAACACGATCCCGGTCAGCCGGGTATCAATGAAGGCCCTCGCCGTCGCCGATTTGGACGGAGACGGTGACCTCGATGTCGTTCTGGGATCCAATGGCGATGGTGTCCACTGGTTCGAAAACTCGGGTTCGGGAGGGAGCTGGACCGAAGGATTCATCACCAACTGGTTTATCTGGGATTCCGACTCAATGGTTGTGTACGACATCGACAGGGACGGTGATCCGGACGTGGCCGCCTCCGAAAACGGCAAGGTGCAGTGGATCTCCAACGATCTCAACGATACTGGTCTTTTCAGAGGAGAAGTCACGGTTGCCGACGACCTTTCGAATACCCGATCAATCGATGTCGGCGATATTGACGGGGACGGGGACATCGATATCGCGGCTGTGGAGGAGGGGACAGACACGGTCTGGTGGTGGCCCAACACCTCGGGTGACGGAACGACCTGGGGAACAGGGACAACAGTTATCACCGGTGTCTCCGACCCCCGGGTCGTCCGCCTGGTGGATCTTGACCTCGACGGTGATCTGGATCTGGCCCTGGCGGCTCAGGATCAAGGCGACGATCAGAGCCTGATCGCCTGGTACGAAAATACCGACGGCGACGGATCGCACTGGACCGAACACCAGATCATCGATGGGGTCTTCAGACCCTTAACCCTGCTTGCCGCGGACCTCGACGGGGATGGCGATCCCGATGTCGCCTACAACACCGACGGATCCAACGCCGACCCCTGGTGGGAAAACCGGGGAGGTCAGGCCTCCCTTTCGGCCGTCACCACGGCCCCCGTTACACAGGTCACGCCGATGGAAATTGAAGATGTCCTCAAGATCACGGCCCTCCACCGCGGCCGAACGGTCGACACCGACGGCGAAGTCGCGGGCATCGATCTCTTCCTCGACGACGGGTCGGGAACGGCCCTGACCGGAGCCCAGGCGGACGCACTCTTGTATGGAATCTATGTGTTCGAGGATGACGATGACTCGGGCGATTTTGACCCCGCCTTCGACTCCGAAGTATGGTCTGCGATGACCTTTGCCCTGGTGGACGGCGTCCTGACGGTTGATCTCGTCGACGGCGACACCCACCTTCTGATCACTCCACCTCTTGGGAGAACCCTGTTCGTCGCTCTCGTCTTCGAAACCGATGCGGCCGAACAGGCTCCGGGGCAGGTCCAGATCACCTTCCGACCCGCATCGAGTTCGGTCGAGGATTGGGAGAACGATATCCCGCTCTCGCTTGAGTGGGCCGAGGAAACATCGTCGGGCATCGTCATTCCGACCAACCCCAACCTGATCTTCGCCGACGGGTTCGAAAGCGGCGATACTTCGGCGTGGTAGTTCCGCCCTCTCAGAAACTCCAGGCAGAGAGGTCACCGGTAGGTTCCTGTTGCTCGCCTGCGGTGATCTCAAAGCCGAAGATCTCCACGTTCGACAGGCTTTCCCCTTCATGTCCCCAGGGGTCCCACCCACCAATCCTGCCTGTTTGTGCAACCATGGGCTTGTTGTGAGTCCACCACCCGACGTTGTCCTGCAACTTCAGCGTGGCGGTCGAATCGCCCGTCAGAATCGTATTGCTTGAGATCAGGATCGGCTGATCAATCGTGAAGGTACCGGTTCCCTTGAGATAGACCGTTGTGAAATCCGGGTGGCCGGCCACAAAGTCCAACGCCGCATTGATCTCGACCTGGTCACTGGTTCCGTCGCAGTTGTAGTCGCCGGTCCCGTCCGTTGCCACAGAGAGAATCGGACCGGTCTGGGCCCCAATCGCCGCGGAGAATTTCCAAACCAACATCGACAGAAAAACTGCCACATGAGCCCCGAACGAGCCTCGTCTCATGAGATTGTTCCTGGCTGGCCGCCCCGACAATCACTCCACGCTGCATTCATCGCCATTCTCCCTGGCGATTAGTCTATCAATAAAGGCGCTCGGCCCCGAAGGGGCTCGCGGGTCGTTCGAAATTTTCTATTTGACCGCGGCCATCACCGCCTCGTAGTCCGGCTCCTCGGTGATATCCGGAACCATCTGAGAGTAGATGACGGTGTCGTTCTCGTCGAGAATGACGACGGCCCGGGCACAGATGCCGGCCAGGGGACCGTCAACGAGGAGCACACCGTAGTCCTTGGCAAAGTTGCGGCTGCGCATCAGGGACAGGGGCACCACGTCCTCGAGACCCTCAGTTGAGCAGAATCGACCCTGGGCAAAGGGCAGATCGAAGGAAATCACGAGGACAACGGTGTTGTCCATCGAGGCTACATCCTGATTGAAATGCCGGGCCGAAGCGGCACAGACTGGCGTGTCCAGGCTGGGCACGATGTTGAGGACCTTCTTCTTGCCTGCGAAGGTCTCCAGGGTCGCTGCA
The DNA here is from genome assembly GCA_964430905.1 of uncultured Thermoanaerobaculia bacterium. Classification (GTDB taxonomy): domain Bacteria; phylum Acidobacteriota; class Thermoanaerobaculia; order Thermoanaerobaculales; family Sulfomarinibacteraceae; genus DAOWGJ01. The sequence continues at coordinate 92 of CAYSHZ010000334.1, read as the reverse complement.
CTGAGATCCCCCGCGGTCAGAGAGAAGGCCGGGGCCTTGGATCCGACGGCCGGAAGGTCTGCGTTGGTGTTGACGGGTGTTCCCTTGAATGC
>CAYSHZ010000333.1:0-4336 GCA_964430905.1 uncultured Thermoanaerobaculia bacterium | reverse complement strand
TTGCCCATCCCCCGCCAATTCCGGTTGACAAGACCGCCTCTCTCTCTTTGAGCCGTCGCTCTACGGTTGTCCCGGATGACACCAGCCCCTGTTCCTCCAGCACCTCACCGAACAGGCGAAACAACTGGTCCCTCCCGGTGACGACCGGGTCGATCAGTACGCTTGCGGGTGCGAGATGTTGATAGAGAAACACGACAGGAAACCTCCGCGGAGAGCGTCAACGGTCATCGCCGACACCCACCGGCGAGGGAGCATACGGTGCCCTCGCTTCAGATGCAACGGATTCCTGCAAAGTTCGGCTTTTCCCGGGCGGTGGATCGAGGGTTCCTCTCGGAGTCCAGGGACCACAACGGAGGAGACGCTTGATTGAATACACCGATCCGGCAACCGCTCCGAGGTTCTCTATAGAGACCTCGGCATAGGTGCTGCAGCTCGGCCGAAACCGGCATTTGATTCCCAGCCGTGAGAACAATCCCGACAGCGTCTTCTGATAGGCGTGAATCCCCCCAACCAACACCCTGGATGTCAGCTGACGTTCCGGCGGCCTGCTGATATCGGCCAAAAGAAAAACGGCGGCAAGCCCACAGATCAACAGAACCGAGGCTCGCCGCCTGACAACGGACTTACGAAAAAACGCCGTTTCCGAATGTGACCTAGAAACGATCGGCGAATTCACTGACCTTGGGAACAATCAATCGTTCACCCTTCAGCCCCTTGAGAATACAAAGAACGTGAAGAACGAGGATCCCAAGGAGAAGGACCGGAACCAGAATCCCAACGATGCAACCCAGACCCCCGCTGATGGCGCCAAGAATGATCGTCACAATCTGCAAACCGACGAAGAGTATGAACTCAGCCACTGTCAAAACCAGACCGTGCTTCGCATGCCACTGCACCTCGGCATCGTTCTTTTCGACCAACAGGGGTATCAACGCAAGGATCCCCAGGTAGGCCAGGACCACCATGATCGTCCGGTTGTCTCCGGCCGGAGCCGGGGTTGTCGCGGGTGCCGCCGGCGGCTCCGGCGGCGGTGGGGGGGTTGCCGGTACTTCCGGTGGGGGAGGCGGGGTGGCGCCTTGAGTGGTCTCGTCGGTCATTCTTTCCTCCTGTTTTTCCGGCTCGTGCCGGACTGAGTTCTTGATACCGGATCTTAACCTATCCCAGATATAACTCAATCACAACTGGGGAGCAAAGCAGAAACTCAGAATCACCGGACAACAACGGTCACCGTATCAGTCACCTGGTCGACCAACAACAACCAACTCCCTGAGCCTTCCGATGATCAAAGCCGGAGCATCACCGTGGCACGAGCTGGAATGTCGTCGGATCCTGGGAAACGTTGTCAACAACCGAAAGCACGGCGCCAACCCTTCCGTTGCCTGAATTCACCGCAACCGTGACCTGGCCCTCCTCGAGGGTCGACGGGCCGCCAAGCTTCCCAACGACATCGTTGATCTGGGCGTTCCCGAAGGGCGGGAGGTCGACAGTCTTGGAACCAATCTCCGAGCCATCACGGTCGAACAGGTGCACCGTGACCTGGGCGCTCTCGCCCCACGTTTCGACCAGTGCGAGGTTGCTTCGGAAGGAACCCTTGACTACACCCCCGGTCCCCAGCATTGCGGTCGATCCCCCAACGTACGCTACGTCACCCGGCCCGATGGCCGGAAAGCCCTGTCCGTAGCTGCCCCCGCCGGGAGCAAGAGTGGAGATCCGGCTTGTCACCTCCAACGACGCGGGAGAGACCTCAAGGGATCCCGCTCCATTGACCCCCATCGTGTTTGCCAAGACGTCATCGAGCACACGGCTCCCGCCGCTTGGGATTTCCACCGAGACCGTCTCGTACTCCACCAGTCCATTTGCATCGCGGGGTGTGAAGACCAGCTGTACGACCCTACTGGAGCCTCCGGGATTCGAGAGAATCAGGTCAGAACTCCAGAAGGTTGAGCCTGAACCCGCCACGTGGGCTACCTGGGGTACGAACAGGGAATTCCCGGGATGGGGCCGGCGCTCCCCAGGATTGTCCTGATCCAAATAGAACTTCGGTTGGTTGGCGGAACCGTTCAAATAGTCGATCATTGGAGCGGTCGTCAACTCGTAGTTGTTCTCGGCCCGGCCCACCAGCAAGAGTGTTATAAATTGTTCTCCAGGGACTGTTCCAAGCTCAATCTGAGCGGAGGTCCCGTCAACCGAAATCTCGTCCACCTTCAGGACCTCGTCACAACTATTGCGCCAAACCGAAAGGGTGTAATGATGGACCCTCGGGACCGGATCCCATGTGAAGGTGAATTGCTGCGGCGCCGGCGCCCCCTGAGGGCAACCATTCATCATGCCGGGCCAGCGATCTAAGCTGTCCAACGGCGCGGTGACATGGTAGGCAAGGTACCCGGTCAAATCCAAGCCAACCATGGTCTCCCCGCCAAGCTCAATCGTCTTCCATGCCTTGAATTCTCCTGAGCGGGCCATAACCCGATTCGAACACTCCACTGTGCTGAGAAGGACACTGATTGACCACGTTCCCTCCGTTAAATCGTTAATGGCATAGGTGCCTGCGGCCAGATCGACACTCCCCTCGACCCAAACTCCCGAACCCACTTCCCACGCAGTGGCATGACCGCAAGTGAACGAGGAAAACGTCGTCGTCACAGGTAACTCGTCGTACGTGAGTGAACCTTCCACTCGTGTCGCGGCGGCCGTACCCGCCATCAATCCGGCAGTAAGCAGACAGCACGCATATCTAAAAATCATCGTCAACCTCCTCATGATTGTTTTCTCGAGCACAACATCGATGAACCGATGCATTCTCCATTACTCTATCGATGAGACTCGGAATTCCCCTCACTTCAGAAAGGATAGTCCAAAAAGAAACCCCTCGAACTGGAGACAAGAGTCGAGGAAGATGATTTTCCCATCAAAAAACCGCGCCAACCGGCGCGGTGGATCTGATGCGTGGTAGCCCGTACGGGATTCGAACCCGTGTTACCGGCGTGAGAGGCCGACGTCCTAAACCCCTAGACGAACGGGCCACGCGGAGGAATACGGTAGCACAAGGGTTCCCGAGGTTCAAGATGTCAAGAAATGAGGGGTCGGATTTCGACACTCCAACACCTTCTCCCTCCCCTGGTTCCAGTCTGGGTCCCTCTTTCAGTACCTCTCACCGGTCCGGCAGATGCTATACTTCGAACCCAAAATTTGTACCGGAGGATTTCATGAGCATTCGTGTTGCTATTAACGGATTCGGCCGCATTGGTCGACTGGTCGCCCGCCATCTCAAGAGCCGCGACAACATCGATATCGTCGCCATCAATGACCTGACTTCGCCCGACATGCTGGGCTATCTCTTCAAGCACGACAGTGTCCACGGAAACTATTCCGGGACCGTCGAGGTCACCGCCGAGGGCATGGTGATCGACGGCGACGTCATCAAGGTCCTGGCCGAGCGTGATCCCGCCAAGCTTCCCTGGGCAAAACTGGGTGTGGACTACGTGTTCGAAGCCACAGGTTTTTTCAGGTCTCGTGACACCGCCGGGAAGCATCTCCAGGCCGGCGCGAAGAAGGTCATCATCACGGCCCCCGGCAAGGACGTCGATGCGACGTTCGTCATGGGTGTCAACAACACGACCTATGACCCGGCGAAACACAACATCGTTTCCAATGCATCGTGTACGACAAACTGCCTGGCCCCAATGGCCAAGATTCTGCACGAGACCGTCGGCATCAAGCACGGCTGGTTGACAACGACCCACGCCTATACCAATGACCAGAGCATCCTCGATGTCCAGCACCCTTCGGACAAGAGGCGCGCTCGTGCGGCAGCCATCAACATCATTCCGACCTCGACCGGCGCTGCCAAGGCGGTCAGTCTGGTGCTGCCCGATCTTAAGGGGCGGCTTGACGGTGGTGCGATGCGGGTCCCGGTTGCCGATGGCTCGATCTGTGACGTGATCTTCGTCTCCGAGAGGGAAGGTACCGCCGATCAGCTGATCGAGGCCTTCAAGGCGGCCGCATCCGGTGAACTCAAGGGCATTCTCAAGGCATCCAATGAGCCCCTGGTTTCCTCGGACATAATCGGCGAGAGCCACTCGGTGGTCGTTGACCTGGAGTTGATCGCCCAGCGGGCGCCGGATTTCTTCCGCGTCGTCGGATGGTATGACAACGAGAACGCCTATTCCGTCCGTTGCGTCGATCTGTTGGAGTACATGGCGAGCAGGGCATGAGCCTACCGGGACTCTCCGATCTGGTCGGGCTCGAGGGCGCCAGGGTGCTGGTGCGGCTGGACCTCAATGTCCCATTGGCCGGAAATGCCGTCCAGGACGACACGCGAATCGTCGCGGCCCTC
>CAYSHZ010000332.1:0-4341 GCA_964430905.1 uncultured Thermoanaerobaculia bacterium | reverse complement strand
GCGGGATCACCGAAGAGACCCGCAGGGATCTCGCCATCAAGGCCTATCGACATACGGCTGCCTACGATGCGGCGATCTCGGCACATCTCCCGGGGTTCGTTCCCCAGGGCCAGAAATCCCGAACGGCCTCGGTGGCGCACGAACTCCTGATGGGTGGCGAGACGACCCTTCGGTATGGGGAGAATCCTCACCAGTGGGGGCTCGTGGCACGATCCGTACCACCTTCCGGTCTGGCATCGGCGCGGCAGATTCAGGGCAAGGAACTGTCCTACAATAATTTGGGAGATGCGACCGGCGCCTGGCGCCTGGTCTGGGATCTTCCGGCGGCCGGAGTGGCGGTCATCAAGCACGCCAATCCCTGCGGTGTGGCTCTGGACGAAGCAATGGACAAGGCCTTCCTCAAGGCCCGGGCGACCGACCCGGTCTCGGCATTCGGTGGCGTCATCGCCGCCAACAGGAAAGTTGATCGGGCCTTTGCCGAGGCCGTCGTCGAAAACTTCGCCGAAGTCGTCATCGCTCCCGGCTACAGCGATGAGGCTCTCGAGGTCTTCGCCACCAAGAAGAATTTGCGGGTTCTCGAAGCCGAAAAGGCCGACGAGACGGCGATTGTTCTCAAGACGATCGACGGTGGTTTTGTTGTTCAGCAGGCCGATTCGGGCTGGGGCGGTGAGGGTCGAGAGGCGCCGACCGAGAGGAAACCAACCGAGGCCGAGAGCCGGGCCCTGGAATTGGCATGGAGAGTGGTGAAGCACGTCGGCAGCAACGCCATCGTCGTCGGCGCCGAGGATCGAATCCTGGGCATCGGGGCGGGGCAGATGAGCCGGGTCGACGCGGCCAAGATCGCCGTCGCCAAGGCTGTGGAAATGGGACACGAGCTCCAGGGATCAGTCGCTGCGTCGGACGCGTTTTTCCCCTTCCCTGACGGGGTCGAGGTCCTGAACCAGGCCGGCGTCGTTGCGGTGATTCAGCCGGGAGGCTCTATTCGGGATTCCAAGGTCATCGATGCCTGTGATGAGATGAATGTCGCAATGGTCATGACGGGGCGCCGTCATTTCAAGCACGGATGAGTCTGGAGTTCCAGATGATCAGGAAAGTTCTTGCGTGTGTCCTTTCGATTGCGGCCTTCTCGGTAACGGTTGGGACCGCGGCCGATCGGGATCCGTCGATGGAGCGTCTTCATGCTCTGGGGACGGCCCTCCAGACCCGAGGGACGTGGCGTGCCGACTTCACTCAGGAGTACCTACCCCCCGGCATGACCCTGGGCGAGGAACTGGTCGGCCGCATCTGGTTGTCATGGCCGGACAAGGTCCTCTTCGCAACCGGACGTCCGGTCGTTCGATGGATGGGACTCAAGGGGCGACTCATTCGTCTCCTGGATTTTGAAAACTCGAGTTGTGACGATCACCTCTTGACGGATGAGGAGTGGGAAAGGGTTCCCCTGATTGCCGTCCTGGATCCCCGGTCTGCGCTTGAGCAGTTCTCCGTGGTGGCCGAAGGCGATCGAGGATTGATTCTGATTCCCCACGAACGGGGCGGCGTCGCCCGGGTCGAGATTACGACAGGGGAGGATGGTCTTCCAAACCAGGTTGTGGTGACGGATCCACAAGGTGCAACCAACAGCTTTGTTTTTTCGGATTGGGAGGCTGCATCGGGCCCGCCAGATGGGACCTGGTTGCCGGCGCCGCCCGATGGCATCTCCTGTGTGGCCGATCCCGAGTAGGTATGTGCTGACGATATCTGCCTGATGTGCCACGAAGAGGGCAAGGGGATGCCGGATTGCTATTCGACTATTGCTCCCTCCAAACACAAACCGGGGAGGTCTGTATCTCCTGCCGGCCCTCGTCTCCTGCGCTCTCTTCGAACCACCCTTCCGTCTTTCGGACCCAGGTGGGCTTGTGTACACTCTCGCGAGAAAGATCATGCTGTATCCCATCAGTCGTTCCCTGCTGTTTCGCCTCGATCCCGAACGTGCCCATGCGCTTGCTCTGAGCGCGATTGCCCGTGCAGGGACCATCCCACCCATCCGGGCCCTGTTGGCTGCGCAGTACTGCGTTCGGGATGCCGAACCCGTCGAGGCTTTCGGACTTCGGTTTCCAAACTGTGTAGGCTTGGCGGCGGGTTACGACAAGGATGGGGAAGGGTGGCGCGGCCTGGCGAGTCTGGGCTTCGGCCATATCGAGGTCGGCACGGTCACCCCTGAGCCGCAGCCGGGAAATCCCAGACCGAGGGTCTTTCGCTTGCCTGAACACCGCTCCGTGATCAACAGGATGGGCTTCCCGGGGAAGGGCGCAGCATTTTTGGCCGATCGTCTGAGGGGTCCAAGGCCTGATGGTCTGATCCTCGGAGTCAATATCGGCAAGCAGAAGACGACCCCGCTGGAGAATGCGGTCGATGACTACACGGGGCTGATGAAGGTGTTTGCACCTCTGGCAGACTATTTGGCAATCAACATCTCATCACCCAATACTCCGGGGCTTCGACAGCTCCAGGAGCGTCGTTTCCTCTCAGGACTTCTCGGTGGTGTCGCTGCTCGAAAGCTGGCACTGGAACAGGAACTGGGCAGACGAGTTCCCGTGTTGGTCAAGTTGGCGCCTGATCTCGAACCGGATCAACTGAAAACTGCGGTCGATGTCATAGTGGAGTCGTCTCTCGATGGAATCATCGCGACGAACACGACGATCGGCAGGGTTGGAGTGGAAGGGCATTCGGCGGCCGAGGAGACCGGGGGCTTGAGTGGGGCGACCCTAACTGAGCTGTCGACCGAGATTCTGGCCGCGATTGTCAGCCATCTACAAGGCGCCTTGCCTGTGATCGGAGTCGGAGGCGTGATGGGCCCGAAAGATGCACAGGCAAAGATTGATGCCGGTGCGACCCTGGTTCAGATCTTCACTGGATTGATTTATCAAGGCCCGGGAATGGTCAAGGAGATCGCGCGGGCTTTTCAAACGGGTGCTGAAGAAAAGTCCATTGGAGGTTGATTCAATGAGAAATGTACGGCTGGGTTTGTTCGTTGCCATCTGTGTTTCGGTGTTGATTATGGGTTCACCGGGCGCGTCCAACGCTGCCGATTGCACCTATTCGTTCCAATTGCCCCGGGGCGGGGAGATCTGGCGGCATGGAACCGGCCAGGCGATTACCTGGTCCAAGATAGGGACTTGTAGTACGCGGGTCGAACTCCAATTATTCCGCGACGGTTCTTTGTACTCGACAATTTCGACAGGAGTCGACAACTCCGGAAACTATCGTTGGACGGTTCCCTCCTCGGCCAATCCAGGGCGCGACTACGCGATCAAAATCCAGGATCGGGACGACTACGATTCCTTTGTGGTCTCGAGGCAGTTCACGATCACCAACAGCTCGGGCTGTACAGCCGAAATCACGAGGCCCGCACAAGGAGACATTTTCTACAAGGAAGAGGACCTCACTATCGAGTGGAACACCTCGGGGAGTTGTGGCTCACGCGCCTCGCTGGATCTCTACAGGACAGGTGGGTTTGTGTTGCAGATTGCCGCCGATGTTCCCAACAATGGACTATGGGTGGGTGGGATCCCTGGTGAGTTCGCGACCGGCTCGGACTATTTCATCAAGCTGACGGATCTTGGGGATACCACGATTTATGATTTTTCCGGTAGGTTCTCGGTTGCGCCGCCGCGCCCCTGCGTTTTCACCATCGCCTCTCCGGCGGACGAGGATACCTGGTACAACGGCGAGGACGTCACGATTCTGTGGTCATCGAGCGGAAGTTGCTCGTCGGAGGTGGATCTCGCCCTGATGCGGGGAGATGATGAGGTGGTCACCATCGTTAACGCTGCAGCCAATTCCGGAGAGAGCAGCTGGACAGTTCCGGAGGATCTCCTCTCCGGCGATGACTACACCATCCGTATTCGTGACACCGAGGATTCGGAGTCCGAAGGCTTCTCGGATGCTTTTTCCATCATCGATGATTCCGGACCGATATCCATCTACTGGCTGGACAACGTGGCTCGAACCAACGGGGCTGCGGGCAGCGTGTGGCGCTCGGATGTCGTCCTTCTCAACCCGAATGAGGAGGATGCCGAGGTTGAACTGTGGTTCTTTGCTCCGGATGGCGCCCACGTACTCGGGGCGACTGTCCGCAACGGAACCGAAGGCATCTTCGAAGACGTGGTTGCTCTGATCGGAACGCAGGGGAAGGGCTGCCTGGGTATTGGTGCAACCCAAACACTGCTGGTCTCCGGGCGGATCTACAACGAGACGTCCAACGGAACTTTCGGTCAGTTCGTTCAGGGCTGGAACGATGGCGACGGACTCGGCGAAGGTCAGTGGGGGCGACTGCTCCAACTGCGGCAAGCTGAAGGCCAG
>CAYSHZ010000331.1:2558-4347 GCA_964430905.1 uncultured Thermoanaerobaculia bacterium | reverse complement strand
TGTCCCCTTTATTTACAGGGATAACCGGACGGGGACCGCCGAGGACCTCCGCAATGAGTTTTTCCTGGAGGAGATTGGGGGTTAGGGCTGTGAGAGGAGATGCCAGACGGCCACGCCGCAGGCTACGGCGGCGTTAAGGGATGACTTGACACCCAGCATGGGAATCGCCGCGTGACGTGGAGTTCTGGCCAAGACCGGGCCGGATACGCCAGCGACCTCGTTGCCGATGACCAGGGCAAAGGGCCTGGGGACGCGCATCGTTCTCAGCGGGACAGCCGTATCGCTACGTTCAAGGGCGATCACATCGACCCCCAAATCCTGGAGTTGGGCGACCGCAGAAGGACCGTTCTCGCGCCATACCCACGGTACGACCTGCTCTGCGCCTAGGGCTGTTCGTGCAATCTTGGGATGTTGGGGTGTGGCCGTAATTCCAGTCATGATGACGAGATCGACCCCGAAGGCGTCGCAGGTTCGCAGGATCGAACCCACATTATGGACGCTCCGAAGGTCTTCGAGAACCACCGTCACTGACTCTTCGCCGATCCTTGGGAGCATCGATCCGGGGCCATCGGCACGAAGACGGCGGCGAACTTCAGCCAGGATTGCTGCGCCCTCCGCCCCGCAGGTTGGGCATGTGACCCTTCGCCAAGCCAGACGATGCGACACCTCAAAGTCCAGGCCGCAAGCAGGATCAGGACACATCACCGTCATCATCTCGTTCATCGGAGGATGATACATCGTGTCCACCAGTTGACAGGAACCCACGTTCTCGGCGCCCTGGTAGTCGATGGAGACGTCGTCAAGAAAGAGCGTCTCCTACGCTTGAGAGGCTCATCATGATGTGGTGTCTGACCAGGCGCCGACTCCGCCGGACTCGAAACCATCAGAAAAGATCATGCCCGAATCAGCCGGGACGGCGGTCACGACTCCGCTGTCGAGGTCCTCCCAATAGGCCGAATTCACGGGAATCCCGGGAGCGGCATCGTAGTGCGCCAGGGTGTCGCCAACCAGTTGATGACGGAGCCTGAACGAAGCCTTGAGATGTGTCGATGCGTCCGGCGTCAACGTCACGGCAACCAGGAAACGTTCGGCCTCATCGTAGCCGAACGACGGGTTGAGGGGTCCTGCAGGCACCGCCACAACCATCGGGCCGGCGATTTCGGTATTCTCGGCCAGGAGAACGTCAATCGAGGTGTTCAAGAAGTGGTTGTTGTCAACGTCGTGCCAGATTTCAACCGAAGCCACGAGACCTTGAATATCCGAATCCGAAATCAATCCGCCGGTCGTGCTGAGAAAGCGGAGATTCAACCGGTCCAATTCAATTTCCGGATCTTCCTCGTGGCCCGCGCTGATCAGGGTGACCCCGAGCATCAGTGCCCTACCACCATCCTCTGCCGTCTCCGGCGCCTGATCAGAGGTCTCCGCAAAGACCTGGCCTCCCTCATTGGAGAACATCGACACGCCGTTGGCAGCGGCCCCGGCGGCAACGATATCGGGAAGACCGTCCGTGTCGATATCGACCACCATCACCGCCCCCGCCCCGGGCAAGGTGTCGCTCACCGCCGTCATCGGAATCCAGGTCGTCCCATTTCCGTGATGGTTTCGCCACCACAACACTTCGCCATCAACCGAGGTTGTGGCTACCAGATCGAGTGCCCCGTCCAGATCGAGATCTGCGGCCGTCAGAGACTTGATGCCCCCGATCTCCGTTGCCGCTTGTTGGTGGTACCAGTCGGTTCCACCGACGTTGCGGAGAACACCCAGGGTGTCACCTGCGGAGGCTGCGACG
>CAYSHZ010000331.1:0-2458 GCA_964430905.1 uncultured Thermoanaerobaculia bacterium | reverse complement strand
GAGAACACCCAGGGTGTCACCTGCGGAGGCTGCGACGGCAACATCTTCCCAGCCATCATGGTTGTAGTCCCCAATGGCAAGATCGACGGGACCATCGAAACCGGAAGAGATATCCAGGTACTCAAATGAAATATCACAACCGTTGTTCTTGAGACCCTTGACGAGGTCATCCCCGTACTGGGCGTAGACGACATCCACCCCATCCTGATGATCGATATCGATGACCCTGATGGCCGAAGGGGACGCAGACAAGGATGCCGACAAGGCAACAATCCATGAACTCCCGTCACCCGAGGTGTTCTCCCAGAATCGGATCTCTTCACCGAGGTAGGCGGCCATCACAATATCGAGATCGCCATCGCAATCGAAATCTCCGAGATCAAAGTCAATCACGCCATCCATCGTCGTGTCGATCACGTGACGGATGTAGGAACCGATCGTGTGGAACTCGTACCAGACCAGTGAATCCACCCGAGAGCCAACGGCAATGAGGTCGAGATGCCCATCATGATTTAGATCGGCAATCCGAACCTTCTCGGCCCCGTTGAGCTGGGAATCAACTGTGATTGGGGCTGACCAGCCGCTGCCCTGCCCCAGCCAGATCAGAACATCAGGAGCACTCGTCTCGTTAAACGCGGTCGCTACGAGGTCGAGGTCACCGTCGCCATCGAGATCGGCCGTCACCAGGGAAGTGACCCCGGGGGGAGCGGAGGTCGGTCCGTCTTCGAGTGGGAAGAAAGCAATCCGGTGCAGCGAGACATTTTCTCTCCAGGCAACCTGGTCACTAAACTCCGCAGCCGCGACGATGTCGAGGTCGCCGTCGTCGTCAAGATCAACGGAGCAGGCGGATCTCGCACCGTCAAAATCCGTTGCCACGATTCTGGTGGTCCACACGTCGAGGTCTCGTTCAATCCATACGACCTCATTATCCGTCCGCGCCGCCGTCACGACATCGAGATCACCGTCAACGTCAAAGTCGACGACCTCAAGTTCATATGCGCCCCCGATTCCGGAAGCAATCGGTATTTTCTCCCATGGGAATCCATAGTTCTCCCAGTTCTGGAGCCACATCACTTCCCCATCGGTGAATGAGCCGGCAACGATATCCAGATCTCCATCGTTGTCCATGTCCGCAAGATCCAGTCCGATGGCGCCGTTGACGGGTCCAAAGACCAAGCGAAAGGTCCAGGGTACCCAGGGTGTTCCAGCCAATCCGGCGTTGAGGTACCAGCCAACCAGATCCTGGTGAAATACAGCCACGACGATATCCAGTCGCCCGTCACCATTGATATCGCCGAGCTTTATGGTGTGGGCACCCCAGGCATCAAAATCAACCTGATACTCGGTCCACTCGGTTCCTGCGCCATTTGTATTTTCAAAAATTGTTACGAAGCCTTCGGTCGTTGTTGAAAAACTGGCAGAAACGAGGTCGATATCTCCATCATTGTCCATATCACCGGCGGCAACGCTGCGAACACCCGATACTGCTGATCCGGTAATTGGGTTCTCAATCCAACCCGTGCCCCCCGTGCCGGGGTTCTTCCACCACCGCACGGCATTGGTTCCGGTTCCTCTCTTGCCGCCGACAACATCAATCCAACCATCTCCGTTGATATCAGCAGTGGTAACCGTAATGGCCTGATCAAAACCTGCATTGAGTATTTCCCAGGAACCAGGAGAACCGTTGAATCTGATCGCTATCGTGTCGGATTCGATGGCGGCAAGGACCACATCATCCAGGCCATCACGGTTTAAATCGGCGCAGGCCACATCCGCTGCACCATCCACAGCATCGCTAATCATGAAGACTGACCCAAATGGTATTTCCAGGGCTGCCGCCGGGGCAACCGCCACGAGAACAAACAGATTGAAAGCGACAAGTGATCGAGCTGTCAGCATCGTGAACCCCCTGGGAAGACTCTGAATCCTACCCATTGAATCTGCTGGATTCGATTCACGATGTCAATTCAATAAGGCGACAAGTCCATACACTATCGCGACAATTTCGATCGATCAGTGCAACAGGGGTTTCTGTTGATGTTTGAAACACCGAACGGGGAATGGTGAGTTTTTCAGCCAGGACCCATTTTGTTTCCCTCCATCAAGAGGGTTTCCATTCAGGGAACGAAGACAGATTGACGTGCAGGTGCGCGTCCTACGGAGTGACGCTCGTCCAGGCGCCCGTATCCCCGGTCTCGAAGCCATCCGAGAAGAGTCCGCATACACCCTCAAACAGGCACTCGGCCCACTCGGGATGATCGATGAAGGGGTTCCGGTTGCTCTGGAAGGTTGCGACGGCCTCGTTGCGACGGCGCTCGGCATCGTCGACCGGGTCCGCCTCGTGCCACCGGAGCAGGGTCGCCAGCTCGCCCATGTAGGGGTGGCCGGAAATCACCTGGCCGAGATCGTCGGTCAGCACGAGATCGGGCTCGACGTATCCGGTCTGTGGATGGGTATC
>CAYSHZ010000330.1:0-4350 GCA_964430905.1 uncultured Thermoanaerobaculia bacterium | reverse complement strand
CACAAAGAAGAACCCAGGGGTAGGGTTTATCAGCGCTCGGGCATTCTTGGTTATTTCAAGCGCCTCAACTGAGACCTATTTCCCGAGGCCCCTCCTGGCAACCAGGGCATCAATGGAGGGCGCAGCACCTCGGAAGCGCTCGTAGAGCACCATCGGGTTCTCGCTGTCTCCCTTGGACAAGATGTTCTCGCGGTAACTCTGAGCCAGTTCCGGATCGAAGACACCGGCTTCCTTGAAGGCCTCAAAAGCGTCGGCATCAAGGACCTCGGCCCAGACGTAGCTGTAATAGCCTGCAGAATAGCCGCCCGAAAAAATGTGGCCGAAGTAAGGGGTGCGGTAGCGGGGGGCAATCTGCGGGATAATTCCGATGCGTTGCATGCTGGCCTTCTCAAAAGCTTCAGCGTCCTGTTCGACGGCCTCGGTCAGCGTGTACCAGTCCATGTCGAGGATGCTCGCAGCGAGGTACTCGGTTGTCGAGAAGCCCTGGTTGAACTGCTTCGCCCTCTGCAACTTCTCGATCAACTCTGCCGGAATCGGTTCCCCGGTCTCAAAGTGCACGGCATAGGTCGGCAGCACCTCGGGATCGAAGGCCCAGTTCTCCATCATTTGTGAAGGCATCTCGACGAAATCCTGGGCTACCTGGGTACCACTGAGGTTAACGTATGTCACATCCGACAAAAGCCCATGGAGAGCATGGCCGAATTCATGGAACAGCGTCGAAGCCTCGTCCAGACTCAAGAGCGCAGGCTGTCCTTCGCTGGGCTTGGAAAAATTACAGGTGTTGGTGACGATAGGGCGGACACTTTCTCCGCCGACTTTCCATTGGCGCCGAACATCTTCCATCCAGGCGCCTCCCCTCTTGCTTTCGCGGGCGAAATAGTCGGTATAAAAGACTCCTACGAGGGACCCATCGGCATTTTGGACCTCGTAGGCCACCTGGTCCGGGTGGTAACCCGGCAGATCGGGGCGCTCGACAAAACGCAGGCCCCAGAGCTTCCCGGCGACATCAAATGCCGCCTGACGAACCCTGGACAGTTCGAGATAGGGTTTGACGGACGCCTCATCGAAGTCGAACTTGGCCGCGCGCAGCTTTTCGGAGTAATACCACCAGTCCCACATCTCGATTGAGACATCGTCGCCCAGACTATCGGCCAAAGCCTGCAATTCGGCCTTTTCCGCCGTCGCCTTGGCCAGGGCCGCCGGCCACAATTTGTTCAGCAATTCATTGACCTTCTCCGGGGTCTCGGCCATGTTCTCCTCGACCTGATAGGCCGCGTGGTTTTCATAACCGAGCAACGCGGCCCGTTCCACACGGAGAGCAGCAATTCTCGAAGCCAACGTTCGGTTGTCGGTTTCGTTGTCATGTGAACACAAATTGATGTACGCCGTGTAGAGCTTCTTCCGGAGCTTCCGGTTCTCGGACAACTGCAGGAACGGCGTCCAACTGGTCCGCTGAAGATTGAAGGCCCAGGCCCCCTCGTGGCCCTGCGCCGTCGCCACCGCCGCAGCAGCATCCCGAACTGATTGCGGCAGCCCATCCAGGTCCACCTCGTCCGTAATCAGAAGAGCAACGGAGTTCATTTCCTTGAGCAGATTTTCCCCAAACTGGGTCGAATCCGTGGTGATCTCCGCGTTGAGTTCCTTGAGCCTGGCCTTGCCCTTGGCATCGAGGTTCGCACCGCCCCGGACAAAACGCCTGTAGATCTTGTCCAACAACCGTTCCTGTTCGGTGGTCAAATCCAGGGTCTCGCTGGCGTCATACACAGCCTTGACCCGGGTAAAAAGCTCATCATTCATCAAAATGTCGTCCCGGTGCCCCGCCAACTGGGGGTTGATCTCCTTGGCAAGGGCCTGAAGGCCTTCGGAAGTGTTGGCCGCATTGATGTTGAGGAAGATCAAATGCACACGATCGAGAAGGCGTCCCGAGATGTCCAGAGCCTCAATGGTGTTGGCAAAGGTCGGCGTCTCACCCGAGCTGACGATAGTATCAATCTCGCGATTGTGGGCCTTCATCGCCTCTTCGAACGCGGGTGCAAAGTGCTCTTCCTTGATCTGATCGAAGGGCGGAGCACCGAACGGGAGCGTGCTCTCAACCAAGAGGGGATTGCCGTCCGAATCTATCGAATCCGATTTGTCACAACTGCAACCGGAAATCACCAGAAGAGAGGATGCCAACAGAACGAGAGCTGAGTGATGCATGAGGACTCCTTGCGTGGAATGAAGGCTCCGGTGGGGCAATCCGCCACCTCCGAGCGCTGGTGATTGTAAACCATTGCGCTTCGTCGGACGAATTGCATGTGGCATTTCTTGGACTGTGGAGTTCAGAAGGCCTTGCCCTCTCCGAATCGAACTACCAGTTGACCGAGATCGTCGTCGGATCGCCGGTGACATTGTCGACGACCGAACCGTAGGCCCAGATCGCCGTTCCGGCATTCAGCGGCTCGATGGTCGCATAGGCAAGATCGTTCTCACCGGCGCCCGCCGCTGCAAGAACCCTGTCAATCTGCATCCAGCCCCGGGCCGGAACGTTCCTCTGAAGTGTCTGACCTATCTGCATCCCGGTCGCGTCGAACAGCCGAACACGAACTGCTGCCGACTGGGATCCCAGGTTGACCAAGCCTAGATTGGATCGCCATTGGTCATTCTCTCTGAGGCCCATCACGCATCCGGCCAATCCCTCGGGAATAGCATTCCCAACGACGAGACCCGGCAGTGCCTGGCCGAAGGTGCCCCCGGCCGCCGCAAGATTGTATGTCCGTGCGGTCATGACGATGGGTGACGTGGCCTCGACGGTGATGACACCTGCCCCATCCGAGCCGAACAGCGACTCGACGACATCAGTCCACCTTCGTGTTTCCCCGGGTTGCAGGGTGGCGGTCCGACTGATTAATCCAGAACCGCCGTCGTCGTAGCTCAGGCTGAGATCCGCCACTGTGTTTCCCAGATTGACCGCGACGACGTCCGATCTCCATGTGGAATCTTCAGCGCCCGCAGCATGGGCAACCGCCGGTATCAGCGTCTCGTACGTCGTTTGGGTCGTCCCACCGTCCCACCCGGCCAGGCGGGCCATCAGCCACCAGAAGGCCCGGCCCTTGAGAACACAGTTGAGGGCCTCGGAATGGGCACAGTCATCGCACAGCGCCGCCTGGGCTGCGTGGTCACTCCCTGGATTGGCTCCGACCCACTCCGTGGCCCAATTCCCGTCCCCCCACGGGTCACCGTCGCCGTTGGTGTCGTACTCGCAACCGTCGGTGGCGTAGAGTTCCATGAAGTTGGTCTGCCCGTCAGGGTCGAAGCTCTCGATGTCGGCAAAATCGAAAAGAATCTTGTTGTTGGCACGGCAGTAGGCTCTGATCTGCTCGTTGCGCTGGTGGAGATTGCCGCTCGATCCCGTTCCTTCCAGATGGCCTGTCATGTAGACGAAGATGACGTTCGGGTATTCCTGTTCCAGCGTGTTCATTGCGTCCAGATAGGTCTGGATTCCGGCAGAGGTATTGTCACCAACGCCGCCGCACCAGGACCAGATGACGACATTCCGATCATTCCCGGACGAGTCCAACATCGTCCGGGTTGCATCACGCCATGAGAGGTCGCCGTTGTGTCCCAGATCGTCGGCATGCTCGTTGGCCCAGTAGTCATTGAGGAACACACCGGAATCGGCGCCCCACCAACTGATCGGCGCATCGAAGTCTTCGCTCCACGATGCCAACGCCTCGACGCCGGTCACCAGCTGACTCCCGTGGGACGTATGGCTGTAGCCAACCCTCAGATCGTCGATCGAACGAGAGATCCACTCCTGCGGGATAGCACTGAGATCGGTTGTCATATGGTCGATGATGATTGGATCTGAGCCCAAGGCAGAACCCAATCCAACGATCATGACCAACACCATCGTTCCCCCAAGGACTCTCAACCTCATCGCGGCCTCCCGTGGTTTTCTCCCAGTGTACCCGGCTTCCACCAGAGAACCAATGTCCGACCGCTCCCTCATCGAAAGTAGTCCGGGACACTCACTCTCTCTATCGATGTCACCCATTTGAACGCATGCCGGGCGCCTCGAGGGAGACCAGGATATTCCCTGAATTTCCACTCAATCAGGACCAGTTATTGGTGCTGCCACTTTCAAAGCCGTCGGCAAAGATCGGCAATACGTCGATACATTCTCCGTTCTCTTCGTCACAGAATTGATCTTCTCCACAAGGAACGTTATCGGCATAGCACTGATCCAAGGCCTCATCGCAGTGTTCTTCTCC
Source organism: uncultured Thermoanaerobaculia bacterium (assembly GCA_964430905.1). Classification (GTDB taxonomy): domain Bacteria; phylum Acidobacteriota; class Thermoanaerobaculia; order Thermoanaerobaculales; family Sulfomarinibacteraceae; genus DAOWGJ01. The sequence goes on along the minus strand of CAYSHZ010000330.1, from coordinate 97 downwards.
GTTACACCAGAGGCCATCGTCAGAACAACCTTCCAGCGGAACGCCACTCTGGCAACCCATGACCGAATCGCAGCTTTCCGCACCGTTACAATAAAGG
>CAYSHZ010000329.1:0-4366 GCA_964430905.1 uncultured Thermoanaerobaculia bacterium | reverse complement strand
GATTTTACTCCTTGAAAGGCAAACCAATGAGAGTTCTTCAATCGGCGGTCGTCATCTTTCTTTTTTTCGCAGGAATCGTCGGCGCTCAAGAGTTGCCGCCGGCGCCTGCCGGTTACGAATGGGCGCGCTGCCCTGATATCGGCGGCGCGCTCCTCGTTCCCGATGGGTGGAGTTTTCGTCGGGTCGCAGCTGGCGATGGCCTCGCATATTTCATCACCAAGAGGCCCTGGGAACCTCCGGCTTCCTTTGAAACCGGACTGACGTTCAATGTTCTTTGGGATGTGCCGGGTAAGACTGGTCTTTCTCCGGTGGAGTACGGCAGGCGGTACGTGGATGCTGCGAAAAGTACAGAAGATGTCGTACGGTCATGGGAAACGCAGCTTGGGCCGTTCAATGCCTTCGGGCTGGTATTCAAGGGTGACGGCGAGGACGAAGGATTCACCTTCTATCATCTGGTGATAGGCAACGACAGGACCGGTACTGCGTTTTTGGTACTTTTCGAGGCACCGACGTCGGATTGGGAAGCCGATTGGAAGACCATCGAGCCGACCGTTCAGAGGATGCTGATTGACGACGAATACTAGGAGACGCCGGATGAACGAGGCCGAGCGTTTCACCCGTGGTTTCGGCGGTAAGCTCGGGTCGGCAGGCTTTCGGAGGGTGGTGCAAGGATGAATCAGTCAGAGCAGGAGGGGTCTCCGGTTCGGTCACGGGAAACCGTACCCCCGGATGTGGTGATGCCGACTGAAGAAGAAATCGCCGAACTCGAGGCCGGTCGACCGATCGATGCGAATGATCAGCCCGGGCAAGGCGATGCCGGAAAGGGCTCGATCGTAAGGCGGGTCGGGGGGTCCCTGTTGGGATGGGCCGTCGGCTGGAGTGCGGCGGAATATTTCCGGGTTAGGCTCATTCTCATTCCGGGGATCGCATTTTTCGTTTCTTTTGCTTTCCTGCACCGAGTCCTTCGAGATGAACGACGGCCGTTCGTATTCGCGATAGCTTTTCAGTTGAGCCATCTGGCGTGGTTCTCGATCGGGGCCGTGGTGACCCGACAGTACTACGTCGTCATCGATGTGATCTTGGTCGTTTTTGGTATCGCTCTGGTTCTGTGGCGGCCGGGGTGGCGAACGGCTATTTTTCTGGCGGTTTATAACTTCGGCCTGATGGTGATGAACATGATCCAGCTTGGAACCGGGCTTTCGCCCGAGGTGCCGGACAAGGCGCTCCAGCTCCATATCCTGATCCGATTTGCATTTTTGGTGTCTCTGGCCTACGCGGTTCGTTTCAAGAAACCCATTTCCGGCAATGAGGCCCCCGAAGGCGCCACCGGTTACACAGTGGACGGTTCGTGTGAATGAACAGGTGTAGCAGGCTACGAAAATGCGCGTGAATCCGGCGATTCCGCGCGGTTCTTGGAAGTTGATGTTTTCTCCTGGGTACGGAGTTGGTCGTCGAGTCCTCTGGAGGCCAGATCACAGATCCGTCCCCCCTCCCCGACGACAGCAACAGAATCTCCCTCAGCACGCTGGGCTGCAAGGCTCCCTATTTCTTCTTCTGCGGAAGTGGGGGCAGAATTCGTCCGCGGTCCTCGGCTCGAACTCGGAATGGACTCTCGGTGGGTTTCCCGAGCTTTGAAAAATCGTCCTCAGAATCGACCATCAGATTGACCGAACCCGAGGCGTAGTCTTCCAGTCTGGACACAAGCGGGTGTTTGGTCCAGAAATCGAATCTGCGTCCCTTCGGCATGAAAACGATACGATCACCGGCCTCAGTCGAACGATTGAAAGAAATCGAGATGACTTCCGGTCCTGGAAAGGCTCTCCCCTTCACCAATTTGATATCAGTGAAAGGAATGACTGTTTCATTGAAGTAGTTTGAAACAACGAGTTCTCGTTCCAGCAGACCCACCTTGCAAAGAAGAATTACCCGGGTCATGACGAAATAAAAAGCCGCCGCCATGCTTGCCGGAACGGCAAGAAAGAGATACCACGGGCTGAAAGCCTGGGGGGTTTCAAAACTGATCTTGATGATCATCCAGAATTGCCAGCTGAAAAGGCAGATCGCTGCCGGACCAAAGACAAACTTTGCGAGGGGTGTCCAGGCAGATGAAATGACTTCGGTTCTCATGGAGGAAATTGTACTGCAAGAACAGGTCACTGTCCGAGGCCTTCTGAATGCTGGGATCTTGCGTCCAGGGCGAGGCAGGATGCCGGTGCCCGCGAAGCGGATGACCTGGGCGCCGGGGCCCGAGAACGTGGTGTAGATCGCCGCTGAGAATCGCTGATCTTAGGCTCTGGTCTGGTTGAGAGTTCGGTACTGCGGACCCGGGTTGACGTTCGTCTTTCGAGTCTCCGCCTCCGGTGGCGTATCACCGACATGACAAAGATCATATCGAAGTGCTGACGCTCTGCACTACCGCTGCGCCCTCGATCGACCGATCCTGTTCCCAGGAGGCCGATCATGCAACGGGAGAACCATCACACAAGGCTTGCGGAACTCGTCGGGGCCGGCAAGTGCTTCAACGAGGTACGTGCCCTTGACGACGTCAGCCTGTCGATCGCACCTGGCGAGACCGTCGCCGTACTCGGACCAAACGGCGCCGGGAAAACGACGGCGGTCGCCCTGCTTCTCGGACTGTTGACTCCGGATGAGGGTGAAGTGCGTCTTTTCGGGCAGAAGCCCGGGAGTCGCGCACTGCACCAGAAGATCGGCGTCATGCTCCAGATCTCCGGCGTCCCGGAGACGCTGACGGTCACCGAGCACATCACCCTGTTCTCCAGCTACTACCCACGACCCCGCCCGCTTGAGGACCTGATCAGGGCGGCCGGCCTGGAGGGCCTTGAGAACAGACGGTATGGCGCGCTTTCGGGCGGGCAGCAGCAGCGTGTTCTCTTTGCCCTGGCCCTCTGCGGAGACCCCGAACTGCTCTTCCTGGACGAGCCGACGGCCGGACTGGACGTGGCGGCGAGACGCTCCTTGTGGACGGAGATCTCCGCTCTTGCCGAGAGCGGCCGGGGCGTTCTGCTGACGACCCACTACCTCGAAGAGGCCGATGCCCTTGCGGATCGCGTTGTTGTGCTGCATCAGGGACGAGTCGTTGCGGAAGGCACGCCCTCCCAGATCAAGGCCCGAACCCTGGGTCGGACCATACGCTGCACCACGTCCCTTGAGGACGCCCAACTCAACACACTCGACTGCATCGATCATCTCAGCCGTCAGGGCTCAAGGATTGAACTACTGACACACGACGCCGACAGTCTCATCCGGTCGCTCTTCGCCCTCGACCCCGATCTTCGGGATCTTGAAATCACCGGCGCCGCCCTCGAGGACGCCTTCCTGGCCCTGACCGCCCCCGAAGCCAAAACCGAAATCGAAGGGAAGGTCGCTTGATGAGTACACAGACACTCAGTCTTCGTCAGTCACTCCGCCTCTACCGGCTGGAGACAAAATTTGAAATCCTGAAAACCCTTCGGATGCCGGCCTACGTCCTGCCGACCCTCCTCTTTCCGGCCTTCTTCTACCTGCTCTTCGGCGTTGCTTTCGGAGGTGACAGGCCCGTCGGCAACACGACCGTTGCAGGCTATCTCATTGCTACCTACGGCGTCTTTGGTGTTATCGGCGCGTCGATGTTCGCCTTCGGAGTCGGCGTTGCGGTCGAACGCGGCCAGGGCTGGCTCCGCCTGAAGCGAACCTCGCCCATGCCTCCCGCCGCCTACCTGCTGGCCAGGGTCTTCACAAGCGTCCTCTTCAGCGCCGTCGTGATTGCCATGCTCTGTCTGATGGGCTTGACCCTTGCAGGAGTGCGATTCGAGCCGATGCAGTGGCTGATGATGGCGGGCATCCAGATCGCCGGCGCGATTCCGTTCTGCGCCGCCGGGCTGGCCGTCGGATTCTGGGCGGGTCCAAATTCGGCGCCGGGGATCGTCAACCTGATCTACCTGCCGATGGCCTTCGCCTCCGGCCTGTGGATTCCCTTTGAAATGCTGCCTCCGGTCATTCGATCGGTCTCGCCCTTCCTGCCTCCCTTCCACCTCGCCCGCCTGAGCCTCGCCGCGATCGGCTCGGGTGACGGCAGCTCACCGATGCTGCACGTTGGGGTTCTGGTGCTGACGACCCTGGTCTGCCTCGGGCTGGCCGCAGTGGGTTCCCGGCGCGAAAAGGCCCAGACCTGGGGCTAACGAAGACCATCAAGGAGATCAATCCATGAAATACCTTTGCCTTTGCCTCATATCAGTTCTCTGTTCCTGTCAGGCGCCTCCGCATTCATTCGCAGTCAAAGACGTTCGCCTCTTCGACGGTAACGAAGTCCACCAACAGATGACGGTGTTGGTCACAGAGGGGCGGATTGCAGCCGTTGCCGATGACA
>CAYSHZ010000328.1:0-4367 GCA_964430905.1 uncultured Thermoanaerobaculia bacterium | reverse complement strand
CGGGGAATTGTCCGCCATTCCTGTGGTGCCGATTTTAATCCCGCCGGCGTCGATGCCGCCCTGGAACCGGCATTTCTGGATCTGGTCGATGATGCCGGCTTGAGTCTCGACCTGGGATTGGATCATGATTCCATCGCCGAGCTTCGGGCGTTGGGACTGAGGCTGAAGGGCATTGAGTTGGTTGTTGCCCTGCGGAGGGGAATTCTGCCGGTTGACAGGGCTTCCCGGCATGGATGGGAAATCCGGGTAGATGGGCGTCAAGTATTGATCGGCGCCTCGACGAGACCTTACGATTTTGCGGCACATGGTGTCATCGATTCGGGGGTTTTTCGTTTTGGACTGATATACGATTTGACCAATTTCACTGCTGTGCTCGAAGAAGTGAGGAAAGCCGGCAAGGCGGCCGAGGAAAAGGCCCTCCAGTTCATGTATATATTCCAAAGTCGGACCGAAACCATCCAGGTTTCGAGACGGTTGACATTCGAGAAATTCATGGGAGACGGTGCGTTTTTCTCGGCTCGGCGTGCTGTCAGAACGCTGGCTGCGGCCTGTGAGATTCAGAAGGCCTATGATCGTCTCCGTCGCGAGGGCTTCCCCTTTGACAAGGGACTGAGGATTGCCGTTAATGCTGCAGAATACCGATTGCTGCCGATGCGCGGTGCTGATGAGGGTCGGCCGACCTATGAGTTCTTTGGACATGGGATCGTTGAGCTTGCCCGTCTGACGACCGGAAAGAGCACGAGGGAGGTTGCCCAGGTTGCGGAATTGTTGGTCCACGCGGGGTATGACCCTGGGCACGTCGAAGAATTTCTTCGGCCGTTGATTGAGGCCCGGGTCAAGAAGACCGACCAGGTGAGCCGTCCCTTTGCCGTTACGTTGGATGACCAGGGAGAGTTGATCAACGAGGGGATCGTCTTGACTGTCGCATTTGTCGAGGCCCTGGGAGTTGAGTTGGGATCATGTCCTCTCTGGGAGGGGAAAGCGGATGGTCTCCGGTGGCTGATTCTCAATATTGATCCTGGCGGTCGGGAGATGCTGCCGGTTGGGCTGCGGATGCTGGGGGTTGCACGCCTGAAAGGGCTCGAGCCGGTTGAGTTGGTCGAGGCCCTTCCCTGGCCACGGACGGGACCGCCACCTCGTCGGCTGGAACGAAGTTTCGAACTGGTCGATGCTCTTCGTCGGATGGCCGGAGCTGAGCCGTTGAATGTTGATGGCCTTGGTGTGTCCGAGGTTCAGACGGTTCCGGACGACTTGGTGGTTGTCAGTTTTTTGGAAAGGACCGGCATACGGCGGTGGATTCTGGGAGAATACCGGGATGCAGACGATGTGATCGTTCACGGACTGCATGTACCGCTGGTCGTGCCCTCGGATGAAGGCCCAATTGAAATGTGGCTATTTCAATCTCGGTTTGACCTGGCAGGGATGTATGAGGTTCTCAGACGGGAAGCCTCGGGAGTCTCCAGGCCAATGTCCGAGATGAGGAACCAGCCGGACTTTAATGCGTGGTTCTTGGCGGCGCCTCACAGGTCCCCCTAGGGAATCTCTTCCAACAATTGTTGATAGGAGCGATAGCGTCCTCGGTCAATCAGGTGGTTTTCCAGGGCATCTTTGACGCCGCACTGTGGTTCGTGGATATGGCTGCAGTTTGAAAAATGACAGTGATTTCCATATTTTGTAATCTCGGGAAAGGCGCCTTGAAGCTCTTGTGAATCGATGTCCCAGAGACCAAATTCCTTGAGGCCGGGCGTATCCACAACAAATCCGCCAAAGGGAAGAGGCATCAGTTCGGCTCGGGTGGTCGTGTGGCGACCCTTGCCGGTCGCCTCTGACAGACCACCGACCCGAAGCTTGAATCCAGGGTAGACCGCGTTGAGAAGTGAACTCTTGCCGGCGCCGGAGGGACCGCAAAACAGGGTCGTATGATCGGGAAGGAGTCTCTTGACCTGACCCAGTCCCCATCCGGAACGGGCGGAGACCTGAAGGACCTCGTAGCCAAGCCCTTCATAGTATGTTGTCCAGCTCCTTGTTCTCCCGGGGCCCTGATCGATCTTGTTGAAGGTGATGATGGGGTAGATTTCGGCCAGGTGACAGGCGACCAGGAATCGGTCGATCAGTCCGCTCTTGGGTTCCGGGTTCTTTGTGGCAAAAACCAGCAGTGCCTGGTCAATATTGGCGGCCAATATTTGGGGTTGGCTGGAGGCGATTGCCTTTCGGGTCAGACAGGAAGTCCGTTCCTTGACTGCAACTATGACGCCGTCGGACCCTGAGGTTTCGACCGATACCCGGTCACCGACGACGATTTTGGAGGCCTCCGGCGTTCCGCCTTCCCAAACGACGTTCCTTCTGGCTGTGACAAGGAGCGATCGATCGCCAACCTGAACCCGGATAAGGCCACCATGTCTGGCGATGACGGTTCCTTCGGCTGTTTCCATAGTTGGCCAGTATACAGAGATTGAGTTGGGTGAAATTTGTTTTCCTGAATTACCGTTCGAATCGTGGAGGCCGGGATGCCAGCTCGTCAATAGCCCGACAGAATCTGGCAAAAGCAGAATAATCCTCCGGCTGGACTGTCACTGCGGGGATCTCGAGGACCAGGGTTGAATGTTGACGATTGCCGGTGTTTTCCACCGTCTCGTCAATCCGTCCCCAGCCGGTTGAGAGGCGTCGGGCCGCCCGATTCGATGACCATCCCGGTGGAGGCTGAATGATCACCTCTTCCCGGCGCAGAATTGGGAGCTGAAGGATCAGGGGTTGTTGCCGTTCGGCCAGGGAGGCAAGAATTGGGGTCAATGGCGTGGTTGCGTTGAGTCCTCGGCATTCCATAGTGGTGTCCTGAAGAGTACACGCATCAGGGAGGTCCAGGTTGAATTGAACTTCCAGGCGCTCACCGCTTTCTTGAACACTGCCGTGCACGTTTTCCGCCCCGGGGAAGATGCCGGATGCCAGGCGGCTGAACAGGATATCGATCTGACCAGGCGGAACCGATCGAAGATTGTCCGAAAATCGTGTTGCCTGGGCATCTCGCAACCACATTGAAAAGGTGACTTTGGCTCGACCATCAGCATCGATCACGGCCTCAATGACCGTGTGTTCTTCCAGGTGTGGATTGGGGAAAACGGGGACGTCCGGGAGGAGAAATACACTGGAGTCAGGGTCATTGAGGGGCAGCATCAAGGCATCGCTGCCTTGTAGTATTGGTGAGATGTGGCCGACGCCCGAGAGTTCCTCTTGAAGGTCGATCCAAATTTCGGAACCGCCTCTGCGGACTCGCAGCAGAGGCATCATGAAAGCATCCGGTGAGGGGATCGCAAGGTGTGTTCCGGAGAAAGGCGTCGGGCGGGAAAGGCACAAATCGACCTTCCAATCTGCCGTCAGGAGTGCCGCGGCCAGGATCCCGAGCCGATTGCCCTGGCCCCGCGAAAGAGCCGCACCCGCTGAGGAACCGAGATCCAGAAGAGAGTTTCCCGGTTTGACGGAGTCCAAGAGGGCCGAGACCAGAGAACGGAGTTGTTCGGTGGGGTTGTCCCCCACCAGGTGTTCCGTGGCAAAGAGACGCAGATCGCGGGTCGGTCGAATGACGGGGATCAGGCGATCGCGCAGGCTGTCACCAACGGTTTCCCAGGTCGTTGAAAATCCGTAGGCCACCCAGGGCAGGAGCTCCTGCACCGGTGGACCGAAGGGTTCGTCCGGCCTGGCCGGAACGTTGGTTGCTCGCCAGCGGCGGAATACCAGGTCTCCCTGGTTCCCCGTTGTCGTCTCAAGACCGGTGAAAAGACCGTCGATCGCCGGATCAATTTCCGGTGGGAAGAGAAGGATATACTCGGACAGGCCGAAGGCCCGATCGGCGTCGGCAAACCGGTAGACGTAGGGTGACAGATGAGCCGGCACATTGGGAGAGACTGCGGACACTTCGGCAACGTACTCTTCCTCGATGATATCTCCGGCTTCGACCTCCCCGAGGCTGATTCCCCGAGACGTCGGCGTGATTTCGGCGGGGACGATCTTCCGCCCATCGGGTTTAATGATTGCCAGCGTAATTCTGACGGCGCCGGCCATCTGTTCCAGGGATGCTGCCTGGCGTGCTCCGGCAGGTGTCAGGGCCTTGGAAAGACCATGGTAGTAGTACAGGCTGGAGCCGTCAGGAAAGATTCTTTCGACGGCCTGGTCCAGAAGAAGAACGGCGTCGACTCCTTCTTCCGACACTGAGCTGGAACGAATGATATCCGAGGCTTCGACATGGAAAGGCGCCCAGAACTCGTCAAGAACGCCCCTTCGCCACGCAAGGGTCATGATCTCGAGGTCGGCGGGAAACGATGCCTCCGATGGTGTCGGGGCGAGCTGTTGTTTTGGTGAGCCGTCCTCGAATT
>CAYSHZ010000327.1:0-4368 GCA_964430905.1 uncultured Thermoanaerobaculia bacterium | reverse complement strand
CAGGGGCGGAGTCTTTGCCAAGGTCGTCGACAATATCAAGGCCTTCCTCGATCAGGCCGCGGGGTCGACCATGACCGTCGAGATCCAGAAGATGGTCTCCAAACTGACCTCGGATGAACGGGTCGAAGATTTCGAACGGTTTTATGAAATTGAACGGTATCCCAATGCAAGCATCATCGAAAAGACCTGCGAGGGACTGGACACAACCGACGCAACTGAGTTGCATGAGGAGTACTACGGTTGTTTCCAGGGCTACCCCTTCAAGTGGTTTATCGTTCTGGCGGACGGTCGCGTGACACATTGCTGCTATGACTCCGACTGTTTGCAGCCCATCGGTGACATGACCCGGCAAACTGTCAAGGAAATTATTGATTCTCCAACAATTAGTGCCTACATGGAGGCCTTCCGCTCAAAGGACTGGAAGACCCTTCCTCGATGCGGCGAATGCCACCGAAACGCCAACCCGACAGCCGTTCTGAAAGACCAATTGGTCCAATTGGGGCACAAGGTCGAGCGTCTCGGGCCGGTCAAGGCCATCGGCCGCAAGGTCTTCAACCGGGGCAGCCGCTAATGGCCAAGGCCGAGTGGGGCGCCGAACCCGAATTTTTTGGGCCCCGTCACGCATTCCGCGAGGGGCGAATACTGGAAGCCATTCAGGACCTCGACGTTCCGGCTGGTCCTCATCTGGAGTGCGCCGCCGGAGTGGGTTCCCTGTCGGTTGCACTGGCGGCGCGAGGCAGGGTGGTCGTCGCTGCTGATCTCTCCATGCGATCCCTGGCTATCATCCGGAGGAAATTACCGCCCGCAGTCCCGGTCTTCCCTGTGGTCTGTGATATCACGAACCTCCCCTTCCCTGAAGGTTGTTTCTCTACGGCGACCTCGGCCGAGACGCTGGAACACATCCCGGATGATGCGGCAGCCGTAACTGAGCTCGGGCGAGTTCTTGCTCCGGGCGGCGGCCTGGTCGGCACGGTCCCAGCCGACCCGAAACAATTCTCCGACTGGGACGTCTGGGCCGATCACCAACGCCGCTACACCGCGAAGGGCATGGAAGAGCTTCTGGCTGCCTCCGGCCTGCAACCCACGGTCATCACCTGGGGATGGCCGGTGCTTCGGCTCTACGACGACCTCTTCCTGAAGCGCGTCAACCGGCGACGGCTCAAGGCCGCCTCGATCGACGACGATTCATCCCTCAAACGAGTTTCCAGCCTTGGCCGGAAAGCGTTCCTCGTGAAAATTGTCAAGGCAGCCTTCAACATCGATCGTTTGTTCGACAACGTCAGCTGGGGTGTCGGGCTACTCTTTGTCGGACGAAAAAACTCAAAAAGCCACCAGTGATCATGACAGCCGTTTTTCCAACCAATCCTCAATGATTCCGGCAACCCGCGCCGGGTCCTGCATCGGCAGCATGTGGCCGGTCCCCGGCACAACTTGGCATTCCACATCCGGCGCCTTCCTGACAAACCTGGCTGCGGCCCCGGGTGTCAAGGTATCCGACTGCTCCCCCCTCAAAATCAGAATGGGAATCTCGAGTCCGGAGATATCCTTCCAGAGATTGTGGGGTGAGATCTCAAAGATTCGTGCTTCCCATGCCTTGGGATACCTCAAATGGACATCTGACGATTCTTTGTCCTCTTCCAGGCCTTCCTGAAGATAGGCCTCAAATGCCGCGGGATCCCAACCACTGAATGCGGGCTTGCCCTGCCAGGAGCGGCGTGCAGTCTCCCGATCCGGCCAGAACTCCCGCCTCCTGAGGGCCCCGGCCAGCAGCGGCATTCTGTGTGTCCTTCCAAATCGTTTAGCCAGACCCCAGGCAACCGAGCGGACACCCGAAAAAACCACCGGATCCAGAAGCACGAGAGCCCGAAACAGTTCCGGGTTGTCTGCCGCCGCCATCAGACTGAGAACGCCACCCAGACTATGCCCGACCACCACAACAGGACCGTCAAAACGAGTATGGAGGGCCTCCACAAGATCAACGGAAAGAGGTCTCCAGGAGGAGACTGCCTGAGGATCGGAGCCTGGCATCAACGGCCGGGCCTCCCATCCGTTGACCCGCCCCCTCCCAACGAGATGATCGAGAAAAGGCCGGTAACTCCCAATGGGGAAACCGTTGGCATGCGCAAAGACCAGATCCGGCCCGTGACCTCCCCATTCAATCCATCCGGAATTTTCAGGAACTATCAATCGCTCGACTACTTCCGAACCTTCAGGAAGAACCGAAACTGGCGACCGCCACTTCATCCTCGTCGAATACTTCAAGAAGGGGCAGAATCTGGGTCAACTTGAGCGTTCGCTCAATCTGCGGCCGGGGTCTCAGCAGCTTGAGCTCACCGTCGAACCGGTGGGTCAATTTCCATCCAGCGACCAGTTCCCCGATCCCTGAAGAGTCCATGACCGTTACCGCCTTGAGGTTCAGGACAATTTTCTTCCAACCCTCGGCCAGCAGCTCATTGATGATATCCCGCAGAAGTTCATCTCCAACGCCACCTACCAGGCGCCCATCGAGATCCACAATGATTACGTCATCAAAATGCCGAACGTCAACTTTCATGATCGTATTCTACCCGAAACGGGGTATTGATGCTGCATTGGTCCCCGAGATTCTATTTCAGACTGCCCTGGGGCTACCACCCAGTTGAGGTACCTGACCTTATCCAATTACCACTCCTACCCGCTTATCAACCAGTTTCGAACCTCATCCGGAATATCTGATAGTTCACACAATACGAATCACGAGCATACCCAATATAATTTGTTACTTGATTCACTCGAGTTTATTGAGTATCCTTGTATTTTATTGAACTAATTGGAACTGAAAGGAGTTGTTGAAATGAAACTTGATACTGAGAAAAGGTTGAGCGGCTTGACCATGGATGATCTTAAAAACTTGGAAAAAGAGACCAAGAAGTTTCTGACCAAGATCAAGAGAGCCAAACTTAATTTGGAGAAGACCGAGGCCAAGAAAATGGCTCAGGCCGCACTCAAAGCCGCGAAAGATGCATTGAAGGAAAAAGAGGCTGACCTCAGGGAAGCCTTAACGAAGATGGGTTATACCAGAGACCAAATCAAGGAAGCCGTCAGAGCGATGCTCCAAACAACCTCCTCCACGGAGGCGAAGCCCAAGAGGAATCGCGGCCCGGCCAAGTATATTTACGCTCATCCGAAGACCGGCGAGACCTACACAGCTGGGAAACCGCCGAAGTGGTATCAGAACATGACCCCCAAGCAGAGAGAGAAAATCCGTAAGGACAACCCCGCCCGAACCAAGTGGGAAAAGGAACAGTCATAATTCCGGTGCCCTCGCTTTTTCAATAGCCCCTCTTCGGAGGGGTTATTTTTTAGATTCTCCGAAAGACAATTTGCAATCAGTAGTATTCCCCGACTTCAATGGGAAACCGGCTCAGCTGATTTCATCTTGAGTAGACCGACCAAGAGAAGTACAGCGTTTCAGGTCGTGGTAGGCTCACGCTAGGTGAAGAGGAGTTTTCTTTTCTTGCCAGCCGTTGAAAGTGAGGCCTCGATGAAGACGCGGTATGACGTCATTGTGGTGGGTTCAGGACCGGGCGGCGCCACGGTGGCCCGCCAGATGGCTCGGGCCGGACACGAGGTGCTACTGCTGGCCAGGGAACAGTCGAACACAGGGGGCTGACATGGTCAGAACCATAGAAGCTGAAACTGTCGTCGTGGGATCCGGACCGGGAGGCGCGACCGCGGCCCGGGAATTGGCCCGAGCGGGCCAAAACGTCGTCCTCCTGGAGAAGGGGAAAACCCACACATGGCCCGTCGGGCGGGTCTGGGCCTACGCGACCATGTACGACATCAAGAAGTCGAAGGACGGAGTCCTGGTTCGTCGTGGAATCACTACCGGCGGCTCCACGATGCTCTATTCAGGAAATGCCTACGATCCACCGGCCTTTCTCAAGGATGACCTTGGGATCGACCTCTCGCAGGAAGTCGCCGAGATCAAGGAAGAGTTGAACATTCGTGCCGTTCCGGAGTCTTTCTACGCGGACTATGCCGGCACACAACGACTGATGGAAGCTGCGGACACACTGGGGTATCCCATGAGGCCCCAGGAGCGCTTCATCGACTTCAATACCTGTGACAACCGTTGCGATCGGTGCCTCTTCGGGTGCAAGCTGGGGGCCAAGTGGACTGCCCGGGAGTACGTTGAGGATGCCGTGCGCTCCGGCGCAACCTTCATCAACCGCTGTGACGTTGAGCAGGTGCTGAGCACGGGCGGTTCAGTTGACGGCGTGGCCGCGCGCCTGCCGGGCGGAGACAAACTGATGGTTCATGCCGATCGGGTCATTCTGGCGGCCGGCGGCATCGCGCTGATCGGCGACCTTCGCGTGGTCTCGGCGA
>CAYSHZ010000326.1:0-4426 GCA_964430905.1 uncultured Thermoanaerobaculia bacterium | reverse complement strand
CTCCATCGGTAGACGCCGCCGAGACCCGTGACGATGTCCTTCTGCCGACTGTCACCCTGGCTCGTCTGGCACTGGAGCAGGGCGACGAGGCTCTCGCGGAGGAAACACTCAAGGCGATCCTCGATAGGGATCCCGGTAATGACGAGGCCTTGGGTCTCCTCAAACGCATCGAGGAGGGTTCGCAGACCGAGGGCATGGAAGCCTCGCCTGACGAGCCTTCAGTGACTCCGGCCGATCTCCTGGCTGCCAAGGCCCAGGGCCTCAGGGTCTGGATGGAGAGCCTCAGGGAAGCGTCGGAACGGAGGGCGCCGTGAATCTGGAAGAAACGGTCAAAGAGATTCTGACGGCCTGTCCCGGTGCCCAGTCGGTTGCGATCGTCGATCCGGACGGCATTCCGGTGGTCATCGAGCCCCCGAGACCCGAGGTTGAGGTTCTTGGCGCCGAGATGGCCGCGATGGTGCGTGATCTGAACGAGGCCGGCAGAGAATTGGATCACGGAGCATTGAAGCAGTTTTCGGTGGCCGCAGATCGTATCCAGATTGTCCTGACGACGATGGCCGCCGGGTATTTCCTGATGGTATTGATGGAACCCGACGCGGTGACGGGCCGGGCCCGTCTGGCCAGCCGCCTGGCCGGCGAACGGCTCCATTCAGAATTCATGTAACGACAGCCCCGGAAGTGGCGGTCGTCTCACGGACGCCTCCTCCCGGGTCATACAAGGGCCGAATATGCTGAAATTTGAAGAAATCTGTGAATTGGTTCGTCTGGTGGGTTCGACCGGCATTGCGCGGGTCGAGGTTGAACATGGCGGGGCCCGGGTTGAGATCGAGGGCCGTCCCCAGCCGCAGGTCGTCATGACGTCCTCGGGTCCGGATGGGGCAGTGGTGGCACCTCAGCAGGTGATCCTGCCGCCGCCCGTTGCGGCCGAGGCGCATGGAGGCGACCAGGACGACGTCCCCGCGGGAGATCAGCATATGATCACCTCGCCGATCGTTGGAACCTTTTTCAGGGCGCCGAGCCCCGATGCCGACCCCTTCGTCAGGGTCGGAGACGAGGTCCGGGTGGGACAGGTCCTGTGCATCGTCGAAGCGATGAAGCTGATGAACGAGATCGAGAGTGAACTGGACGGGACCATCGTCAAGGTCCACGTCGACAATGACCAGCCGGTCGAATACGGTCAAACGCTCTTCACCATCCGCCCGGCCTAGTTGGACAGGAAGTCGACCCAGTGTTTTCCAAGATTCTAATCGCCAACCGTGGTGAAATCGCCGTTCGGATCATTGCGGCCTGCCGGGAGATGGGGATTGAGACCGTCGCGGTCCATTCCGATGCCGACCGTGAGTGTCTCCACGTGCGACTGGCCGACGAGTCCGTCTGTATCGGCAGTCCCTATCCCGCCGGTAGCTACCTCAATATCTCCGCAGTGATTGCGGCCGCCGAGATCAGCCATGCGGATGCCATCCATCCCGGCTATGGCTTCCTGGCCGAGAACGCCCACTTTGCCGAGATCGTCAAGGCGTGCGGGATGGTTTTCATCGGACCTTCTCCGGAGTCCATGCGTCTGATGGGTAACAAGAGCGAAGCGCGCCGAACGATGGCGGCTTCCGAGGTTCCCATTCTGCCGGGCTCGGACGGACCCCTCAAGGACCGCGAGGCGGCGGTCGAACTGGCGGCCGAGATCGGATATCCAGTGATTCTCAAGGCCTCGTCGGGCGGCGGCGGGCGCGGAATGCGGCTGGCCTGGCACGAGGGTGAACTGGCCTCCGCCTACGATTCCGCCGGCAACGAGGCAGCCAGTGCCTTCGGAGATGGCACACTCTACCTGGAAAAATACGTCGAGAAACCTCGTCATATCGAGTTTCAGATTCTTGCGGACACCTTCGGTCGGGTCATACACCTCGGTGAGCGCGAGTGTTCCATTCAGCGGCGCCACCAGAAGTTGATCGAGGAGTCGCCGTCGGCGGTTCTGGACCCCGAGCTGCGAGAGAGGATGGGCCGCGCGGCAATTGCAGCAGCCCGGGCGGCACGCTATGTCAACGCCGGGACGGTTGAGTTCCTGCTGGCCGAGGACGGGTCCTTCTCCTTCATGGAGATGAACACAAGGATCCAGGTCGAGCACCCGGTGACCGAAATGGTCACGGGGATTGATCTGGTCAAGGAACAGATCCGAATTGCGGCCGGCGAGCCGATGTCCATCCCCAAGAGACGGAAGATTCGCCCCGATGGGCACGCATTCGAGTTCAGGATCAATGCCGAGGACCCGCAGACCTTTGCTCCGTCACCCGGCCTGATCGAGGAGTTGGTGCTTCCGGGGGGGCCGGGCACCAGGGTTGATACTCACATCTACCGGGGTTACCGGGTTCCGCCCTACTACGACAGTCTGCTGGCCAAAGTCCTGGTCCACGGGTCCGATAGGGCCGAGGCGATCATCAGGGGTCGTAGGGCCTTGGAGATGTTCGTCATCAAGGGCGTCAAGACCTCGATCCCTCTGCAGTTGCGGATCCTCGATGACGAGAACTTTGCGGCGGGGAATATCGACACCCACTTCATGGAAGGCTTTCTGGACGACGACAGTGGTCTTCCCTGACCCCTGGGTGTCTGGTCACAATGCCTGACCGTGTCCCCTGTGCCGATTTCGGAAAGTCATTCTTTGTGTATTGCAGTACAATCAGTCGATGTCTTCGGTTTTCCTGGTCGGGTTCATGGGTAGCGGAAAGACGACCGTAGGTCGACTCCTTGCCGAACGCCTTGGGTGGTCATTCATTGATGTGGATGAGCGTATCGTCGAAGCGGAGGGCCGGACTCTCCCTGAGATCTTCGCAGACGGTGGTGAGACGGCCTTTCGGGCCGCCGAAGAGAGGGCATTGAGAGACGTCGTCAAGGCGGCCGACACGGTTGTGGCGACCGGAGGGGGTCTGTTTTCGAGACCGGGGAACCGGCAACTGATCGCGGAGACCGCCGGCTGGTCGGTTTTTCTCGATGTTCCCTGGAAGGTACTGGAGGCTCGGTTGGGGAGCAGCGATCCGGGGCGTCCCCTCTGGCGGTCCCCCGCCGAGGCGAAAGTCTTGTTCGAGAGCCGGTTGTCCGACTATCGAAGGGCGGATGTTGTCATGACCCTCAGTGGGGACGAGACGCCTGCAGCGGTGGCCGAGGCCATTGCTCGCATGAGCCCGAGGTTCGCATGCGCTATCTGATCCTGTCCGATATTCACGGAAACTGGGAAGCGCTCTCGGCCGTTCTCAGTCATGTCCGGCGCAAGAAGTTCGAGCGCGTTCTCTTCCTGGGGGATGCGGTTGGCTATGGAGCCTCACCAAACGCAATCATGGACTGGTTGCGGGGTCTTGGGGCCTCTGTTGATTCCGTTCGCGGGAACCACGACAGGGTCTGTTCGGGCCTGGACTCCGGAGACTATTTCAACCGTTATGCCTTGCAGGCGGTTCACTGGACGGCGGATCACCTGGAAGATCGAAATCGGAAGATGCTTCAGGAACTTCCCCAGGGGCCGAAGGTCATCGAAGAGCAGTTGGCGATCTGCCATGGGGCGCCCCACGACGAAGACGCCTATGTCTTTTCGGGCAATGATGCCCTGTCGGCGTTTGAAGAGATCCATCAGCAGGTCATTTTTTTCGGTCATACCCATGTCCCGTCGCTCTTTGTTCTGGATGAAGGGTCGTCTGGGCCGTTCCTCGAGGTCCGGCTCCTGGCGGGCGAACGACAGCAGTTGAACCTCGAGGACGGGCGAAGATACCTGATCAATCCCGGTTCGGTCGGCCAACCGCGGGACCGGGATCCCCGTGCGGCCTATGGTATTTACGATTCCAAGATCCGCCGCTTTTACCACTATCGGGTTGTGTACTCGGCCGCCGAGGCCCGCCGCCGAATTATCCGTGTCGGTCTGCCGCCGATGCTCGGGGATCGGCTGCTGCACGGGGTGTGAGGGGTTGGTGACCGGGGGGATCAGTGGCTGAGATCGCAGTAACGGCAAGGCTTCCGGGGCGGGCGCTTGAGATGCTTCGCGGGCGGCACGACGTCCGTGTATTTACAGGCCCGACGATGCTCTCGGACGAGAAGCTGGCCCAGTGGGCCGGCGGGGCCGAAGCGTTGATCTCCCTGCTGGCCAACCCCGTGACTGCGGTGGTGATGGATCGGTGTCCCGGCCTCCGTGTGATCGCAAACTGTGCCGCCGGCTTCGACAATATCGACTGTCAGGAGGCCGAGCGCCGGGGCATCTGGGTCACCAACACCCCCGATGTTCTGACCGAAGCGACTGCTGACCTGGCCTGGGCCTTGATCCTCGGAGTGACCCGACGATTGATCGAGGCGGACGCCTTCTTGAGGGCCGGACTCTTCGAGGGCTGGGGTTTGGACCTGATGACCGGGACCGGTCTCCAGGGGAAGATACTGGGTATCGTGGGTTTCGGAAGGC
>CAYSHZ010000325.1:0-4437 GCA_964430905.1 uncultured Thermoanaerobaculia bacterium | reverse complement strand
CGGCGGTGGCGACGGCCTCGCCATACTTGAAGTCGATTTCGTGCTGACCTGGTGCAACCTCGTGGTGGGCTGCCTCGACCTCGAAGCCCATCGCTTCCAGAACCAAGACAACATCCCGGCGGGCTTCCTCGCCCAAGTCGACCGGGCCGAGGTCGAAGTAGCCCCCCGCATCATGGGTCAGCAGCAGAGGATCGCCCTCGTCGTCCCGGTGGAAGAGAAAGAACTCCGCCTCGGGTCCGGCCATCAGTTGATAGCCCATGGTTTTGGCCTTTTCCACCACCCGTTTCAGGGCCGAGCGGGGGCAGCCGGCGAATGCATTGCCATCGGGGGTCTGGATGTCGCAGATCAGCCGACAGACCTTGCCGTGGCGTTCCTCCCAGGGATAGATCTGGAAGGATTCGAGATCCGGGGCCAGGAGCATGTCCGATTCCTCGATGCGGGTGAAGCCCTCGATCGAGGACCCGTCGAACATCACCTCGCCGTCAAGCGCCTTCTGGAACTGGCTTTCCGGAATCTCGACATTCTTGGCGATCCCATCAATGTCGGTGAACTGCAGACTCATGAAATGGACGTCTTCTTCGGCGATCCGCCTTAGAATTTCATCAGAAGTTATTGACATATTGATCTACCTTTCATGTTCACTCCGCAAACTCTATTCCGAAAATCGATCCTGTCAAGCAATATTTATGCGTTTTGTAGCATATTTTTGTTCAATGTTGTATTTGGGTTCAGTGTATCGAGGAAACTCTCTTTGGTAGCCTTGTGCGATGAGAACCTCAGGAATCAATCCAGACCGGGGTTGGGACACCCAACACGATGGTTTCAAACGGCCTGGTCGATGGGAGCTGGTGCTCATCCTCGTGATTCTGGCGGTGGGTGTTATCTTCCGCGGGATCTACCTCGGTGAACTCGGCACGATGCCCGAGCTGAACCATCCTCCGGTTGATGAGGGTTTTTCTCTCTACTGGGCCAAGGGATTGGCCACCGGCAATTGGGACCTTCCGCCGGATGCTTGGGGACGGGATCCGGGTCTGCAAACGGCGGCATACCTCCGGCCACCGGGATATGCGGTGGTTTTGTCGGGGATCTACCGACTCGTTGGCGGTAATGCCGTGGGTCTCAGGGTTGTTCAGATGGCCTTCGGTTTGGTCAGTATCATCCTGGCATGGTGGATCGGCCGTCGACTCCTGGGACCGGCGGTCGGAGTTGTGTGGGCTGCCTTGATGGTCCTGTGTTGGCCTTTGCTCTACTTCCAGGGGGGACTCAACGGGGCGTGGTTGTTGGTGTTTCTCTCTCTGATATTGACGGCCCTCCTTTTCGAGTTGGCGAGAGAGCCGACGTGGCCTTGGGCCGCGGCGGCTGGAGCGGTTCTCGGCTTGATGGCGTTGGTTCGTCCGAATGCCCTGCTGTTTGCTCCGGTGTTGATTGCGTGGGGTTGGTGGGTTGTTCGAAGCCGAGGCCTGACTGACCGATTCTGGTCGATGACTCTTGCCGCGGCTGTGGCCGGCGCCCTTGTTCTGACGCCGACGACATATCGGAACTGGAGGGTAGAAGGTGTTTTTGCTCCGGTTTCTTCAAACGGTGGACTGACTTTCTATCACGCGAACAACGATGATTCCGCGGGATTTTCGACCAGCAGTGTAGGAGTGATGGGGGTCTTTGGTTCGCCATGGGCCGTTGGGGACGTCGTTGTGCGCATGGAAGGGGAGTTGGGCCGGGATCTGACTTTCAGTCAGGCGTCGAGAATCCTCGGTCGTCGTGCCCTGGTCTGGATCAGGGACCATCCCGGCCGGGAAGTGGTCCTGATAGGGCGCAGGGCTGCGCTCTTCTGGGGACCGGACGAGGTCGCCCATAACCATGTGGTTGGCGCTGACCGTCTGCAATCCCCGTTGTTGAGGGCGATGCCGATCGGTTTCCCGACAGGAGTGGGAGGCGCCCTGGTAGGTCTGGTGATGCTGATTCTCGGATGGCGGCGGGGATGGCTGGATGAGAAGGGAACGAAACCGACCCTGGTGGCCTTGGGCCTCTTCGTTCTGACCTGGTTTGTGTCCTTTCTTCCGTTCTTTGCTGCGTCGCTCTATCGAGTGGCGGTGATCCCCTTTTTGCTGTTGGCTTTCTCTGTGGCGTTGGTTGAGATAGGGCGGAGCATTGTTGAGCGGCAGAGTAGGGGTTGGTATTGGCTGGGTGCGTTGGTTGTGGCGGTGAGCCTGGCCCACGTTCCCCTGGTCAGGGCGGACGTTGGCATGGCCCGGTGGCACTACGATCGGGGTCTTGCGTGGATTTACGAACACCAGCCGGAACGCGCCCTCGAGAGTTTTGGCCGGGCTTTGGCGGAGGATCCCCTGCACGGACCCTCTCATAACGGGACGGGCAAGATCCTGCTGGAACAGGGTGACGTCGAGGGGGCCCTGCATCATTTCTCTCAAGCCGTGAGAATCCAGCCAAAGGATCCGATTGCCCGCTCGAATCGTGCCCTGGTCCTGACCCAGATGAGCCGTTGGGCCGAGGCTGAACGGGAGTACGGCATGGCCCTGGATTGGGCGCCGACTCACGCCGACTGGTGGACAAACCGTGGTATTTGCAGGGAACAACTGGATGATCGTCGAGGGGCGATTGACGCATACCGGAGTGCCTTGAAAGCTGATGGTGATCACCGATCGGCGGCGAACAACCTGGCATGGCTGATGGCGACATCGCCGGAGGATGGGCTCCGGAATGGCGAAGCTGCGGTGGCGTTGGCCCAGAGGGTCGTTGCCTCGGGAGCTTCCGCTTCGACGCTGGATACTCTGGCGGCTGCTCTGGCCGAGGCAGGGAGATTTGAGGATGCGGTCGCTGCGGCCGATAAGGCTTTGGCTCGGCTGGATGCTTCCGGGGGGTCCCTCAGAGGACAAATCATAGCGAGGCGATCACTGTATGCCCAAGGTCTACCCTTCAGGGTGCCGACTGAAAAGGACCCTCCGGCAGAACAGAAATTTGGAGGAGACGATGCAATTCAATCGTGACGAGGCATGGAAATTGTTGAACGAGTTCACCACCAATCCAAGTCTGATCAAGCACGGACTCTCGGTCGAGGCCGCGATGAGGGCCTATGCTCGGTACTTTGGAGAGGATGAAGAAACCTGGGCGATCGTCGGCCTGATTCACGATTTCGACTATGAACAGAACCCAACAGAAAGCACCCATCTCCACGTCGGATGTGCGATTCTCTCAGAACGGGGATGGTCAGAGGACTGGATCCTGGCGGTTGGTTCCCACGCCGATTATATGGGTATCCCGCGGGATACACCCATGCGCAAGGCACTCTTTGCCGTCGATGAATTGACGGGATTCCTGACCGCCTGTGCCCTGGTGCGTCCAGACAAGAGCATTGCCGACGTCAGGATCAAATCCGTCAAGAAGAAGCTCAAGGACAAGGCCTTCGCACGAGCGGTCAACAGGAATGACGTCTACACGGGGGCTGAAGCTCTCGGTGTTGAACTCGGTGACCATATCGAGCGTGTCAGGGATGCGATGGCGACAGTTTCAGAGGAGCTTGGCCTGCCTGGAACCTCGTGATACGGACTCGGGGAAATCCGGATTCAGGCCAAGGAGAGGGTGTCGGCATGTCCCGGCGAACGCTACAATGGATCGGATGGAGCAGAATGTTCTCAAGGGTGATCGATTCTCCCGGATTCTCCGGTCCTCGAGAGTCAGGCCGCGTTTTCTGAGGAAAGCCGAGATTGAAGGGGGATGGCAACAGACCCTGCCGGAATTGTCGAGATTGCCGGCGCCGTTTCCCCTCTTCAACCTTGATGAAGATGCCGTTGTGGCGTGGGGATATCCGGTCTTCCGATCGGAGGGGATGCGACGTTTGCGGACCCAGTTGGAGCGCCAGATTCATCGGGAACTGGAATACCGGCAGTTGCATGCACCTGACGCGGATGACCGACGGAAGGTGATGGCAGGACGTGAGGGTGTCGAGGAGTCTCTGGAAAAAGCGTTTCGCAATGCCCTGCTCAATGACTATGGCCGATCTTTGGTCGAGGTCTTCATCATGTGGTTGTCGGTCGATATTCGGGATCTCCTCTCGGGCGTCCCGCGACATTTGAACTCGGCGACCACAAAGATTCTCGACATTGAAGGCACGGTTCGACAACTGGCGTTGATGTTTGGTGGCCTGATGCTGAAGGCAGTCGGCAAGGCCGGTGATCGGATTCGCAAACTGTCAGATACGCCGATGAGACGGGAGCTTTCGCCTCTTTTTGATCTGATGTGCCGAGATGCGTTGCTTCTGGTTGAAGAGAGTGTCCCCTCCAACCCTGATCGATTGGCGTTCCTGCTCTCGGGACATTCCAGGGGTGACACGGGCGCCATGCTGGCCTTGAGCCGGGAGGTTGGCGCACGGTTTGGGGAAATCCAAAGTCGGCGGCCCGAGTGGCGGGGAATTGTCCGCCATTC
>CAYSHZ010000324.1:0-4447 GCA_964430905.1 uncultured Thermoanaerobaculia bacterium | reverse complement strand
TTCAAGTTTCTTTCTGTTGGGTCGAGACGACCGTGGCTCGTGGGAAGCTTCTCTCTCGAACCACCAGCCCGCTCCGCGTGCTGCCGGGCTGGTTCTTGCGGAACTCATGGGTGTGTTTGCCCATGTGGACGAAGTCCACGGCTGGAAGGGGCGTTCGTTCATCGGAAATAAATTTCTGAGGAATGGACGCCCCTTCCGGCGAACCCGCCTTGGCGGGTGGGCAAATTTCCGAGCGCCTCGGCTCATGCCTCTGTGCTCCTCTGTGTACTCTGAGTCTCTGTGGTGCCTTTGCAAGAGGCTCAGCTGTCTGTTCCGGGCTCAGTGATTCTCGATCTCGGCCTTGATTGTTGTCAGTTCATCCTTGAGGGCGCCGACCTCGGTCTCGGAGAAACCAAAAATATTCTCTCCTCGGGAAAAATCAAGGGCCAGCTCGATCTGGGCAACGGCATGCTCTAGGTTCCCGGCCTTGACGTGATCCCTGACTGAATCCAACAGGCCCTTTCGAACAATCTCCAATGCCCGCTGGTCCGGCGAGAAGATCGTGAAACCGGTAATCGCCATCGCCAACGCGACCTTGCCTTCCTCCGCAGCCTCGATCCTGGCCTCGGCCAGGGCCAGTTCCTTCGAGACTTCTCCAAGGTCCTCACCTGGCGCCGCAGCTGCCTTCCGTGCCATCAAATCCTCGGCTCGGGATTGAAGGCCTTTGAGACGCAGCTCGATCTGATCGATCCTGCCATAGCCACCGGCCACCATTGAATTCTCGACCGAGGCCTGGAATGCCGTCCCCAAAACAACGGCAACCATGACCAACGCCAGGGTCGCTGCAACCGCCGCCATGCGGGGACGCCTCCGGGACCAGTTGGTCAGTCGATCGATCGGCCTGAGCCTGTAGGCCGAGACCGGGCGAAACTCCTGATGACTCCGCAGATCTTCGGCCATCTCAACGGCCGACGAATAGCGTCGGAAGGGATCTTTCTGAAGGGCCTTCATGCAGATGGCCGAGAGCACTCGACTGGTCCTGGGTTGGACCTTGGTCGGCTCATCAGGCTCGTGCAGAACGATCCCCTTCATCGAATCCGCCGCCGTCCTCCCCAGGAAGGGATTCTTGCCGGTCAGAATTTCATACAGCATCACACCCAGGGAGAAGACGTCCGCCTGACGATCGGCTTCCACCGCCTTGCCCTGGGCCTGCTCCGGCGCCATGTAGGCCGGGGTCCCCAGGACGGCGCCAAGCCGTGTGCGATTTGAAGACTCGGGGTCCTGATCACCGGATTCATCCAGCTTCTTGGCCAGACCCCAATCCATGACATAGACGACACCCAGATCGTCCACCATGATGTTCTCGGGCTTCAAATCCCGATGAATGACGCCCTGCTTGTGAGCCGCAGCAACGGTTTGGCAAACCTTGAGGAAGACCTCGCTGAGTCCGGCCTTGACCCGGTGATCGCGAAGATCGTCTGCCGTACGGTCCCTCAAGATATCGCGAAGGGTCCGACCAGCAACCCTTTTCATGGCATAAAAATGATCCCCATTCGGCATGCGCCCAGCTTCATATACGGGGACCGCACCCGGGTGATCGAGCCCGGCGAGAATCTTGGCTTCGGTGAAGAAGCGTTCTCTCGCCTCGGCCTTGCCGGTCAATTCTCTGCGAAGCCTCTTGAGAGCAACACGCCGTTCGAGTCGATGGTCAACCGCCAGCTCAACGATCGCCATGCCCCCCTGACCCAGCGACCCTAATACCCGGTAGTGGTCTTCCACAACCTCCGGTAACGGCGGAAGTTGAGCGCCACCAGAGGGCACTGTGGTCTGATGCTCACCCGCAACATCGATTGTCCTCGATTCGAAGAGAGTCTCGTCATCCCGCACATCCTTACCTGTTGCGTTGTCACCACCGTTGGGATCGTCGTTCATCATCACTCCTCTCCGGAT
Organism: uncultured Thermoanaerobaculia bacterium; assembly: GCA_964430905.1. Lineage (GTDB taxonomy): Bacteria > Acidobacteriota > Thermoanaerobaculia > Thermoanaerobaculales > Sulfomarinibacteraceae > DAOWGJ01. The sequence goes on along the minus strand of CAYSHZ010000324.1, from coordinate 2,518 downwards.
CACCATTCTACGGGACTCTGCCTTCATCATCTCTGTGTCATCGATGTCACACCTGGGTCATGGGTGTCACCTGCGGGTAAATATTTGATGAAGGACGCAAACGGTGTCGTAGATTGTTTCCGGGTCCACACCGGACCCTGAGGAGGCAGATGATGCGAATGACGATCTTTGCGATTCTTTTCACAATCCTGGGTCTTCCCACGATCTGGGCCGAGGGGGACGTCATTGCCGACGCCGCCGTCATCAGCGCAGAGGCCGAAACCTCTGAAAAGGATCCCAAGACAGAAGAAAAGGACGGCAAGAGGGTCTTCAAGGACAGGGTCGTCGTCACGGCGAGCCGGCAGGAGCAAGCCTCGTCCCAGACTCCGGCTGCCATCTCCGTCATCGACGCAGAGAAAATTGCGGACCGTCAGCCCGAGAAGATGGCCGATCTCTTCAAGGAACTCCCCGGCGTCGACGTCCAGGGCGAGGGCCCGTTCCGGGGCCTCCCCGTTATCCGGGGTATGAGTTCCAACCGGGTTCTGATTCTGGTCGATGGCCAACGCCTCAACAATGCCAGAGAGAGCACCCTGTTTGCAGGCATTCAGCCCGGCCTCGTCGATCTCAGCGAAGTCGATCGAATCGAGGTCATGCGAGGACCCGCCTCGGTTCTCTACGGTTCGGATGCCATGGGTGGCGTCATCAACATCATTACGAAGAAACCCGATCTCGGGGCCGAGACATTCGAGATGTCCCACAGCCTCAACTACGAGTATGGCTCCGCTGCGGACTCCAGCAGTGTCCACGCCGACATCCGTGGCAATGGCGCCGGTTGGGGATTCAACCTCAGCGTCGGATGGGAAACCGCCGACGACTACAAGGCGCCCAAAGAGGCCGCCGACTCGCCCTACTACTCCCAGTACGTCCATCGTGACGGAACCGTTCCCAACAGCGGCATGGACCAGGCCAGCGTTCAGGGCGGGTTTCGTATCCTGACCGGAGAGAGCGGCGTCTTCAAGACCAACATCGAGGTGGTTCGAACTGACGACATCGGCTACCCAGGCTTCGACCCGGAAACCAGCGGCGTCGACATCAACTTCCCCCGATTCGACCGCGACAAGATCGGTATCGGATGGGACAGCGGCCCTGCGTTGGGGTTCAGCAACATCTCAGTCTCCGGCTACTACCAGAGCGTCCTCAAAGAGAGCAAACGCTTCATCGATCCCAGTCCCTATTTCTTCATCCATTCCTTTACGAAATCCAACGTTGACACCTTGGGCTTCAACACTCAGGGCGTCACTGATCTCGGGGCTCACCATATGACGATGGGCCTCGACTTCTACAGGGACGACCTTGAGGACGAAACCCAGAACGAATACCCATGGGAATCCAACAACAACGTTTCCGTCCCGAAGAGTTACCAGGAGGGTCTCGGACTCTACCTCCAGGATGAATGGAAGGTGACCGAAAAACTGAGGATTCTCGGCGGTCTCCGGGGAGATCGATTCGTCTTCAAGTCCGAGGATGATCCCAACTACGTCGGCGAACCCTTCGACGTCACCGATTCCGACATCTCCGGAAATGTCGGAGCGATGTACTCCGTTACGTCCCACGTCGAACTGACCGGCCTGATCGCTCGCGGCTTCCGGGCGCCCAATATCCAGGAACGCGCTTTCACCGGCAGCGTTTCCCAACCGGGCTACTGGGTCGTCCAGAATCCAGACCTGACTTCCGAGCGTTCCCTCAACTACGAAATGGGATTCAAGGTCCGCTACGACCGTTACTACGGCGGACTCAACGTCTTCTACAACGATATCCGGGATTTCATCACCTTCGTCGAATTGGGCGAGGATCCCATCACCGGCCTCAATCTGATCCAGTACGACAACATCGATGATGCTACCGTCAAGGGCATCGAGATCGAGCTTGAAACATTGGTGTCCGAGCGGTGGACCCTGATCACCAACTACTCCTATACCGAGGGAGACAACGACAATACCGGCGAGCCTCTTGGCTTCATCCCTCCGTGGAAAGTCGTCCTTGGCCTGCGCTACCAGGCCCCGAAGTGGTGGATTGAAGCCAACGGTCGTTTCGTCGGTGAGCAAACCCGTGTTCCCTCGCCCGAAAACATCGCAGCCCCCGCCGATGAGGCGCCCATCGGTGATTTCATCACCGCCGACATTCGGACGGGCTACACATTTGACAGTGGTCTCATCCTTCGCGCAACCCTGGGAAATATCTTCGACGAACTCTACTCCGAGCCCTACAACCTCCGCCCCGAACCGGGACGGTATCTGAGGACATCGATCGGAATCAGGTTCTAGCCCACTTCTCACCACTGTCCGGCTGCAAGGATTCCTCCTGCGGGCCGATGTGTCCGAACAACCAAAGAACGGGAGGGGATAAACCCCTCCCCTACAAAGAAAAACAGGGGCGGGATTTTAGCTGTCAGCTGACGACCACTACGGCGATCGTCCACCCCGGGGACTCCTCGGCGGGGGCGTGACCTTGACCCCGTCGCCACCGAGGATGACAAGGG
>CAYSHZ010000323.1:0-4450 GCA_964430905.1 uncultured Thermoanaerobaculia bacterium | reverse complement strand
GATGAAAAAGATACTGTTGTCCACGCTCGTTCTTTCCATCGTGTGTCTGGGATTTTTAATCGTCTCGATTCCGGCCTCGGCCGAGGGGCCGTCAGCATCCGAAACTACCGGAGACACCACTGATGCATCCCAATTTGTCGCCTACTATTTTCACGGCAACTTCCGGTGCGCAACCTGCAAGAAGCTCGAGGCCTACTCCCAGGAGGCCATCTCCGAGGCGTTTGCCGATGAGTTGGCGGCGGGGACGCTCTCCTGGAAGGTCCTCAACACCGACGAGAAAGCCAACAAACACTTTGTTACAGATTTTGAGTTGGTCACTAAGGCCGTGGTACTGGTCGAATACCTGGACGGGAAGGTCGTTCGTTTCGAGAACCTCAATGATGTGTGGGAGCTGGTGGGTGACAAGGAGGAGTTCATCAAGTACGTGCAGGACTCCACACGTGAATTCCTCGGGCAGGGTTGATGGATTTCGGTCTTGCGGCCATGGGGACGGCCCTGTGGCTGGGAATTCTGACGTCGATCAGTCCGTGTCCCCTGGCCACCAACATTGCGGCCGTCAGCTATGTCGGGCGACAGGTGGGAAGCACCCGGGCCATTCTTCTTTCGGGCGGGCTGTACGTCGTGGGACGAACCTTGGCTTATGTCGTTCTCGGCGCGGCGGCGGTGTGGTCCCTGATGTCCGTGGTTGCAGTCTCCAGTTTTTTGCAGGGCGGACTCCACAGGGCGTTGGGGCCTCTGCTGATCACCGTCGGTCTCCTGCTTCTGGGCGTACTCAAGTTCAACCTGCCCAGTTTTGGATTCAGCGACGGTCTTCAGCACCGGGTTGACCGCTGGGGAGTCTGGGGAGCGGGCCTGCTCGGAATCGTCTTCGCCCTGACCTTCTGTCCGGTGTCGGCCGGCCTCTTCTTCGGAAGCCTGGTTCCGCTGGCGGCAAACCATGGGTCTCCGTTGCTCCTTCCCACCATTTTCGGCATCGGTACGGCCCTGCCGGTCGCCGTCTTCGCCATACTGCTGGCCGTTGGTGCCGGGTGGTTGGGAAAGGCGCTGGACCGGGTCCAGGTTTTCGAGATCTGGGCCCGCCGAATCACTGCGGTGGTCTTTATCGGCGTTGGAGTGTTCGAGACCCTGAGGTCAACTCTGTATCTGATTTGAAATATCGACATGGGTCAGGGACTCGGAAAGGTTCCATCCCACTGGGTCGTTCCACCCGACTCGAAGTCATCCGAGAAAATCGGGGTCGGAGCGGGAGTTCCGGCGATAAGTTTGACGTTATCCCACCGAAGAATAGATTCGCCCGAGCCGCTGCCTGGAGTGCCGACACCGAGGGAGATCCAGACAAAGCCGATCGTATATCCCGCGTTGGTCGAGGTGGTGAACTGGAACGAAAAATCAGAATGCCAGGCGTTGTCGGAGAAGTCTCCCGTGTAGTTTTGCGAGAGGGTTTCCCCAAGGTAGGTGCCGTTCGTATCGAGGAAGAGGACATAGAACCATGCCGCGTTCGCCAGGCTGCCTGCGGGCTTCTTGATGCTGGCCGAAAGGGTGTATTGGGTGTCGGCGTTGACCGGAATCTGGGTGGTCCAATCGGAGAGTCCTGTGCCGCCGTTGTTCATGGAATCGGCCTGTTCTGCGCACCCATTCCCTGATGGCGACGCACCGTCATTCGAGATCCAGTCGAAGCGATCGACATTGGCTGCCCATCCGGTGACATCGGCATCGAAGTCGCCGTTGGTGATCATGTTCTGCGCCTGCCCGGGTACAGCGATCCAGAGCACCGCCAGGGCCAATACGAGGATCAGATTATTGTGAGTGATGTGGGCGAACGGTCCGGAGTATTTTCTGGTTTTCATCATGCGTCTCCCAAGAAATATTTGTCCAGCTGGACGTCTTCATTGGGAGGTACGACACCGACGAGAGAATCCGGTCAAGCCAGGAGGGGGCAGGGCATTGAACCTGCGCTGCCTTTCGGGCGTCGTTAAGTTGCATCCTCGGCCCGTACGCTCAGCACAGCGTCAAAGAATGTGCCTCAAATGGCAAGCACGACCCTCAGAAATCCATCCGCCGTCAGTGGGCGATAGCCTCGGAGGGATCATTCAACAAGCCGCACAAGACGTCATTAACGCAGCCCTTGGGGATTTTTGACTCTCCGGTTTGCGGGTCGAGAATAGCGACGGCCGTTTCGCAGGTGTAGGTCAGGATAGGCTCATAGATGATCCTGGCCTCGTCGATATCCGTGGCACCCCCAGGGAGGAAGGAAAACTCGCAACAACAGTACTTTTCTTTTCCCTTGATGACCCTCGCTTGTGACCCTCCATCCTTGGTGCCACGTGCGCCCGAAGGAGTCGGTTGCGTGATGACCACGCTGCCGTCCTCCCCGGTTTTCAGATCCATGGTGGCTGCCACGTCGCCGAGTCGACGTCGGGGTGGCCTGGGGGTAGGTGTCGGTTTCTGGTCGTGGGTCTCTCGCCACTGCCACGGTGGGGTGGGATCGGTGTCTGCCCAGAGGCCCTTTTTTGAGCTTCGGGCGATCATCTCGGCCAGGACCAGATTTTCATGATCGTCATGCAGGGTGTCATGCCATGCATGGCCGCCATCGAGGATTTGAGATTGGAGACTTTCGTGGTTGACAAGGACCTCTGCGACCACGGTGTTTCCTGAAATTTCCGAGACCGGCCGGATGGATACGTCTTTTCCTTCGATTGTGTCTGCAAGAAATGTCTGGGCTTCGGTTCCCCATGGTTGACCGGTCTCTGGGGCGTCAATGAAGGCCAATTCGATCATCACTTCTTCGCCATTGAGGGTAACGACGAAGGAATCGCCGTCAATAACGTGTGTACATGTTGCGGTGAAGGGGGGTTGGGCAGAAAAAGAGATCGCGCATGAGAGCAGTGTGGCGAGGATCAAGGTGGTGATTTGTGGCGTTCGGTTCATCGTTCCCTGCATTCTCCATGATACGTCACCGAGGGTCTGAATCCAAGGGTTGGGTCCGGTCCTGGAGGCTTTCTTCTGGTTCAACAGTGACCGAAATCCCGTTGAGAACCGCTGTTCCACAGAGATCATCGACGGCCTTGGCATCGACGATGTCGTTGAAACTTGCACCCGGATGGAGTTCGGCCACGCTGAGTTGTATCCCGGGCCGGTCGTGGCCCCAACCATGGGGGAGGCTGACGACCCCGGAGAGGATCTCGTCGCTGATCTTGGTCGGCACGACGATGCTGCCTCCGGGGCCGGTGACCCTCACGTGCCGTCCGTCCTCGATACCAAGCCGAACGGCATCTTCGGGGTTGATCACCAGCGTACAGCGATCCTTGCCGCGCATCAGTCGCGGTGCGTTGTGCATCCACGAGTTGTTGCTCCGCAACTGCCTACGGCCGATCAGGAGCAAAGTATTCGAGGATCGGTTTGGAACGGCGGCGGGAAGCAGTTCTTCAAGGCGTTGGAGATCCTCCAGGTAGGCCTGGGGCGCCAGCTCGATTTGTCGGCCCAGAGTTTGGAGTCGATCCGGGAGGCAGGGTTCGAGAGCCCCGAGGTCAATACCGTGGGGATTCTGTTCGAGGCGGCGCAGGTTGAGACCACCCTTCCCGGGTCGAAATCCGCTGCCGTACGGCCCCAACCTCAAGCCGATATCCAGGAGACGGCGGGGACCCAGCATTGCCATCAAGCGCCGCGTCAACCGGGCGCGAAGTGGTCCGCAATCGAGTCGTTTCATCAGGGCGGAGAGGATCTGCCAGTCGTGGAGACAGTCTGGGCCAGGGTCCAGTAGTGTTTTGGAGTATCGGGCGGTGTTCCGTACCGCCAGTATATTGAGAGCCAGATCGTAGTGATCCCGCTCAAGCGGGGCGATTGGGGGCAGGATCAAATTGGCGTGACGGCTCGTTTCATTGAGGTAGAAATCAATGGCGACCATGAAGTCCAGGCTCTTTAGGGCCCGGTCCATCTGTCGTCCGTCGGGGGTGGAGAGCACGGGGTTCCCTGCAATTGTCAGCAGGGCTCGAACCTGTCCAGGCCCTGTCGTCAGGATCTCTTCGGCCAGCGCGGCAACGGGGAGTTCCCGTCCGAAAGAGGGAAGGCCTCGGACCCTGGTTGTGCGCCGGCCCAATCCGCCGCTCCCGCCGGAGCGGAGGGGGTCAACCGCCGGCCGGGTCAACATCGCTCCTCCGGGTCGATCCAGGTTCCCCGTGACGATATTGAGCAGATTGATCATCCAGTGACACTGGGCGCCGAAGGCCTGGGTTGAAACGCCGAAACGGCCATAGGCGACGGCTGTCGGCGCCGTGGCGAATTGTCGGGCCAACCTGCGGATTTCATCGGCAGAAATGCCGGTCGCAGCGGCAACTCCTTCCGGTTTGAAATCCGTCATCGCCCGTTCGATGGGTTCGAAGGATCCGCAGAAGGACGCGAGACGGCCGGGATCGGCCAGGGCGACGCCGAGGTGGTGGAGCGGGTGGACATC
>CAYSHZ010000322.1:0-4479 GCA_964430905.1 uncultured Thermoanaerobaculia bacterium | reverse complement strand
TGGCGGTCGGGTCCGACGGAATCATGCCGCACCCCTGGTCGATCACCTCCCAGCCCAGCCCGCTGAGCCGGTCGAGGAAGGGCTTTTCGACGTGGGAATACTCGGACATGCCCGAGGCCTATCAGGCGGTTGCAGTCAGGCGGTCGATGGCCATCCGGAGCATTCGGTCGTCGAAGAGGCGTTGCTTTCGCTCGCCGGCGTTGTCGGGCCATTGATGAAGCCCCTCCCGCACACCGTCCACAGTAGGCGCGCAACCCTCATGGCCGAGGATCCAGTCCACCGTGGCGAGCAACTCCATGCCGTGCGGTGACTCGAAGCCGTCGATGAGCTCCGAAGTCTTCTCGAGCGCCGGTAGATACGCCTTGCCCTCGCTCTTCAAGTAGGCTGCAACCCGCTCTTTCTTCGCGTCGTTGAACCAGATCGCATCACTGTACTTGGCGTCACTGATTCGTCTCTCACAGTGGAGGTAACTACCATCGAGCGCATCGAGGAGATGCCTCAGTCGATCCGCATACGGCCCGTATCGTTCGGCTGCAAAAGTCAGCCGAAGGGGGTCGTGCAGATCCGCTCCTCTAATTTCGCGGTTGAGGAAGTAGGTCAACTTCTGGATCTCGAGCAGCGAGCACTCGATGCCGAGGACCCAATAACGGCGGACTAGCTCGGCCACCAGAGCCCGGGCTGGCGTGAGCTTCTCCGCTCCTTTGGGTTTCGCCACGTTCTGATATCTCGACGTGGGTTCGTAGACGTGGACATCGACTCCCTCGAGATCTCCGAGCGCACGTTCAATCAAAGGCCGCACATTGTCCCAATGCAGTCCACCGGCGCCGCACCCGAGAGGAGGAATGGCCACGGAGCGAATTCCCTTTTCCTCGATGACACGACGCAGATCACGCAGACCTTCTTCAATCCACTCAATCCGTGTTCGATGCCGCCAGTGACGTTTGGTGGGAAAATTAAGAATCCAACGGGGGCCGCCCATCAGTTTCAGCGGCAACTCCGTGACGAAGATCAACCCGGTCGTGACTTCACCCTCCTTGCAGGCGGCTTGATACGCCCGGAAGTTTTCAGGAAAGGCCTCCTTAAACATCAGTGCGATGCCCTTGCCCATCACGCCCACGGTGTTTACCGTGTTGACCAGGGCCTGTACATCGGCGTCCAGTACGTTACCTTTGGTGAAGTACATCATCGAAGAACCACCTTGGGTAGACCTTGATCTCCAAGTCGTGTGCCTGCCTCGCCAACTCCGTATCGATCATGGTCTTGACCGACTCATTATAGCAAACGACCCCTATTAGAGCGTCGATCGGGACATGTTGATGAACAAGTGCTTCTGCTTGATATCGTTCGAATTTGTCAGGATCTTCTGGGTTTTTCTTGAAATCACAAGCTCTCAGCTGTTTCCAAGGGAGGTGGTGAATATCAGCGAGGTCCGAGAAGAAGTTGACAGTGTTATAGATTGCGTGACGATCAGTAAAAAAGAAGGCCAAGCCTCGATTGACGAGTGTGGGCAGTGACGACACGAGAATCACAATCTCGTCCATGTCGCGCTGGGTCGCCCCGTGATATCCGGTCTTGATGTTGTAGAGCATCGGCGACAGCGGCGTGAAGTAGAACGGCACATAATCGGCCAATACACCCCCCGGGGGATCGGGCACCGTGCGTCTGGATCGACGGGAAATGATCTCATCACTCCCGATCGTCACAAAACCAGGATCCTGCTCAGGAGATTCGCTGCAGTGTAATCCATGCTTGAGAATCCACGGCACGTTGTCGCGGTGCGTGATCCTGAAGATCAAGGCCTTCTCAGGGGTGAGATCAGAGGTTGCGGACATGATGTTGGCTCCGGGCAATTTGAAGTTTTCCGGAAATATCCATGAGCCCTCCTGATTCCCATCTGACCATACCGCGTTCCATTTCAGCCTTCAAATATTGGATTATCTGTTCCTGAGTTTCTTGATGATGGATGTCAGGTATTTTTGAAGGGTGAAGTTCGAACTTCCTACTTCACCCTCCTTGGTTTACCGAAAAAAAACCACCGGCAAAACTGCAACAGTCCAGCTGGCCAGTGAACCCAGCAACAGGTACTCGGTTATCGAGTCGAGTTCATCTCGGTTTCCATCGGCAATGTCACCTCGAGCTCGTTCGGATAGTTCCGGAAATCGAAGGATGCTCTTGGCCGATACGATGAACGCGGCGGCTGTTGGATGCCCACTGACGACAAACCCGAAGATCAACCATCGTTCAAGAATTCCGATAACCCTTCCACCGCGAAGTCGTTTCTCGGAAATCCCGGTATCGGCGCCTGCGCCCGCCAACACCATCCGAACGACCGCGTTGCCCACCGGCCCCAGCCAAAGGGTCACACCGAGCACCAGAACAACCGTCCCGGCCGACATTCCCTCCAGACCACCATATGGAAGACTCAACAGCAGTGATCGCAACCACTCCCCGTCTACACCAATCGTCGCACTGGAAATTCCAAGCACCATCAGGCATTCGAATTCCACGATCAAACCCGCCCATGCGCGAAACGAGGTGTCGGCAATCCATCGCCTCAACACCTCACCGACAATCAGGGGAATCGTCGCAAGGGTTGCCACCAGCAAGATATCGGTAAAACCCATTGCAAAGAAAAGACCCCCAACGGCTGCCGCAGTCACTGTCGCCACAACCCCCCGCATTAACCTTTGGGTATCCCGCACCTCTCGGGTCAATCCACCGGCCACGACACCGCCGAAAGCCATCGCGATCAGGCCGATTCCTGCCGCGATCACCGAGATGTTCCTTTCGCCGCTTCCGTAACGACAGCATCGAGCATTTCCTGGCACCGAATCAACAAGGCCCCACCCTTCTTTCGGGACACGTCGGATACAGACGATTGCGAAACGCCCAGTTTTCGGGAAATATCAACCTGTCGTTTGCCTCGGAACAGTTCGAGGGTCACCTGGGCCTCCCTACGGTTCATGCTCTCGACGATTTGATCTCTGAAGAGAAGAAGGCCGTTGGTCAGGGCCTGTGCCCGACGATCACCACCCTCACCGACCGCCAGACGCGTCCAGATTGCCGACTCGGGAAGTCCCTTTCTGCGGCCCTTCAAGTCGGCCAGCGCGTTGATGGCATCACGGGCGTTCCACCAGGCCGTCCCCGACCTTCCGACCGTCGGTGTTCCCCCGACAAGGCTGTCGGTCGTGCCGTAACCGAGACCGAAACGCATTTGATACTCCCCACGGATCTTGAGTTGAATGAGAAGCGTACATTTCAGGGCTTCTTCGATGGAGCTGCATGCACCTTGGATCTCGTCCCCGGCGGCGGGCGCCAACTTCATTTCGTGAACAGGTTTGATCTCCAGGTTAATCCACGAGGCGACCTCGGCCAGCGTTTCAAACAAGGGTTGCTGCAAAGCACCCCTCGAACTCACGACATCGCCAATAATGGCACATACGATCGTCTGACGATTGTTCATCACATTCAAAATTATAGCAGATTTCCAGATATTTTCAAATTATCTTGGAATTTGGGATATTTCTCAAATATCTGAACAGGGCGGATTTTTGAAGGGGAAATGGGAACACGGCCCTTATCGATATCGTAGGGGCGTTCGCGAACCGCCCGTACAATCGGCGGCCCGGGAATCATCGAATCCCCGCAGGAGGCCGGGGCGGTGGTCATGGGTCGTCAGGGGCATTACGTTATTCCCGTCCGCGTGTAGGGGCGCACCTGCGTGTGCGCCCTGTTTTCGATCCATCGATGTATTTGCAAATATCGCGTTGCCGCCATTTTGTTGTTGCAGTTGGTCGATGCGGTTTTGGATACACCAATCGATCGTCCCGATGGAATCGTAGGGGCGGTTCGCGAACCGCCCGTACAATCGGCGGCCCGGGAATCATCGAATCCTCGAAGGAGGCCGGGGCGGTGGTCATGGGTCGTCAGGGGCATTGCATTATTCCCGTACACCTGTAGGGCCGCACCTGCGTGTGCGCCCTGTTTTGGATCTGTGGTGTTCTGTTCCCTATCCGGTCTTTGGAATCGAACCGCCAGGACGGGTTTTTCCGTCGGCGACCAATTCCCTGGTGGTCGATTTTGGTGGTTCAGGACGGAGACGCGACGCGACTCCTTCGGAGGCTTGAGCTTCCGCTCCAGACGCGCTTGGCGGCAAATCCTCGCATTCAAGACTCCTTGGGCATCTGATACCAGTTTCCTCTTTTCCTTCGGATTTTTTTGGAAACACAAGAAAACTTGATCGGTACAAGAGACCCATTTGGTCCCGGTTCATGGGCGTCCGACATTTTGTTCAACTCCCGAAGTAGTCTCTTCTCGTTCTCCGGGGACAGATCAACAGGATTCGCAGCGGCCTCCCTCCACTTTGGAACCGAAGAGTCAAACAACCGGGTTACAAGGAAGGAGTCATCTTCAGGCGGCCAGGGCGCGAACGCCGAAAGGCCCTTCTCCCTTTCTGAGGTCGAAACCGATTGAAAATGC
>CAYSHZ010000321.1:0-4503 GCA_964430905.1 uncultured Thermoanaerobaculia bacterium | reverse complement strand
CCTCCGCCTCATCCCCATAAACACGAGGCGTCAACAGCGTGGCGATCATTAGGCCTAGGACAACAGACCGAAACAGCGTTCTCATGGTCTACCTCCAACACCTCCGCCTGCGGTACTCGCATTAACCACATAGAGAGCGAAGTCTTGGTTCGGCACGCCCAAACCATCAAGACCCGGCACGGCCTGGCCGGCCAGAGTCCAGGCCTGGACTTCAATACTGAAGTCCTCATCAGTAACCTCCGATGCCGGAAATCGGATGACCTCGACGTTGTTGACGGCATCCCTTGCCAACAACGCCTCCCAGGGGGAGTACCTTCTGGAATAATAGCCACCAGAAACAAATCTGTTTCCGTAATACCTGGAAGACAGAATCCCCGAACCATCGACGGCAACAAGGTTGAGATCGTTGACCGCCGGATACTCAGCGCTCGGGGTCCCGGGCGCATCCGTAAATACCATCGCAATGATGACATCCCTATCAGGATCATCAACGACGAGGTTCACACTCCAAGTTGTTGTGGCGCCCCTGAAACGACGCGGGTTCATCACTCCCCCTGACCGATGATCCTCATCAACGCGATAGGTCGAAACCCCCGGAGAAAAAAGCGAATCGAGTTCCAGTCGCCCCCACCCTTGAGCCAGGGAGGGCGAATGAGGCAAAGCTTGGTCAGTATTACGGTCGATCCCGCTCTCGTCGGCCCCACCGAGATCGGCGGCATGAGCCACCAGCATGGCCTTGATCATCGCCGGGGAAGGATTGTCTCCAAAGGGATAACGATACCAGGCATCGACCAAAATTGCGGCGCCGGTGACCAGGGGCGCGGCTCCACTGGTACCGCCAAAACAACCAAAAAGGGGCTTGTACGGCGAACCATCTCCACGACTCCACGTCGTTCGAAGCCTGCTTCCCGGCGCCACGAGGTCGGGTTTAAACCGATCGATCACCGACCCGGTACCACGCATCGAGAGGGCCAAAATGTTGGAAATATCATCCCCTTCAACACATGTTGGACTTCCAACATTGCAGCATTCACGGCCCTCCGAAAAGACCTCCCAACCATCCGAGGCACCAACGGCAATCACATTCTTTGCGTTTCCTGGTGCTATCACCAAGTGATCCGGATTCTGAGCAACGGTTCTAAAATTGCCCGCCGAAAAAACAACAGTTGTTTCGTGTCCAAGGTCATCGTAACCCCCACTGCCGTCGCGGACGAGCATATCCATCATCTGAGATAGCGTCGAATACTCGGTAGCATCAACTACTCCCTGACCCAAAACACTCTTGTACTGATTCCAGCTGTTGTGGGCAAACCGCGTGCCTACCAGCGGTCCAGTAACCTTGGTCATAAGGTTCTCATAGGTATCTGGCGTCACATCGAAGAAGTTCGCTCCAGACCCGATTTTCGCAACAACAATTCTTGCGCTTGGTGCCGTACCGGTCCCCTCAAAGTACAATAGTCCATCGGTTTCACCTGTTCCACCTACAGCTGGCCGAGAATCACCTGCAATTAATCCCGCAACAGACGTTCCATGAAAAGGCAAGAAGTGGTTTCCAAATCGGAAATAGTCTTCCCCCACAACCGGATCGACCCGGCATTCCTTTTCTAACTCTCCGAATGAATTCTCTGTCTCCAGACAAAAAAACCTATCCTCCCTATCACCAAAATCCCCATGACGATCGACTCTTGGCAGCGGCCCCGATGAAAAGTCCCAACCACAAATCCCTGCCAAATCGTCGTAACCATCGGTTCCGATAAGGCACGTATTGTTGTCAAGACCATTATCAAAAACCGCAACCTTCGTCGAATACGAAATACAATCCGAGGTCTGACCCGGCGCACAGAATCCCTTGCTCTCCAACCAATCCTGATACCGAAGCCCCGTCTGGACGCTGTTGGGCTTGTCGTGATCGTGCTGCCCTGCCACCACCATCGCATGACGCTCGTCGCTGAAGTCGGGCCGGGTGTATGGCTCGATCCAGACGACCTCGGGGCGCTGAGCCAACACGGAAATCTGCTCCAGCGTCAGCTCAACAAGGAGATTTCGAAAAAGTCCCTTGACTTCGCGCGAGAAACGCCGGCCGGCCATGGCCTCGATAGCGGTGAGGACGGCCTCGAAGTTCCGCCCGGCATCCAGTTGCACGATCGCCCTGACCTTGCCGGGCGCACGGGCCAGACGCGGCTGAATCTTGAAAGCCGGCTGGTACGGCTCGACATGGTGAAAACCCGGGGTCCGAAGCAACGCTTGGGCGTCGGCACGGTCGGCACGGATAACGAAGGTATTGGTCGGCAAGACATTGATGACGTCGCCCGCGGCCCGCAGGGTCTGATGCCACTCAGGCGTCGGCGGGCCGATCATTTGGACCATCCACAGACCTGGCCCATCCGGGACCGAAAGCAGCACCTGATCCGAACGGAGGTCCGGGCACGGGGTGCCGGAAGGGTATTCGTACCCGTTGATCCAGATTCGGTCGAAATCCTCACGGACCACGACGCGCAGTCGCTCCTCGGTGGCCCGGGAAACTGCCCAGTCGAGATCCTGGTCGGCGATTTCAACGAGCACCATCGTTTGATACTCGGCAAGCAGCGTGGCTCGGAGACCCTCGAGCACCTCGGGGGCAAGAGGTCGGTGTTCAAGTTGCTGCCCCCGAACCGGTTCGTCGGCCGGCTTGTCGATCAGGACCTTGGCGCCTTCAACGCCTGAAGTCATCAAGAGAGAGAGAGAGAGAGAACAACGTATCTCAACTTCGAGGCATCCTTTGACATAAGAACCTCCCTTTTGAACATCAATATTACCAGCTTGTGTCAACCGATCAGCCCGCCCACACTTCAATCGACAATGCCTCACGGCTTTGATCTCGTTCTGCCCACCCCTGTATTCGACAGTCTGAATGACCCGATACTCCGCCGGTTCGAAGCGGTTCCTCACGCCATCGAGTCAATCCCAATGCTCCATCGCATCCAGCGTCACCGGATCGCCCGAGGCGTTGACCCTGAAGGCCTGGAGGTAGACCGGGGCGGAGACGGTGATCTCCAATTGCTTCTCGGTCCCGTCATGATCCGGTTGATCGCCTTGATGATGGCGTTGAGGTGGACCAGTTCGAGGTCAGATGCTGCACAGGTCAAGCCGGCTTGCCCGTATTTTTTGAACCCGATTGGAAAACTGCCTTGTGGTTTGGGAAAGATGAGGGGTCAGTCAATCCAACAGGCGATTTTCTCTTATTGCATCGACTACGGTTTGAGCCAAGAGTTCGTGGCCAAAGGCGTTGGGATGTGGGTCGCTCTCTGAGAGCCAGAAGGTCGCCTTCCATGCCTCATCGTTCGGCCTGTCAACAATCTGTGCCAGCCTCGCAGAATAGAGGGGAGCCGTTTCGACCACCAGAAAGCCTCTCCGTTCGACTGCTTCGGCGAAGTACTTCCACGGCGGGCTATTCCGCGTCAGGATCAGGCAAAGGACGGGAATACCTTTCGTCAACAATTGAAGCCTGTCGAGGGCGGCGTTGAAGGCGACCTCACCTGTGAGGTGGATGTATTCCGAGGCGATGTCCCGGTGGCGACGATCATCGAATCCCTCGATTTCACCGGGATTGACCAGCGTCCCCATTGGGCGCGGAAGTCGTCCATCCATAATTGCCGCCAAGAGAGCACTGTGCCTCAATGAGAACAACCTGGGTCTCGTGGACAAGAACTGAGGCGGTTGCAAATCGTTGTTGATCAAATGGAGGATCACAAGGTCAGGATCGAGCTTGGAGCCCAGTTTCTCGTACTGCTCAACCTCCATCACCGTGTTGTATCCCGGGACTCCGCAGTTCACCGTCGTGACGAAACCATGTTGATAAGATTCATTGAGTTCCGTTTCAACACGCCGAAGATAGCTGTCATGGACCTCCACACCCCAGCCGAACATCACCGAATCGCCCAATCCGAGAATTCGAAACTCGTCCGGTGCCTTTCGACTGTGAATCTCCCGGTCTCGGAGGCCCAGTGAATTTGTTCGAACCGATACCCCTCGAAAATGGCTTTCGAACCTCGGTTTCAAAGAGTACACAAGACTGTTGTTATCAGAGGGTTGAATCAGCTCTCGAAGGGTGGCCTCCTGCCCTCCATCGGCTTCGGAACGATTCTCCGCCCGAACGGTGGCCATCCATGTACCAAGGGCCACCAATCGCATGGCGGCCTCACCCAGGAGCAACGCGAACACCGTGGCGGCGAACAGAAGACACCATTTCTTCTTCACGACCGGGATTCTACCCTGACAGGCAATAGGGCACATCAGGTCAAATGAGAATCACTCGGCGTCCGGCTTCCGGTAAATACACCCTCGTCGCATTTCACTCATCACACATCCTCTGATGATCAAGACATGGGCGACGTGGAATTTCCGAACGTCACATAAGCAACCCCGCCGCCTGACGAAGAGACAACGAAAAACGGCCCCTTTCGTCATGGACCACGCTAGTCTATCGACGTGCCCAACGAATACTGGTGGAATGCGGACTTCGAC
>CAYSHZ010000320.1:0-4511 GCA_964430905.1 uncultured Thermoanaerobaculia bacterium | reverse complement strand
CCGGCGATGCCGGAGACGTCGTCACCTACACGATCGGCTGGTCCAATTCCGGCTCGGCAACCGCGTTCGAAACGAACCTCGTCGATATCATTGCTGCGGGGCTGACCCTCAACGTTGCCAGTGTCTCGATCACGCTGAGTGGTGGCGCTGCGGGTGCTGTTGACAACACTGCCGGGAACACCGTTTCAATCGCGATCGCGACGATTCCCGTTGGCGGTACGGTGGTGGTCACCTATACGGCGACGATCGATACGACCGTGACGCCTGATCAGGTGCTTTCCAACACCGGGAATCTGGACTACACATCGTTGCCGGGGACGGGTGGAACGACCGGAAACGCGACGGGTTCGGACACACCCGGAACCTCGGGTTCGACCACTGGCGAGCGCAACGGTTCGGGGGCCGGCGAGAACGATTACATCGCCTCGGATTCCGCCGATGTCACCATCGGGTCGCCCCAACTCTCCAAAGTGGTTGTTGCGACGTCCGAGACCTCGACCGGAACGGGAGAGCACACCGCCGGTATCGAGGATTTGACGATCGGCGAAACAGTGACCTTTGAGATCAGCACCTCCCTGCCGGAAGGTACGACTCCGCAGGTCATCTTGACAGATTCTCTGCCTGCCAACGCGACCGGAGTCCTGGAGTACGTCTCCGCCTCGGTTACGAGCATTGGGGCCAACCTCGCCCCCGCAATCCCCAATCCCACGCCTACTGTCAGCGACGTCAATCTCGCAGATGGCATCAACGACACCGTTGTCTTTGATTTTGGTCAGGTGGTCAACACGCCGGACGGTGTCAGCGATGCTGGTGACGAGATTGTTATCCAGGTTGTGGCACGTCTCAAAAACGTGGCAAACAACGCTGACGGCAATGTCCTGATGAATTCGGTCCTGCTTCAATACGGTTCGGGCCTCCAGGCCTCCGCCGCGGCAGACGTCGAGGTGGTTGAGCCTTCGCTTGGAATCACCAAGACCGCAGCTCCGACAACGGGTGATGCCGGCGATACGATCACATTCACAATAACGGTGGGCCACCTGCCTGCCTCGACGGCTGAGGCTTTTGATCTGGTGATCACCGATGCCATTCCCACCGATATGACGTATGCGGGCAACGTTCAGACCCTTGCCGGCGCCTCGCCGAACGTCGACTCCAGTGGTGATCCGACGATTCTCTTTAGTTGGGATGATCTCGTTCAGGGCGCAGGTCCACTGACCTTCACCTTCGACGTCACCCTGGACGCTTCGGTCCAGCCGGAGCAGGTAATTGTCAACACGGCAACGCTTTCGTACGACACCCTTCCGGCCGATGACGACGCCGAAGAGCGTGATCATTCCGGTTCCGACGCTGCTTCTGTGACCATCACCGCGCCGGGTCTGACCAAGATCGTGGCTTCGACCTCCGTTGCCCAGACAGGCAACGGGGCCGATACCGAGCCCAATCTGACCATCGGTGAGCAGGCGACCTTCTCGATCACCGTCACCGTGCCCGAGGGTACGCTGACTACGGCCCAGATCGTTGATGATTTACCGACTGCCCCAGGCCTTCTTGAGGTCGTCAGCTCCCAGATTACCGCGATGGATGCCGACATGGTATCCAGCACCGGTCTGGGCGTCGGATCGGCCGGAGTTGCCTCCGATCCCAATACCGACACTCGGAACGAACGGGTCCTCTTCGACTTTGGCACCCTGACCAACGGGGTCGGCGGCACCAACGAGATCACCGTTGAGGTCGTGGCCGTGGTACCCGACATCGCGATCAACCAGGGCGGGCTTGACGGCCTGACGAACACCGCGACGGCCAGTTCCGGCGGCGGGACTCCGGTCCTGGCGACGGCGGCGGTCGATGTGGTCGAACCTGAACTCGCCATTTCCAAGGCGGTTGTCAATCCGGTCTCGCCCTTCGGTGATGCCGGTGACCTCATCACCTACAGGATCACGGTAGCCCACACCGCAGCGTCGTCGGCCGATGCCTTCGATGTCAGCGTCAGTGATCTCTTACCAGCTGGTGAGACCTACGTCGGCGGCTCCCTCAACTCCATCAGTGGGCCTGCGCCGACCGAAAACACCTCGGGTCTCCCGACCGTGGTCTTCGACTGGTCAACGATCGCCTGGGCCGACGGTTCGGCGGTCTTCGAGTACCAGGTGACTCTGAATGCTGACGTTCATCCCGCCCAGACCTACACCAACACCGCAACCCTGGGCTGGGACAGCCTGCCGACCGGTGCACCGGGCGACGGTGGCCCGAACGATCGGACGGGCTCGGATTCCGACTCGGCCGATATCACCATCAACGCGCCTTCCCTGGTCAAGATCACCAACGTCACCTCGCTGGGAGACACCGGCCAGGGCGAGTACAACGTGACCCAGGAAGATCTGGCCATCGGTGAGACTGTTTCCTATCGAATCACCACAACGGTTCCGGAAGGTGTGACCCAAACTGCCGTCATCACTGACGCCCTCCAGGCTGATGCCTTTGGAGTTCTCGAGGCCATCGGTGCCTCGGTGATCTCCATCGGCGCCAATATCACGACCACTCTTCCGGGAACACCGGCCCTTGCCGACAACAACCTGGGCGATGGTCTCAATGACACGGTCACGTTCAACTTCGGTGATATCACCAATGCTGCCGACGGAATCATTGATGACGACGACCGCATCGTGATCGAGGTCACCGCCAGAGTCGTGGACGTACCCGAGAATACCGATGCCGACGATCTCGTCAACCTGGCGAGTTTGACCTACGCCACGGGAGCGCCCGTGGATGACACGGCGAACATCGACGTGGTCGAGCCGATCATGGGGATTTCCAAGGCCATGACCGCATCCGGCAACGGTGTGGTTACGCTGACCATTGGACTCTCCAACACCGGAACGGCGCCGGCCTACGACGTCAGCATCAGCGATCTGATGCCGTCCTCGATGTGGGACACGACGACGATTGCCCAGCTGACGATTCCATCGGGTTTCACCTTTGGAGTGGTGGGGGCACCCGGGGACGCCACGGTGACAATCGCTTCCGACGGCGGAAGTTCTCCGCCGGCGTCGTCAATCGAACCCGGCGAGACCGTGGTCTTTCAGTTCACGGCTGCTCTGGCCGGTGGGGCCAATCCCACGGTCAACCCGGTTCTCAATACGGCCGTCAATGACGAGGCCTCCTCTCTGCCTGGCGTCGATCCGACCGAGCGTGAGCAAGGAGATGTGCAGGCCGATGCCCAGTTGGACTTGCCATACATCGAGTTGGACAAGAGCTGGGCCATGGCCCCCGGTGGTGATCTCGATGGTTCGGGGACACCTTCGCCAGGAGACATCCTGCGCTACTCCATCACCGTGATCAATCTGGGCCAGGCTCCGGCATCCAATCTGGTGATCACCGACCCCATTAACGACCCCAACCTCACACTGGTTGTCGGTTCGGTCACGGCCGGACCCGGCGCGATCGTCGTGCTGGGCAACACCGGTGGAGATTCCACGATTCAGGTGGACTACGTCAGCTTCATCAACGGTTCGAGCGACACCATCACCTACGACGTCCAGATCGCCAATCCGGTGCTCGCCGGCGTTTCGACTCTGGTCAACTGGGCCTCGGCCGATTGCGATGAGCTCGTTCCCGAGCCTTCCAACGATCCGTCGACCTCGCCTGATGACGACCCGACTGTCGTTCCCCTGGATGCAGCCCCGGACATTGCCGTCACCAAGACCGACGGTCTGACCGAGGTCCGACCCGGTGACACGATGACCTACACGATCACCGTCTCCAACATCGGCACCCAGGGTGCAACCGGCGTCGTTCTTACGGATTCCATTCCGGTAGGGGTGACCTTTGTCTCGGCCTCCAACGGAGGAGCCTTGGCGGCCGGGGTTGTCACCTGGCCCGCGTTTGCTCTCGGTGCAGGTGCGTCGGTCCAGCGAACCGTGATCATCACGGTCGATGACCCGGCCCCGGTGGGTCAGGCGACGATCGTCAACACCGCCATCGCCTCCGATGACGGTACCAACGGTGTCGATCCCGACCTCACAAATAACACCGACACGGATACCGACACCTTGATTCAGGCCGATCTTGGCGTCACCAAGAGCGACAGTCCCGATCCGGTTCTGGCCGGTGGGACCGTCACCTACACCGTCTCGGTCGTCAATAACGGCCCGGCCATCGATCCAAACGTCATCGTCGTCGACACCCTGCCGACGGCATTCACCTATGTTTCGGCGGTTCCGTCGATTGGAAGCTGCAATGAGGCAGCAGGTATCGTCACCTGTGGCCTCGGCTTGATGGTCAGTGGGGCAACTGCGACGATCACCATCACCTGTGACGTGCCCTCGGGTACGGCCATTGGCGACTACACCAATACCGTCACCGTCAGCGGTAACGAGAGTGATCCCGACCCGAGCAACGACACGGACACCGAGGACACGACCGTGGGGACCGAGTCCGATCTCGGCATCACCAAGACGGACCTCCCTGACCCCGTGGTCGCAGGAGAGGTTCTGACCTGGACCCTGGACGTCGTC
>CAYSHZ010000319.1:0-4514 GCA_964430905.1 uncultured Thermoanaerobaculia bacterium | reverse complement strand
CCATCACGACGACTCGTTTTTAAGAAGGGAAGAAGGTATCGCTCCAGAGATTCCAGCCCTTGGCCGACCTTTAGGCGAACCCTGGCCCCGTAATCTGTTCGTTCGATGCCCGCAACCTTGTCATCGAACGCACTGGGATCCATTCCTTCTACGAAACTTGATCCCAACCACATTCTGTCGGAAATCCCTCGCAAGTGGCTCAGACACCACTCGGACGACTTCGGTTCGGGTTGAATGTCGCATGCGGATTCATAGACGGTTTGGCCATCGTGGTAGCTCGGAGGAAAAGACCAGAAGGCAATGAAGCCCTGGACTCCATAACCGGAGGAGAACGCCTTTTCGGTAATCTCCTCCAAATGGCTGATTGCTGCGGGTTCGACCGGTACAGCAGAATCCATGGCCTGTACCCACAGTGAGACATGACAGAGGCACCGATCGCCCCGGTCCCGGAAGATGCTGATGGCCATCCCAGTTTTGTCCGGTCGGATATAGTTACAGGTCGGCGTTCTGGTCGGTGCCATCATGATGCCGAGGCTTTCGGCTTCCGTGAGCCGCTCCCGGAATGACACCCACCGTTTCGGAAGCACAAGATCGCGAATGGGCCATTTCCGGTTCTTTGCCTTCCCGTCGGGCCGGACAAGCGTTGTTTGAAAGATGCGGTCAGACCTCGTCGCCAGGTAGGACAGCCAATCGGCGGAGGTTGCGGCGGCTGTGTCCAGAACCGGGGAGGCTTGCCCCAGCAAAATGAGGTAGGCAAACAACACGCGCCGCTCCTGGAGCAATTGTAACCAGGCAGGTTGAACATCTTGTGGTGAGGGGAGAGGGCGACGAGGGACCGGAATCACGTGGATGGGCACTTTCATGCCGAAGTGCCCGCTCTCGAGGTTCCGCAAGGGATAAACGCCCACGTACATCTCCCCGGCGCCCTCGTGTGCCGCGTGAGCTGTCAATACCCCCGAGATCTCCGACTTCTTTCTATCCGAAAGGAGTTTCCGCAAAGCTCCAGGTGTCTTTGCGGACGGTATTCCGTCATCCTGCACCCCGCGGGGAAGCTCGATATCCCCAATTCGCGCGCAGTAAGTCAATTCATTCGATTGTGAGAACCGCTCAAAACGAGCAACGTGATCGTTTGGTCGACGATCTCCCGCCGGCCACGCCTCGAGAGGCTCTGGCTGAACCAGACCCGATTCCACGGCTGGTCCGCCCGCGACCACCCAGATACCCTTCGATTCTGCACCGGTATTCCGAGCATAGAAAGTAATTCGGGCTTCGCCGCCCACAAATACTCTTTGGGGCGGATAGAACACTCCGTTGTCAACGAGAATCGGGAGGCGGCTCCTGTTTCTTTGTCGCTCCTGGAAGACCTCATGCTTCAAATACAACGATGTCAGCTGGTCGCTGTTCCACGCGGTACTCAAGTCCTCATATCCCACCAGACTGCCCGGGACCTGCCATCCGAAACACTCGGCAAACCCAGAAAGGATCTCCTCGGCAAACGGCGGACGAGAATCCCAGGTTTCCAGAAATGTCTGAACCTGTGGACCACTGTTTCCTGCGAGCTTCTTCCATGCCTCCGGATTGCCGGCTGGCCCCGAGATCTCCTCAGCTGAGAAGTAGGCAGGATCGTTGCAATAGTGGTCAACGTGGTTCCCATCAACGAACAGGGACATGTCAAGTACGTCGCTGTCGTGAACACTGACCGTCACGATCTTCGTATGGAGTCGAGCCGACAGCTGCTGTACGAAAGTCTCGCTGGATTCCTTCGGTGAAGGCTCCGGTCCGTAATCGTAGACCGGAGTCCAACCACGTGGTGAGGGTGGTCCCAAGACGATGGTACGGTCCGCCTCTTCAGCGCATGCAACCTGCCAACCAAGTTCGGAGTAGCTGTCCAGCAGGGCGATCCGCAAGTCGCCGAACCCCGTCGGTTCAGGAGTGAATACCTGAATGTTGTCAAAGAATGCGCCCATGAGATCTTCCCTCTGTAGCAATGTCTGCTTCCACTGTCCCGATATTGCCACGGCAACTGTCGTCTTCCGCTGTTTTAGGGGACGCTACCCTTCTCCATGAAAATAGAATAGCACCAAGAGCATGGGGCCGTTTCCGGGACCAGGACGGCGGCGCCATCCGAATTCAGGCAAGAATTACGGTGGTGACCCCCAAGATTCTCCAAATGATTTCCGAGACTTATCAGTCCGGATGAGGTCTATAAGGAGGACACCTCACTACAAAGGAGACTTCGTTTGATTCCATTTCACAATCCGCACCAAATACCTTTGGCTCATCACTCACCGAAGAATACTCCGATCGACAGGCCCCCCAGCAATCATTGGCAATTGGATTAAATCTATAATAGACCCGCAGCTTGTATTTGCCCGGCGGGATCTCGAATACCATAAAGGCCATATTGGTTGGATCGTCGTAGTTCAAGGGAACAAGAAACGAAAGTGTAGCTATCTGGCTTGCCGGTGTGGCATCAACGCAACAGTAACGTCGCGGATCCACCTCAATCACCCGGTTAGTTTCGGGTTCTCCAACGTCCGACCGGAAGGGAATCGAACGAACGACCTCATCATCCCTTTTGAGAACCGGCCAAACAAGTGTGCTGTCTACGCACGGACAAACCAGCCCATCAAATCCCTCAAGGTCCATCCGCAATTTGAAATCAATCCTTTCGCCGAATGCAAATGAATCATCCTCCAGAACAATCGACACTCCGTTACCTGGATTCCTTGCCGCAAGACTAACCGGCGGCGAGTAACCCTGACCACAACCAATACCAATACAGGAGCAAATAAACACCCCAAATTGAATTGCAGTCATTTTCATGGTCCAGGCGGTTGCGAAAAACCCACAACAAGGGACATCATAGGCATCATAGGGGACACTTTTCTTCTCCACGAGAAAAGGATACCACCAAGACCAGCAATCATCGTTGACCGAATTGAACCGAACCTGGATTGGCGAAGTCGTTCACCAAATGGATGGGATTGCGGTGGGCGGATCCGGCCTCACATCTCGAAGTACTGCGGTGAGGGGCCGAGGACGACCGCAGATGACGTCGGAGTCTCGAGGGCCCGACCGTCACGATCGACGACGGCTCGGGGCGTACCCGGCAAGTTGATTCGAACTCCGGGGGTCAGGGACCATGCAACGATGCGTTCAGTATCACCTTTCTTAAAGGCAAAGGCCCAGGCGCCTTCGGGTGAAGAAAGGGGTCCGAGGGAAATCGCTCCGTCGAGCAGGTCAGCGAGAGTCTTCAGCGCCCTATAGGACGAACGAAGTCTCAATGTGCCGTCGGGTTCGAGGGTCGTGAGGCCATAGCCGCGAGCCGCCAGGCGCCACCAGTAGATCCTCTCGACCAGCCCGGTCGTCAGGGCCAGGAGGTAGTAGCGAACCAGGAAGTCTGCCTGGTCCTCCTCGCAGACCGAGACCGAGCGGCCCGCCGGGGAATGTGGCCCCTCCCACAGGGGCCAGTTGACCTCGGTGATCCAGGACCGGGGACTGCCATACCGGGCGGTATCGCAGATGGCTTTCAAGAGCGTCACCTTGCCGACGGTGTCCAGGCCCATCTGGGGCATCTCCGGAGCTCCACGCCGGTCGACGTACAACAGACTGGCAACGGCATCGAAATGAACCCCGTGACCCTTCTTCTGGAGGGCGGCCAGCGTCGACTGGAACTCGAAGTCGATGACGCCGGGTCCGAGAATCTCCACCTCCGGAAAGGCCCTCAGTCTTTCGGCTGCGGTGGCGAACAGACGGGAGGATTCCGAAGAGGTCCAGACACCCCACTTCGACCTATTGATCGCGTGTCCGATGATGAAGCGCCGACCGTAAGGAGAGAATTTCTCGGCCAGCGTCTCGACGGCATCTCCCCATCGCTGGAGATCAATGACGAGATCCCGATTCTGGGGCAGGCTGAAGACCAGATCGAGCCCTCGGTCGGCCAGTCTCTTGGCCAGGGCCTCTTCGGCCTCGTGATCATCATCCCAGGGATGCAGGCGCATCAGGATGTGGTGAACACCCAGACCCGTCAGTGCCTCGAAATGTGCCTCTGGATTTTCCGGGCACGGTCGCACGGCGACACCCAGTCCCCCGAATGGCACGGGTTCCCGATAGAGGTCTGCCTTGAGTTGACGATACCTCGCAACAACCCTCGGCGCCGACCCCAACACCGCTGCGACATCACCGAGATGATCTGGGGCATCCGCCAGGCGGATTCTCAGCTTCTGCCACTTGGTGGCATGCTGGTGGGGTTGGTCGGAAAGGTGATCCCACACGATCTGATCCCTGACGGATGCTCCCTTGTCGGCGGCCGGGATGTGGGCGTGATGTTTCCCGCCTTGTGGCGCCTTGGTCTTGGCCCCCTTACCCCTGACGGCGTTCTTGATCTGGTGCTTGAGGATGTAGCCCCTGACGGACAGGGTGTAGATCCACCATCGGGGGCTCCATCGTGACGGAACGGTCCCCCAGTAGCCTTCGAGGTAGGCCTCCCGATGCGGTCTCTCGACGATCGG
>CAYSHZ010000318.1:0-4520 GCA_964430905.1 uncultured Thermoanaerobaculia bacterium | reverse complement strand
CTTTTCAGAAGGTTGAATCAAGGCATAACGTAATGTTTTGGAGGTCTTTAACCAAAATGTGAGAGGAATTTAACCCTGCGGCGGTGGACCGGGCTACACTTGATCCACGATGGAGCCTGTCTTCTCGGTTCACATGTCCCAGCGATCCCCAGGGCGACGGGCGGACGAAACGGTTAGTTTCGTCCTTCCTGCACGATTGGAATTCAACTTCAGGTCCGAAGAGCAAAGGCAGTGAACCCGTCAAATCCCAAATCGGGTGGCGTCGGCCGGAAGCGAGACCACAACGACGATTCCATGAAAGCGAGGACCGGAGCAGCCATGGAGATCTTCGATTCCAGCCTCCTGCGACCTGTCATTGCTCGGGAAGAGGGGTTGGAACCGGGAACCCAGGTCGGACACTATGTGATCGAAAGACTGATCGCCATCGGCGGATCGGCAATGGTGTATCAGGCTCGTGATCCCCGGGCGTGCCGAAATGTTGCGATCAAGCTGTTGCACCCCGGACCGGAATCCGATCGCGAACGAAGCAGGCGGTTGTTGCATGAGGCTCGAGCCTACACTCGGTTGATCCATCCGCGGATCGTCACACTATTCGAGGTTGGACAGTACGAGGGGAGTCCCTTCCTGGTCATGGAGTGGGTCACCGGAACCACGCTGGCGGACCGCCTTGCCAAGGGGCCACTGGACGAACACGAGTGCCTGAAGATCATGGAGCAGGTTGCCGATGGGCTTTCGGCGGCCCATGCCGTTGGTCTGGCCCACCGTGACATCAAGCCGGCAAATATCATGCTGACCCCTGAGGGCAATGCCAAACTGCTGGATTTTGGTCTGGCGAAACAGGTGGCGCCTGATCAGATCTTCCCCAAGAGCTGGGTGACCTCCGATGGCGCCATTCTCGGCACACCGGCCTATATGTCTCCGGAGCAGGTTCAGGGCGGGGAACTGACGGTTGCAACGGATGTTTTTGCTTTCGGTGCAGTGCTGTACGAAATGTTGTGTGGCGCCCCGGCTTTCCGGAGAGAGTCCACCATCGACACCCTCAACGCCGTTTCATTGGTTCAGGCAAGACCCTTGCCTCGGTGTCGGTCCAGGGTCGGAAAAGGGCTTGCCGGACTTGCGATGGATTGCCTACAAATCACACCGGCCGACCGACCGCGAGATGCACGTGATCTGGTGGTCGAACTGGCCAATCTCACGCATCGCAGAAAGGGATCGACGAACGGTCGTTATTGGCTGCCGGCTGTCGCCGGCACTCTGGGGATCATTCTGGCGACACTGATTTGGTGGATCATTCCGGGAGCAACGACCGGTGGCCTTTCTCCAGCTCGTGGCGCACACATGCTCCCGGCTGACGGCCAGATGCCGGTGATCACGTCGGATGGATCTGCTGTGGTCTACTGTTCCACAGACAACCGTGAGCTCTGGCTGGCGCCGACCGGCACGAGCAATCCAGAGATGGTGTGGGCCGGGAAACATCGAATCACAGGGTTGAGCCTGACTCCGGACGATCGGTACGTCCTCTTCGCTGCCGCAGAGGGTTTTGGTCCATCGTGGGTTTGGGAGGTTTCGATCGATCGAGGCGTCCCCCGAAAGATCACCAGGGGATATGCGCCAACGGTATCGCCGGACGGTGCGATGATCGCCGCTCTGCAGGAGCTGACCGGCCATTTCCATCAGCTCATCGTCTGCCGCCGAGACGGTACCGAACGGCGGGTGTTGACTTCGTTCGAAGATTTGGCCACGCCGTTGAGCTGTGCGTTTTCCTTCTCCGGGGAGACCATCATTACTCTGTTGACTGACGGAGTACGGTGGTCACGCCTCGTTGCGGTGAATGTTGTGACCGGGACGCCGGAACTGATTGCCAAGGTCCGAGGTGTTCCCGTGAATGGTTTGGCCCTGTCGAAGAAACTCAACGTTGCCCTCTGGTGTCTGAGACCACCTGGATCCTGGCAGACCATGCTGTGTGGGACTGCCCTGGAAGGCGGGACCACCCGCATCGTCTTCCCCGGGCCCGGGCTGGCATCGTATCCCAGCATCACTTCGGACGGCACATCACTCGTTCTGGACATCGGTCTCCGCGAAAGTGAGCTTGTCGAGGTTCCGGTGAATCCCAAGTCTCCTAGCCCGTCGTCAAGCATTCGCGTGCTCTCAGGGACCCGAGGTGGATCACAACCCCGCGTGTCGCCGGATGGCACGAGGATGGTCTTTCAGTCGGCCCGAGGCGATCTCTGGATTTTGGAACGAGAGACCAACAGTCTCGGCCCACTGCTGACCACCGGTGAGGCATCCTTCAATCCTGCGTGGTCTCCCGACGGAAGATTTGTAGGCTACTCCTGTATCAAGAACGATCGGAGTGCCCTGTGGTTGGCGGGTGCAGACGGCAGCGATCCGCGACGAATCACCGAAGGTGACTGGAACAGCTTTCACCCGGTATGGCACCCGAGCGGCCGCAGCATGATCTTCATCTCCGATCGGGACGGCACGGAGGATCTCTTCAGGATTGACATCGAGACGGGCGAGATGGTGCGGCTTGGGTTTGACGGCGCCGTTAACCCCGCAATCTCGCCCGACGGTCACATCATCGCATTCGCGATTCCAGGCGCAGTTGATGACGCCAGACTGAGGGTAGTTCGGCTGACTGATGACCAGGAGAGCATCGAGACCCTTTGGGAGGAGCCCATCGTCATCAACCGCTGGGCCGGCGGCAAGCCCAGATTTTCACCGGACGGCAGGTGGATCGCCTACGACCAGCCATCCGGCCCTGCAGGCGCCGATATCTGGGTCCTGCCGGTGGATCGAAAAGAAGGGACTGAGCCCCGCCGGTTGACCGCTTTTGAGATCCCGGCCAGCCTAGTTTCGTGGTTCGATTGGGCTCCGGATGGGAAACTGGTCGTCTCATTGGCCCGGGATCCGGAACGGTTCCTTCTCCTGAAACACGCCGACCGGTGGATCGGTCAGGCCATGCAATGATTGCCACCTCAATTCAACCGTCCAAGAACGGCCTGCCGGACCCTGGCGGCGATTTCAGCCACAGTCCTGTCGGTGGCTTTTTCTTCTCGAGGCACAACCCAGGTCCATCCCCAGAGTGCTTCGCCGCTTCGGCATTCGCGAAGGATCAAACCGATCTCGATTTCGCCCTCTCGACGACGGCAGTTGATATCGATCTGGAACCCTCGGCCGGCGGGAATTTCTGTCGGGTCTTTCGTTAGAACGATTTTTGCTGTCGAGGAGAGGCTGCCGAGGACGGCTTCGCGAATTCTTTCGCCAAAGGCCTGGACCCAAGGCTCAGGATCCTCAGAGGCCACGAGGACCACAATAATGGAGGTCGGTTGAGCCGGTGTGGCCCGAAGTGCCCACCAGGCGATGGAGACACCCATGGCGCAGACAACAACGAGGGCTCCGACAATCAGCGAGCGGCGGTGCATGCCCGGCGGCTCATCCCCCAGGATGTCGGGTGGGGGTGGCAGAGGCTCGAGACGGACAGTCGGCTGATGATAGACCGTGGCAATGAAGCGATAGCCCTTCTTGATGCGGGTCTCAACAAAGCGTGGCTCGTTTGCCGAATCGCCAAGGGTTTGGCGCAACTCGGAAATGCACTGGGTCAAGGATGAAGCCGTGACGGTCACTCCCGGCCAGAGGGCCTCCATCAGTTCGTCGCGGGGCACAAAACGATTGCGGTGGTCGATCAAGTAGGTCAGCAACTCGAGAGTCTTGGCCCGGATTTCGATCTCGCCATCAGGCCCCTCCAGACGGAGTGAGCGTGTGTCGAAACGGAATTCAGCGAAGAAGAGTTCAGCCATATCTTTTCACAGTCATTGTATCCGGAACCCGTATCCGAAAATCCAGCCTGACGTTCTCACCAGTTTTCGTCGCGAGGCTCGGAAGACGTGGTGGGATTCAACGTTTTCGTAGAATAGGGACACGCGCCCAGCCCAAAGGGCGTCGAGCCGAAAGGCTCGGACCCGCAAAGCGGGTGGCGTGGGCGGTGAATGAGGCGTACTTGACAGTACGTAGGGACATCGCGCAACCCCTTGCCTTCCTGGAACTTATCGGAAAATGGCTCGTTTCCACCTCGGGAACCACGCAGTCCCCATACGAGTTTCCGGATGGGAACGGACTGGGGGCCGAGCGGACTCGGCCCCCAGGATGTTCCCTCTCTACCAGGCACTAAGATCTCCACTTTCGAAACCGTCGGAGAAAAGACTTCCGTCGGAGATTCCAACGGTGGTACCGATGTCATAGAACGTGGCGTCGCCATATGCGGCGCCGGTCACTGCGACGTCGCCATTGGTGTTGACCGCGACCGCCAGAGCCTGGTCCGGCAGGGGATAGGCGGGCGCGCCGTCAAAGTATCGAACATCAAGTACCGTCCCGTCATTGGAGTACCGCACAATCCCATAGGTCTCGTCGAGAGAGACACCACCCCAATCCACATCCAGTTCTCCAACGACGGCAACTCGCCCGGAACCGTCAATCGCGAGGTCGTTGGCGCAGTCTCTCGAATCGCCGTTTCCCGGGGG
>CAYSHZ010000317.1:0-4521 GCA_964430905.1 uncultured Thermoanaerobaculia bacterium | reverse complement strand
CGGACAACGGACAACGGCGCGTGCCATGCTTCGGATTTTTCCCGTCGATCTCCAGATCTGCGGGCTGTTCACGAAAAATTCGGGGCCCCTGCGGGGGCCCCTCCCCTCTCCCTTTCTTCCTTCCACCCTCTCTCCTGCTACAATCCGCCGATCGCCCTGACGGGCGGCCAGGAAACAGGAGCGTACGATGCGTTGGAGCAGAACTTTTATTCATACCCTGAGACAGGACCCCGCCGATGCCGAGGTCGTCTCCCACAAACTGATGATGCGGGCCGGACTGATTTCCAAGGTCGCCGCCGGTATATACAACTCGCTGCCCCTGGGCTGGCGCTCGATAGACAAGATGTCCGACATCATTCGGGAAGAGATGGAGACTGCGGGCGCGGCCGAACTGGTGATGCCGGCAGTGCAGCCCGCAGAATTCTGGGAAGAGTCCGGGCGTTGGGCACAGTACGGCCCCGAGCTCCTGAGAATCAAGGACCGCCACGACCGCGAGTTCTGTTTCGGACCAACCCACGAAGAGATCATCACGGACATCGTCCGGCGATCGATCAAGTCCTACAAGCAACTGCCGGTTGCCCTCTATCAGATTCAGACCAAGTTCCGGGACGAGATTCGGCCCCGGTTCGGCCTGATGCGGGGACGCGAGTTCCTGATGAAGGACGCCTACTCCTTCCATGCCGATGCCGAGGACCTCGACACAACCTATCGCGCCATGGAGAGGGCCTACTGCCGAATCTTCGAACGCTGCGGACTGGGTTACACACCGGTCGAGGCCGATACCGGGAACATCGGCGGATCCGAGAGCCACGAGTTCATGGTACTGGCCGACACCGGCGAGGACGGGATCATGTCCTGCCCCTCATGCGGCTACGGCGCCAACGTCGAAAAGGCGCAAACGGGAACAATCGCCGGCGCACCGGCTTGGCCCCTGGATTCAAGCGATGCTCCGGAGACGGTTCATACCCCCGAGATGCGCAGCATCGACGAGGTCGCGACCTACCTCAAGGTCGACCCCAGCCATCTGATCAAGACCATGATTTTTGAGAGCGACGAGGAGTTCGTCGCGGTCCTGATTCGCGGCGACCTCGAGATCAACGAGATCAAGCTCAAGAACTTCCTGGATTGTACGCACCTCCAATTGGCGTCAGAGGCCAAGATCGAGCAAATCACCGGAGGCCCCCAGGGCTTCTCCGGCCCGGTCGGCCTTGTGGACATCCGTATCATTGCCGATCCGACGGTGATGGATCTCAAGGTCGCGGCGACCGGCGCCAACACGGCGGACACCCATCTGATCGGTGTCGTCCCAGGCCGTGATTTTGAGCCAGGCGACATCGTCGATCTGCGAACCGCCAGAGCGGGCGATCCCTGTCCGAAGTGTTCCGAGGCGATGATCGAGAAACGCGGCATCGAGGTTGGTCATATCTTTAAGCTGGGCACCAAATATTCAGAGAAAATGCGGTGCACCTTCCTTGATGCCGAGGGCAAAGAAAACCCGATGATCATGGGCTGCTACGGCCTGGGCGTTGGACGAACGGTTGCCGCCGCCATCGAACAGAATCATGACGAGAAGGGCATCAAGTGGCCCCTGCCGTTGGCGCCCTATGAGGTCGTCCTGGTGATGCTCAACTCCGACAAACCCGAGGTCGTCGAGGCCTCCGAGAAGCTCTACGCCGAACTCAAAAGTGCCGGAATCGACATCCTCTTCGACGACCGGCCGGAACGGCCGGGCGTCAAGTTCAACGACATGGATTTGATCGGATTCCCCGTCCGCATCGTCGCGGGGGCCCGAGGCCTGGCCGAGGGCAATGTCGAACTGAGCCTTCGGAGCGGCGGAGACAAGACACTGGTTCCTCTGACCGAGATCGTCGAGACCGTTGGGCGAACCCTGGACGAGATCAGGGCCCAGCTGCCACAGTAGGCACCGAGGGGGACCCCGTCCGAGCAAACCCGGAAGGAATCGACCCAAAGACGCAGAGTCGCAAGAAACAATGATGGGGAATACGGGCGAGATTACAGTGTCTCTTCACTCTCCTTGAAAACGACACCGCGTTCGGCAAGCCTGTCGAGAATAAACCGGAAACAACCCTCGGTGCGCCCCACAGCTTCGGGCGCCCAGACGCCCTCTCTTCGGAAGAGGCCCGCTGCAACCAATCGAACGATCGCCGTGCAGGTATAGCCCGTGGTACGAGCCATTGAGGTTGTCCCAGTTTCCCGGTCCAGGCGGTCCAGCATCCCGTAGATTCTTCTGATGGTCGTCTCACCGACGCGACCAACCACCTCGGCCCGAAAGACCGTCAAATCCTCGTCGTCCTCACCCATGTGCCATGCGGGGAACAGAAGTTTGGACGTCAGGTCGATCGGCCGAATCTTGACGCCCCGGACCTCAACCTCGTCAGTCGAGAAGAAACCCGTGTCCCGCAGCATCCGCATTTTGTCCGCGTGGCCGGGATAACGCAGGGTCTTCTCCTTCATGTTGGGCACATTACAACGAAGCAGGGTCCGAAGACCATCGGTGTTGAATGCCTCCAACGTGCCCGCACCATCAAAATCAAGATGTTCGACCTCAGTCAAGGCATCCCGCGTAACCACCGTACCGTTCTCGACCAACCGGGCCGGCCTGGTGTATTCGGCTATGACGTCGATTGGCGAGAAAACGGCCCTGTACTCGTAGGGTTGGTGGCGAATGGCCGGCAAGCCCCCAACGAAGCAGGAAAAGCTCTCCACGCTGTCCATCTCCGCCTGCGCCGCGCCCAGAATCAAATTGGAACACCCCGGAGCGACACCGCAGTCCGTCAGGGCCATGACGCCCCTTCTCCGAGCCAATTCGTCCAATTCCGGATAGGGATCTTCCTCGAAGAATGAGATGTCCACAATGTCCCTGCCAACATCAATCACTGACTTCACTGTCCCGTAACCCATCGGACCCGGCACCGCCCCGACGACGAGATCATGAGCCATGGCCATCCTTTGGATCATGTCCACGGTTCGCAGGTCCGCTCGGACCGGCGTCAGGCGTTCAACCCCCGCCAAGGGCCGGAGTGCCTCTGGATCAATATCCGCAACCGTAACTTCGAATGCCTGATCGGCGGCCAGATCCAACGCCATTGCTGACCCAACCCGCCCCGCTCCGAAAATGATCACCCTCATGACTTTTTCCTCCGTGAACAACGGTACCAGAATCCTATCTCTGACGAATTCGATACCTCAAGGGCCAACGAGCCGCCTCACCGACCTCACCCAGTCCGATTCGCGGCGACACCAGAATCTCCTCGACCGGAATGTGACACCCGTCGTCAATAATCCACAGAGCACCATCGTTCGAGCAAAGGTCCCATCCGTCCAGCTTCCGATCGACGGCCAGAGCCTGGCAGAGCTTGCCTGGCCCGTTAAGGAGCTCCTGGTCGGATGGTCGGGGTCCCCGCCGACGCCGAACCAACTCACCCCCTTCGACAACAACCGCTCCCCGGAGCAACACGGCCTCCCCCACCCCTTCTCCGACGGTCACAACGTTAAGACAGTGATGCACACCGTAGATCAGATAGACATAGGCGTGACCCGCGACACTCCACATGCTCTCGACCCTGGCCGTCCGTCGCCCTCCAAAGGTGTGACAGGCAGGATCGGAAGGTCCCAGATATGCTTCCACCTCGATCAAACGCACTGCAACCCTCCCCTCTCCGGTTTGGCGTACGAGGATCTTTCCCAACAGGGTTCTTGCAACATCAACGGTCGGACGTTGGTAGAATGACCGACTCAGGGGATCCGCCACGGGCCGTTCTCCATTCGAAAGGGGATTTTCAACCATGCCATCAACGATCTGCGTCACCGGCGGGGCCGGATTTATAGGATCTCACATCGCCGACGCCCTGATCGCCCGGGGCCATACTGTGATCATTCTCGACGACCTCTCGTCGGGAAGCAAAAACAATGTGCCGGCCGGGGCCGAACTGGTCGTTGCAGACATTCGGTCTGATCAGGCGGCACAACTCCTTCACGATCGAAAAATCGACATCCTGGTCCACCACGCCGCCCAGATGGACGTTCGGCGCTCGGTGGAGAACCCCGTTTTTGACGCCGACGTCAACATCCTCGGTCTTCTCAACCTGCTCGAAGCAGCACGAAAATCGAGTGTGCGCCAGGTGATCTTCGCCTCGACCGGTGGCGCCATTTATGGCGAGCAGGATTTCCATCCGGCGGACGAAAATCACCCCGCCCGTCCGATCTCACCCTACGGCGTCGCAAAACTCTCCAGCGAACGGTACCTGTATTTCTACCACCACCAGTATGGACTGGACGTCACCTGTCTGCGCTATGCCAACGTCTACGGACCTCGCCAGAATCCACACGGCGAGGCGGGAGTCGTGGCCATCTTCATGCACAAACTCCTCAACGGCGAACAGGCGGTGATCAACGGCGACGGGAAACAGAGCCGGGACTACGTCTTTGTCGGAGACATCGTCAAGGCCAATGTTGCAACTCTCGGCAGAACGGGCTTTGGGATTTTTAACGTCGGGACCG
>CAYSHZ010000316.1:0-4523 GCA_964430905.1 uncultured Thermoanaerobaculia bacterium | reverse complement strand
CCATGGACAACGATTCTGAAGATGTCAACCTCGTTCGTTTGCCGGTGACACTGACTGGTTGTACGGCAACAGCACCTTCACGTCCACCATTTTTCACGGCCCGCGCCACCAACACCAGGGTCGATCTGGAGTGGCTGAATCCCGAGTGGCCGTACTCGATGACCCGGATCTGCTGGAGTGACAGCGGATATGTCATGGACCCGGATTCCTGTTCTCCAGATGTGGACGACATCTCTGGAGCCCCGGGAGCTGGTGACAGCATGATTCTCAGCGCAGGGATCTCCAACGACATCGAATACTATTTCAGCGCTTTCGTCGAGGGGCCCGGGACCGGCCTCTGGTCTAATGCCGCCAGGTGTTCTTCCAGACCTTCTGCTGACCCGACCGATATCCCTTGGGTCTTCTCAACCGGGGCCTCGTCACTTGCTCCGACGGGGGTTCGTCCCGGCGAGGTTCTTTTCACAGTCTCAAACGATCGCAGCATACACAGCGTGAGCGCAGGTTCAGGTGGAGGCATCTGGCCAGTGGGCTGGAAACCGGTCGCGATGAATGGTCCAGCGCAGGCCCGGCCTGCCCCCGTGCCGTTCGCTTCCACGACGATCGATGGTGCGAGTGAGGTCGTTTTCATCTCCTCCGAGGACGGTCATGTTTATGCCGTTGATTCGGTCACCGGGAGAGAACTGTGGCGAAGCAGCATGCTTGGGGACATGGTCATTGCCGCACCCTCGGGTGTCCTCACCGATTATGGAGGCGCCTTCGACGTGATCCTGGTGGGCAGTCGAACAGTGTCGGGTGATTCCAAGTTTTACGGCCTCAATCTCCAAACCGGCGCTATCGAATGGGTATTTGACAACGGTGGCGGGAGTTCCGGTATCGGAGTCATCTCGGGACAGGCGCAGGTGGATTACGGCTCAAACCGGGTCTATTTTGCAAGCCGCCGCAAGACCGGTGGGAGCGCCAATACTGTTTGGTGTTTGGAACTCGTCGATCCGCCAACCAATTTCGAATTCAAATGGGCACGTGACATCGGCAACGTTGACAGCTCACCCATCCTTCGTGGTGGTGTTCTATATGTTGGAAACAACAGTGGCGAGGTCTTCGCTCTCGATCCAGCAGACGGCTCCGATGAATGGGCGGCACCTTACATCCCAAGTCGCTCGGTCGGGCCGGTGAAAGGCTTCGTCTGGGTGGATACCACCATGACGCCAACCCAGCTCTACTATTCAACAACGGCCATGGTGCATGCGGTCGTGGACAACGGAAACTCGGCTGCGCAACTGTGGCCACCAATTCCACTGTTAAGTCCATCGCCTATAATCGTTGTCGGCGACGACCTCTGGGTGGGCAGTGCGGCGGATAACGGCAGTATTCGCCGTATCAACAAGAATACCGGCACCCAAACCGCTTCGACCCTACTCGGTGACCCCGCAGTTGCGAAGACGGTTGGGGCTCCGACGTTCGATATTGAGACTTCCCTCATTACGGTTGGAACGGACGAGGGCAGGGTCTACGCCGTGGAGGTGCCCTGAAGATGGAAACGAAACATGAGGTTCAGATGACCATGAGAATCAAGTCCACAGGTTGGCGGTGTCTTGTGTGCCTACCCGTCGTCCTGATGTTGCTTGGGTCCCTCACCGTTGCGGCATCCGTGGACGCCGACGATTCTCCCGCCGTCTGCATCACCGTTGATGTGTCCGCCAATGCCCCATCGACCGTGGTTTTTGTCGATGGTTTCGAATCCGGTGGCACGACGCCTTGGCTCGATTCAGCTCGGGCCTTTTCGGCGACAGAGATACTTGATGTTGTGTTCGAGGCTAGTGTCGTTGGTGAATTCGTCGGCGACGCCCTTCTCGAACTGAAGGTATACACACCCAACGGACACCTCTATCAGGTGCTGACAGCCCCGGTCACATCGAAGACCGGGAAGGGGGCATACCAGGTTCGAGTCGCCGGTTTTCCTTATCCGTTGGCAATCCAGCACTTGAGGTCATCACCGGGAGGTAAGTCTTCTTCTCCGGGTGTTGTCCTGAGCTTGCCTGTAGGCGGGACATTGATCGTCAGCACCTCCCTGTACGGATTGTGGGAGGTAAGACCCTTCCTGGACGGGGAATCGGCAGGCTGCGGGGCACCGATGTTTTTCTACCTCGTCCAATAATCAGAGGAGTATTTTTCGAAAAACCCAACCCACAGCCCGAATAGGACGCGCTTGGCCAAGACCCACACGATGCACCACTGAAAAGCAGAGCGAATAGACTTGGCACCGGGCTTGCGCCAACCTGAACCGCCACCGAAAGCCGACCGAAAGGTCTTGGAAGGGCCGGAGTGAGGTACGGTCGGGCTCGATCATGGCCACTACCCGCCCGCGAATTGCGGCCGAGGGGCAGACACCGATACCGCCCTCGAAATCGCCGCGATGAAACAGTAGATCGGTCCCACCCCCGGTTGACCGCCAGACCAACCGGTGAACGATCCACCCGATTCCTCCTTCAAGAAGCACAACATCGCCGATTGCAGCCGAGTTGGCGTCCCGAGTAGCCCACACGACCGAGCCCTTCGGCAGTGTCGGCTCCATGCTTCGACCGGTGACCTCGACCAATTGCGGAGTGAAGATTCTGGCTGAACGGCTCATAACGAGGACAGGATAGTACCGAACCTTGAGAATCGCACGGGGTCCCCACCGTTGAGGAGATCACAATTTTTCGTTGAATAGGTATGATGAAGTCTGGAGGCTCAGATGTGCGACAACACGATGGTCATGGAAGCGTGCAGCCCAATCGCCAAAGGCGCGTCACCCCTTTCCGATCATGAGATCGGACATCTTCTGACCCACGTTGATGACTGGCAGATCATTGATGATCACCTGGAAAAGACCTATCGATTCGAAGACCACTATCAAACAATGGCCTTCGTCAACGCCGTTGCCTGGATCTCTCATCGGGAGGACCATCACCCTGAGATGGTCGTCGGCCCTGGTGCCTGCACCCTGCGGTTTGCAACGCATGCGGTTGACGGCCTGTCCCGCAACGACTTTCTCTGTGCCGCCAAGGCGGATCATCTGGTTGAATCATGAGAGTGTTTTCCCTTGTGACGCTGGCTCTTGCCGCGATAGTCTCGATGGCGTGCGGCCCACAGGATCCCGAAAAACTCTACGCTGACCTTGGATGCCCCCGCTGCCACGGCTTTCACTTGGAGGGCAACAGGTATGGGCCCGCTCTCGACCGGCTTGAGGAGGACTGGGACTCGGCCGAAACAATTGGGACCTATTTGCGTGACCCCCAACCCATCGTTGAAAACGACCCCCGCCTCTCGGCCCAGGACACGGAGTATGAACTGAAGATGCAGAAGGTCGTCGACGCATCCGACAAGGATCTCGCAGTCCTCGCCAAGTGGCTGCTTGAAGCAGGCAAGGAATAGTCAATTGAACCAAAGGTTGCTGTGCCTCATCACTGTCGTCGCGATCCACACATCGGTCATCGCAACCGCGACCGACAGGCAGACGACGACGCCGGTCTGTGGCTACTCCATCGTTCATGTCTACCCACATGACGACCAGGCCTACACCCAGGGCCTGCTCTTTCGAGACGGAATCCTGTATGAAGGTACCGGCCTCTATCACGGAGACTCGTCAATCCGGCGGGTGACCCTGGAGACGGGGGAGGTCCAACAGATCCAGAACCTCAATGACCAGTATTTCGGCGAGGGCGTGACCCTGGTCGATGACCGCCTGATCCAGTTGACGTGGCAGTCCGAGCTGGCCTTCATCTGGGACCGAACGACCTTCGCACCCCTCGGTCAGTTCACATACACCGGATCAGGCTGGGGCCTGACGGACGGCGCCGGCCGTCTGATCATGAGCAACGGCACGACTTTCATCACGTTCAGAAACCCGGAGACATTCGCCGCGATCCGCCAGATTCAGGTCTTGGACGGCCCCGATCCCGTCTCTCAACTCAACGAGTTGGAGTTCATCCGTGGAGAGATCCTGGCTAATGTCTACCAGACCGATCTGATCGCACGAATTTCCCCGGATACCGGGCGGGTCATCGCCTGGATCGATCTCGATGGACTTTTGGGACCGACCCAACCCAAGGCCGAGGTCCTCAACGGAATCGCCTTCGACGAGGCGACCGAACGCCTCTTCGTCACGGGCAAGTTCTGGCCCAAGCTCTTCGAGATTGAACTGACCGGGTGTCCTCCCCTTCCCCTCTTCGCTGACGATTTTTCTTCCGAGAACACCCAGGGCTGGTCCTCGGTGAACCCGTAATCTCAGATCACTAGGCCGCCACCCGCACCGGACCACCTCCGAGCAGCCGGGCCGGCAAAAAGAGGATCGCTTTGAGCAGGTGAAAGACTGCGCTGACGGAGATTCCGATCAAGCGGAAGGGCAACATCAACAACCAGACCAACGGATAGAGCACCAGGGCCAGCAGGGCCAGGGGCCAACTGACGACCAGAAGAATCAACCACAAGATAAAGGTCCACATACGCGCCTCCTGGTATTGAATACGCATTGGCGACTCTCT
>CAYSHZ010000315.1:0-4540 GCA_964430905.1 uncultured Thermoanaerobaculia bacterium | reverse complement strand
GCCCCTACGAACGCAATGCCGTTGGAACCTTGGATACGGGCAGGGAAGAACCCCGTCCCCGCGTTTTTCTTTGTAGGGGAGGGGTTTATCCCCTCCCGTTCTTCGACCATTCGAGCACATCAGCCCGAGGGAGCCGTTATTGCAAGCACCTCTACCGAAAGGCCACGAGCATGACGCTCTGGTTTCTCTGAAGGTCACCAACAGTCTCGTCGATCCTGTAGGCCTTGGCAATCTCCGGGCTGATCTGGGGGGGCTCGTACCCCAGCCAGAAGCCCGAAATCGCGTCCGTCGCCACTCCGATGTGCCGCATTTCGGCCTTGACCGCCTTGATGGCCTTTGCCTGTTGTTTCAGGTGTTTGTCGACCTTGTTGTATCCGACTCCGGCAATCGCGGTCGAAAGCCACCGCTTTCGGTGTCCGCTGTTCAACAGGGGGTTGGCGTCCCCGGTCAGGGGATTGGCGCCGAAGATCGAGTCAATGGTCTCGTCCCCTTTCGGATCATTGTCAAAATCAATCGAATCGAGGTCCTCGTGAATTGACTCCATCAGGGCCTGATCGACTTCGGAATCGCCCGGTGTCCCAAAGAGGGAACCCTCGAGATCCGGATGACCGAACCCGATCCAACCCAGTCCTATGACGAGAATGACTCCAGTAGCGACTGAAGCCGCCAACAGAACGCCCCGGCTCTTCTTCGGCTTCAGCGCATGCAGATCCTGGGCCACCACCGGAGGTTCATCGTCAGAGTCATCCGGAGGACGATCACTCGATGAGGACCGCTCTGTTGGTTGAACAACACCACCCTGTCGCCCGTCCCCGGAGGCCGGCTCGATGGCCACAAACACTTGGCCCAAAGGCGCAGTACCAAGGTCATCCTCAATTTCGAAATGCTGTGTCATTGCCCCTCCCCCGCCATCGTTCACTGTCGGCTCCTATGCCCGACATCAAGGGGAAGTTACAAAATGGGAAGACCTCAACTACGCAATTCTCAGCGTCCACCCTGCCAGAGGGTCCGCATCAATATCTTGAGATCCAGGGCAAAACTCCAGTTTTCGATGTAGTAGAGATCGTGGATGACCCGTTGTCGGATCGATGTATCACCCCGCAGGCCATTGACCTGGGCCCACCCGGTCAGGCCCGCCCTGACCCGATGCCGGGTGTTGTACTCGGGATAGCGCTCCCTGAACCGTTCAACGAATTCCGGTTGCTCGGGCCGGGGACCGACGAGAGACATGTCGCCCTTCAATACGTTGTAGAGCTGCGGCAATTCGTCGAGGTTGGTGCGCCTCAGAAAATCCCCGATGGCCGTGACACGATCATCTCCTGCCCGGGTCCAGGTGCGATCGTCTTCGGCCGTGATCCGCATTGACCGGAACTTGTAGAGCCTGAAGGAAC
Organism: uncultured Thermoanaerobaculia bacterium; assembly: GCA_964430905.1. Lineage (GTDB taxonomy): Bacteria > Acidobacteriota > Thermoanaerobaculia > Thermoanaerobaculales > Sulfomarinibacteraceae > DAOWGJ01. The sequence continues at coordinate 3,149 of CAYSHZ010000315.1, read as the reverse complement.
GCCCGTCGAGCCCGGTCCTGATCTGCGAAAAGAACACAGGTCCTCCGTCGACACGCTTGATGCGCCAGGCAACGAAAGGAAAGAACGGCGCAGTGACCAGCAGCAACGCTGCGGCGCCAACGATATCGAACAGGCGTTTGACGACCTGATGCCAACCCTGGAGCGGAATCCTGGTCAGATCGATCATCGGGATGCCGTCCAGTTCCTCCACGCCTCCGGTGGCAACGAAGAAATGGAGGAGATCGGGAACGACCTTGACGACAACCAGGAGTTGGCCGGCTCTCCGGATCAGTTGATTGGTTCGATGGTGAGCCGAGTTGGGCAACGCCAGGATGACGTGGTCAATATTCTGCGACGCAACAATAGCTTCAAGATCACCGGTCGACCCCAAAACCGGGACGCCATGAAAACCCTTTTCCTTCAGGCCTGGGTCATCATCGAGATAGCCGACGACCTTGAAGCCGTACTCGAGGTGGGCCTGAAGCCCATCGACAACCCTCCGGCCCAACTCTCCTGCGCCGACGACCAGCACGTTTCGAAGATTGCGGCCGGACCGCCGAATTCGTCCCAACACGCTCGAGATGATCCACCTGAAGAAGATCACCAGGACAAAATTGCAGAGACCGAGCAGGAGCATGAAAACTCGTGAGTAGGTAAATTCAGGAGGTCGATAGAAACTGGCACCCGCAACCAGCAGCGCCGTCGCGAATGTCACTGCCGTGATCAGGCGAATGACCTCGTCGGCACGGGAACGAATCCGCCGCCGCCGGTAGAGCCCCTGGAAGTAAAAGACCGTCGGCCAGATCAGCAGGGCCATGGGTACGAGGACCAGATAGTGTTCCCACTCCGGAATGCCCTTGGTGATTTCGACGACCTCGAAGTGGAAGCGTAACCAGTAGGCCACAGGCACACCGAGGGCAGTGGCCAGAAGGTCACCAAGAAGGTGGAGGACCACCTGAATCTGCCGGCGGCGTTCGATCATCGGCCTTCCAGGGAGAATCCGAGGCGGTCCAGCAAGAACCGAAAACGCAGGAGGAACTGCTCGCGGGAAAACGCCTGTGCCCGTCGATTGAGCTGCTCGACATCCCAGTCGCGGTCAAGCACCTGTTTCGTTGCTGCTGCGAGAGCCTCAACCGTCGGACTGTCGGCCAGCTGACCCTCCCGCCCTGCCCGGACGGTGTCCGAGGTTCCACTGGCTTCCAGACCGACCACCGGCGTTCCGCACGCCAGCGCCTCGACGGTCACCATGCCGAAATCCTCGACGTTGGGTACGAGCAAGAGAGCCGCAGAACGGTATGCTTCTCGAAGCTGCTCCCGTGTCACCTGCCCCAGGAAACGGACATCAGGCCCGGCCATTCGTTCAAGACGACGACGCTGGGGACCAGTTCCGATAATATCGATCTTCTTGCCCATCTTCCGAGCCACTTCGATCGCGACCTCCACTCTCTTGTACGGAACCAGGGCCCCGACCGTCAGGAGTCGGTCAATCTTTTCTCCACCAGGCGTGAAAAATTCGGTATCGACCGGCGGCGGTATGACCTCTGCGTCACGGTTCCAGTAGTGCCGGATTCGCCACCTCACAAGACGGGAATTGGCCACCAATCTATCAACCCTGGTCGCCGATACCATGTCCCACTGCCGAAGATGAGCCAACACGCCTTGAACCACCGGCAGCACCACGCGTGGAATCCTCTCGAGGTAGATGCCACGCTGATCCCAGGCATATCGGACTGGAGTGTGAACGTAACTGAGGTGAAAAGCGCCGGGAGGAAGGATGACACCCTTGGCGACGCAGTGTGATGTCGAAATCACAAGATCGGTATCCGGGAAGGTAAAGCTCTCGATCGCCGAGGGCATGAACGGAAGGAGGTAGCGCCATTTCTTGCCACCGAATGAGACCGATTGTAACCACGACGTCTTGATCTCCCGTCGCTCCAGATCCGGGATGGTCGAACCCTTCCTGTGAACCAGGGTGTAGATCGGCGCATCGGGGAACAAGGCGGCAATCTCTGCCAACACCCACTCACCCCCTCGCATCCCGGTCAGCCAGTCATGTACCAGCGCGACCCTCACGATGACCTCCCCAGCGGCGGCGCCGCAGCCATAACTTTTCGGTACACGGCAATGGTACCTTCAACCGTCTTCTCCCAACTCATCTTTCCTGCCCGGACCTTGCCGCTTTCGATCATTCGGCGTCGAAGAGGATCGTCAACCAAAACCCTCTCGATCACACGGGCCACTTCCTGGACGTCCAGCGGGTTGACCAGCCGGGCCACACCCTCTCCCAACTCCTGCATGGCCCCAACATTTGAAGTAATGACCGGAAGACCGGCCTGCATACCTTCGAGAATCGGGAGCCCAAACCCTTCATACAGGGCAATGTGGAGCAGAACCGCAGAGAGATGATAGAGCCTGGCCAGGTCGGCGCTGCTGACCCGACCGACAAAACGGATACGTTCGTCGATGCCCAAACCGGCAGCCTTGCGCGCCAACCGCCCATCAGGCTTGACCCCACCGGCAAAGACCAACTGTCCCGGAAACCCGTGCGTCCTGACGCCCAGATGATAGGCCCTCAAGACCGTATCCAGGTTCTTGTGGGGCTTGTCGTTGGCGACAACCAGGATCAGCGGAGGACGCAGACCCATCCGTTCCTTGAGTTCATCCAACTCCTGGTGCGGAGGTCGGTGTGCCAGATCAGGGTCGACACCGTTCGCGACGACATCAACCTTTGAGGAATCGGCGCCAAAGACCTTGACCAGATCACCCCGGGAACTCAAAGACCCCGTGATCACCCTTCTCGCCCGCCGAAGGGTCGATCCCATCACCAGTCGAAGGTAGGTCAGGGCCAAATGCGTTCGTCGCTGGGGTGGATAGTACAGCTGGATGACGTCATGAACCGTTGCGACCACAGGATGTCGGATGGCAAAGGGAACGACGTAATGAGGCACGTGGAAAACATCGATCTTCTCGCGCCAAAGAACCACCGGAACCCGGTAGTGTTCGGCGATTGAATACTCACGAGCCGAGACCGAAATGACCTTGGCGCCCGGCGCGATGGCGGCAATCCGGTCCTCGTGACCCGCTCGCGCCCACATGGTCAGGTCGATTTCAGGTCGGAGCGGAAAACCTTTGAGGAGATTACCGACATA
>CAYSHZ010000314.1:0-4559 GCA_964430905.1 uncultured Thermoanaerobaculia bacterium | reverse complement strand
AATGCCAAGAAAACAGGAGTCCCCCACTCAAGCCGAAGGCCGGGGATGAATTTCAAAACCAAAGCCGGAAGAGAAGGGAACAGATGGACCCCCTTGGCGCCCAAGAAAACTCCATTTCTCATAACTTCGGGACTGTGGACTTGGCACCCGTATGGGATTGACTTCCACAAACACAATCTATATATTGTATTAATGAACATTGAAGACCTTCTTCCCCTTCCTGACGGCCCCCGGAAAACTGCCGCCCTGGTTGCGTGGATTCAGGCATTCTCAGAGGCTGATGATGCGGTCCCTGTCCTTGTTGGCGGGGCAGCGGTCGAACTCTTCACCGGGGGCGGCTATACCACCGGAGACCTTGACCTTGTCGGCCCGGTATCACCGGAACTTCAGCGTTCGTTGAACGACGCCGGGTTTGCCAAACACGGTCGTCATTGGATCCATGAAGAGGCCCAAATCTTCATTGAGTTCCCCGGGGACACCCTCGGACCTGATGAGGAAACCCGTGATCTTGAGTTCGACGGAACACACGTGAGAATCATTTCCCTGGAAGACCTGGTGGTGGACCGTCTCGGGGTATGGCAACATTGGCAGTCATCCGTTGATGGGGTCAATGCGCTGTTGCTGTGGAGGTCTTCCCGGGAAAAGCTCGATATGGCCCGCCTCGAACGACGAACCCGGGACGAAGGTTGGGATCGTGCCCTGGCTCGATTACAGGAATTTGTCACCCACTGGGCACGGTCCGACCCGCCCGCGAGTGAGGTCGAGAAATGGGCGAACCGATGGCCGTAGTCACGTTCGGCCGCCGGCTCCGCCTCAATCGCAGCCGGCCGCGATCGTTCACCGAGTGGTGCGCCCTGCGGAGGTGGAACAAACTCCCAACGTGGGAGAGAAGTGTCCCCGGGTATCTTCTTCGGAAGGCGCGGATCGACGCCGGACTCACCCAGAACGAACTCGCAAGCCTCCTGGGCATTTCCCAGCAGGCAGTTTCGCAGGCCGAAAAATGGCAATCGAACCCAACCATCGGATTTCTGCACCGGTGGCTTGAAGCCTGCGGCCGGTCATTCGAGTTGAACCTCACCTGAGCGTGTCAGTTCCTTTCGGTTGAGCATGTCAAGTTATGCGCCGAGTGAGCAACCTGGCACCGAATATGGCATCAAAAGATATCGCCCTCCCAGGGACGGATCGCGTCGGCACAGTCCGAATCGTCACACTTGACCCAATTCAGCCCGCAGCGGCAGATATTCAGTGAACGCAGTTTCAGGCTCTTTTTCTTGGCTGTATCTACGGCGACGCTGAGGTTGGTCTCGAGAGTCTCGATCTTCTGAGAGTCGGACCATGCCTCTTCGGCGGCCTTCAGCTTGACAACCTCCTCGTGGAGGGACTTCAAGCGCCGCCAGTCTTTACTGTTCCCCGGACCTTCCTCAATCTTGGTGAGGCGACCGTAATCGTCGTAGATGAATCTCACTTGCCTGGAGCCATCTCTCATCTTGCGTTGTTCCGCTTTGGCCCATTCAATCAACTCATCGAGTTCTTTTTCGGCCTCTTTTAGCCGTTCGCTGTCGACTTCGGATTCATCGACCTTGCGCGCATTCTTGATGCGCCGCTTGAGCTTCATGATCTTCGTGACGGATTTTTCGTAATCGAGAGCGGCTTGGCGATCGGATTCGGTCTTCAACAACTGATATCGCCACTCGGCGTAGAGGAAACCACCCTCTTCATACATCAGAGCGTTGTCGATGACCACTGTCGGGCGATCACTGGGTTTGGAGCGTACGGTTTCGACCTTGGTGCCGCTCAGTGTGCCGCCGCCAAGCGAGCCGAGACCGATCGTTTTGGTCTCTTTGTCCGGCACTTCCTGTTGGATCGAGGGGCCGCCTCCGGTGCCACTCGAAGGGCCTAAACTCATGCCGCGCAACCGGAATGTCCGGGTCGAAGATCGCTGGCCATCTCTGGTTACGGAAACCTTGGCACGCAACAGCCCTTCAACCGCAGCATCGACGTGGTTGTCCGTCAATGTAATCGATGCGAACATGTCGCTGCTACGCGGTTTAAGGGGCACATTGAGGGCGGGCGTGTTGCCGCCTTCGATTTCGACGGAGCCACCGAGATCGGAAACCGTCGAGAAGACCGGTTCGACGGTGACCCTCAACGGCCCCATGCCTCGGTACAGGCGCGGCGGTTCAAATCGTACGACGATGCTCTTTTTACTGAGGAAGTCCGTGACGGCGTTCATGGGAATCACGAAGCCGAGACCATCCGCGCCGCTGATCTTCGCAACCACAACGCCGACCAGATTGCCTTCGCCGTCGACCGCTGGACCGCCCGAATTCCCGTAGTTCAGAGAGGTATCGGTCTGGATTACTTTCAAATTACCCTCGGCGTCGTTGCGCAGAGCCGTAATGCGCCCGGAGTTGACCGATACCGTCGGGCGCTTCAGGGTTGACGTCCGTTCATCGAATGCACCGAGCATTCCGCCGAGGGGATAACCAACAACCCAGATCTCATCGGTGATTTTCGGCGTTGTGCAACGGGTCCAGTCGATCCAGGCGTCTGGTTTGTGGCGGGCCTTGAGCAGGGCCAGATCGTCGTCCGAGTCCCGGGTCACAATTGATGCTTCGACGACACGTTCATCGGCTTTGCCGGAATTAATCACGATTCTGATTTCGAGCACTTTTGCCTTGGCGCGGCGGCCGTCAGGCAGAGTGATCCTACTACTCACCACGTGGTTGTTGGTCAGGAAATACCCGTCTTCATGCACGGCGAAACCGGTACCGGACGTGGTAATGCGTTGCCGGGAGAAGATGCGATCGACCTCGATGAACACGGTCGCGTCAAGCGCGAGGTCCACACCTTCGTTGGCGAGAACCGGGAGGGGTGCACACAGCAATGTCCCGCACACAAGCGCGAAAACAAATGACCAACCAGAGAGAGAACGGGTTCGCCTCCTCGAAACACTCGGGGCCCAGGAACCAAAACTACCGAGCGACAGAAAACGATCGACGGATAGTGATTCCCTTCCCCTCATCCAATCCATCCTACCACCGTCGAGAATCGCACCAGTGCCAGATGGGATCTGTGATCTGAGTTACAGTATTACAGTTATCGCTGGGCACGGATGCGGCAACCGCAGAGCACAGACTGGAGGCCCATTGCAATGAGATACACAAAAACGTGTTGGCGCGGTGTGAAATGGGCCACGGTGGCCCTGCTGCTCATCGGCCTGGGTGGTGCGGTCAATAGCTTCGGGCAGGATTGCTCCCTGCTCTCGGGGTATACGAACTTCGGACAGAACAACCAGGTTCCCGATGACATTGTGGTTGATGGCAACTATGCATATACCGCAGACAGTTTCGGCTTCACGATCTACGAATTCAGTGATCCGGCACATCCCTCGAAGGTGGGGGAACTCCTGTTGCCTGAGGAAGGGGATTTTGTTGCAGTTTCGGGCAACTCCGCCTTCGTGACAGGGAGAGATGCCTGGCTTCAGATCATCGATATTTCGGATCCCGCATCGCCGGAGCTGCTGGAAAGCTTCGACATGCCGACGAATTTTCCGATTGGTCTCGCAGCCTCGGGTACGACCCTTTACGCTGCCTTTTACGGTGCGCTCGATGTTTTTGACGTTTCCAGTCCTGCATCTCCAAGACTCCTGGCTTCCTACCAGACGCTTCCTGAATATCCGAGTGCCTTCACGGTGTCCGACGCTGTCGCTTACGTGGCGGGCTGGTATGTTGATGATGTGGAAGAGGCGCACTATGTTCTTGAAATTATTGACCTTTCCGACCCAACCTCCCCGACGCATCTGGGCACCTACATGACGCCGGAGTGGAGGGAGGTGGGCGATATTGTGGTTTCCGACAACATCGCCTACCTTGCAAACAGCGAATCGGGTCTTCAGATCGTTGATGTTTCGGATCCAGCCTCTCCGGGCCTCTTGGCGTCTGTTGGCACGGGGGGGTTGGCAAGATGCATTGCTGTGTCCGATAGCTCCGCCTACGTTGCAAACACTGATGGGCGTCTTCTGATTTATGATCTTTCCGATCCTTGCTCGCCGGCCCTCCTGAGTTCGTCACCCACGTCGAAATATCCGAATGTTCTCGTGGTGTCCAGTAGTACCCTTTGCATGTCAACGTGGAGTTCAGGTCTTGATTTCATCGATGTTTCCGATCCCGTCTCGCCGAGCTTCCTGGCTTCGGTTGATGTGCTCGGGTATGCCGAGAATATTGTTGTATCGGATCGAGTCGCCTACGTGGCCGACGGGCCGGCGGGTCTTCAGATCCTCGACCTCTCGAACCCCATTGCACCCACAGTACTCGGCGCTATCGACACGCCCGGCCACGCCAAACACGTGGGAGTATCCGGGAACCTTGCCTGCGTACTGGATTCGATTCCCGGGTTTCATGTCATTGATGTTTCCGACCCGGCAACACCTGTACTCCTGAGTTCTATTGACGGGATGGGGTATTCCAGAGACCTTGCCGTATCCGGGAATATCGCCTACGTGGTTGGTGACGATCTTTATCTTGTTGACATTTCCGGTCCCGAAACACCCGTCTATC